>DASXBA010000105.1:0-13233 GCA_036406475.1 Thermoleophilaceae bacterium | reverse complement strand
GGACCAGATCGTCGAGCAGATCCAGGAGCACGAGGGAGCGCCCGACGCGGAGGCGCGCGAGCGGGTCGTCGAGCTGCTCGAGCGGGTCGGCATCCCGCGGGCTCGCGACCGCGTGGACTCGTACCCGTTCGAGTTCTCCGGGGGCATGCGCCAGCGCGTGATGATCGCGATGGCGCTGTCCTGCAACCCGAGCGTGCTGATCGCCGACGAGCCCACCACGGCACTCGACGTGACCATCCAGGCCCAGATCCTGCAGCGGATCCGCGACCTTCGCGACGAGACCGGCGCGGGCGTGATCCTCGTGACCCACGACCTCGGCGTCGTCGCCGACATCGCCGACCGGATCGCCGTGATGTACGCCGGCCGGATCGTCGAGCAGGGAACGCTGGACGACATCTTCTACGACCCCCAGCATCCATACACGTGGGGGCTCCTCGGCTCGATCGCGCGTGTCGACAAGCCCCGTCCCGACCGCCTGCCCGCCATCGCCGGCCTGCCGCCGTCGCTCGCCGACCGGCCCGAGGGCTGCCACTTCCGGCCGCGCTGCCCGCACGAGTTCGCGGAGTGCTCCAAGGTTCCGCCGCTCGAGGGGCGCGTCCCGAACCAGCCGCAGCACCAGGACCGCTGCTGGCTCAGCCTGGAGGAGAAGCGCGACCTCCGCGAGATCGCGCCGGGTGAGATCGGGCTGCCGGCCAAGGAGACCACCACCGCGTGACCTCCGGGAACGGGGCAAGCCCGCTCGTCGAGATCGAGCACCTCAAGCTCCACTTCCCGATCAAGGAAGGGATCGTCTTCGACCGGGTCGTCGCCAACGTGCACGCGGTCGACGACGTGACCTTCCAGCTCAGGGAGGGGGAGACCCTCGGGCTCGTGGGCGAGTCCGGCTGCGGCAAGACCACTCTCTCGAGGGCGCTCATGCGCCTGATCGACTCCACCGAGGGGGCGATTCGCTTCCGCGGCGACGACATAACCCACGCCAAGCGCAAGGAGCTCGAGCCGCTCCGCCGCGAGATGCAGATGGTGTTCCAGGACCCGTTCGCGTCGCTCAACCCGCGCAAGCGCGTCGGCCAGATCATCGGCCTGCCGCTCCGCCTCCACGGCGTCGAGCGCGACCAGGTGGAGGACCGCGTGCGCGAGCTGCTCGACCGCGTCGGGCTTTCGCCCGAGCACCTCAACCGCTACCCCCACGAGTTCTCGGGCGGCCAGCGCCAGCGCATCGGCGTTGCCCGGGCGCTCGCTCTCGAGCCGAAGCTGATCGTCCTCGACGAGCCCGTCTCGGCTCTCGACGTCTCCGTCCAGGCGCAGATCATCAATTTGCTCGACGACCTCCAGGACGACTTCGGGCTCACGTATCTGTTCGTGGCCCACGACCTGTCGGTCGTGCGCCACGTCTCGGACCGGATCGCCGTGATGTACCTGGGCAAGCTGATGGAGGTCTCGCCGGCGGATGCGCTGCACGACAAGCCCATCCACCCCTACACCCACGCGCTCCTCTCGGCGATCCCGATCCCGGACCCGAAGGAGAACCGGGCCCGCGAGCGCATCGTCGTCTCCGGCGAGCCCCCCAACCCGATCGACCCGCCCTCGGGCTGCGTCTTCCATCCCCGCTGCCCCCACGCGACACAGGTTTGCCGCGAGGTCGAGCCGCCGCTCGTCCGCTACCCCGGCGCCCACCTCGCCGCCTGCCACCACCCGCAGAACGTCTCGGCCGAAGAGATCGAGGCCGCCGAGCGTGACGAGACGAGCCCGCTCAGCACGGGCGACGTCATGCCCCAGGCCGTAGCGGCCGACTAGGCCGCGCCCTCAACGAGAAGCCGTGCCGTTCCCCTCCTCGGGGATAGTTTTTGCACAAGTTCTTGCAAGAAAGCTGGAAAAATCACAAACCCTTTGGCACACTCTCAGAGACCTATTGCACAGGTTCACCGGTTCAGTCCGGTGCATTTTGTTAGGCGTCCCGTTGTCCAGGGAGGGAGCCCTCAGTGCCCCGTCACGGCTAGATCTAAGACATGAAGGGGCCGCGCTCAGAGCGCGGCCCCTTTATTTTTTTCTGAGGCTCGCGGGCGCTACGGTGCCCTTCGTCAGCGGTTCGCTCGAATCGCCCACTCGATGACCGACGCGCTCAAACTGCTCAGAGTCGATCGCCGAGCTCGACTCTTCTTCGGCGCTCTGGCCCAGTCGGCGCTGGGAACCGGGGCCGCCTACCCGGCCCTGCTGGTGATCGCCTACGAGCGCTACCACTCGGCCTGGGCGATCAGCCTGGTCCTGCTCGCCGACTTCGTCCCCTCCATGACCCTCGGGCCGCTCCTGGGTGCCGTCGTCGACCGCTGGTCCCGCCTCGGATGCGCCGTGGCCGCCGACGTGGTCCGCGCCGGAGCGTTCGTGGGGATAGCCCTGGTGAGCGGCTTCGAGGCCACCGTGGCGCTCGCCGTGCTCGCCGGGCTCGGGACCGCGGTGTTCAAGCCCGCCGCGCTCGCGGGCATCCCCGAGTTCGTGCCCGAGGAGCGCGTGCCGGCGGCCACCTCGCTGTACGGGGCCCTCGCCGACTTCGGGCTAACCGGCGGACCGGCGCTTGCGGCGCTTGCATTCCTGTTCGTCGGCCCCGAGGACCTGCTCGTGGCAAACGCTGCGACTTTTGCGATCTCGGCGCTCATCCTCGCCCGCTTGGCCGTTCTCGCGGGGCGGCCCGAGCGACCCCACGCGGCAGAGGCGGAGCCGACGGTCTTCAGTCAGGCGAGGGAGGGCCTCAAGGCGTGTCTCCGGATGCCCGGCATTCGCGTTGTCGTGCTCGCGTTCGCCCCAGGGATGTTCCTCGGCGGCATCTTCAACGTCATCGAGCTGCCCTTCGCCACCAAGGCGCTGGGCACCGACATATCGGGCTACTCCGTGCTCATCACCGTCTACGGCCTGGGGTTCGTCGGCGGGTCGCTCTTCGGGTCGGGCGGCGGGGACTCTGCCCTGCTCAAGCGGCGCTACCTGCTCGGCCTCGTGCTGACGGGGCTCGGCAGCCTCGCGGCCGGTGCCTCACCGATCCTCGCCACGGCGATCGCGGCCTTCGCCGTCGGGGGCTTCGGCAACGGCGTCGCGATCGTGCACCAGCGGCTTCTCTTCCAGGCGGAGGTTCCCGCCTACCTACAGGGCCGGCTCTTCGCCATCGCGGATGCCCTCATGGCGTGGGGCTTCGCGCTCGGCTTTCTCGCCGCCGGCGCGATCGCCGCCGCGTCACATCCAAGGCAGCTGCTGCTCGCGATCGGTGTCGGCGAGATCGTCGTTGCCGCGATCGTCGGCCTGGCGCTGCGCAACGAGTGGCCGGCGGCCGGGCTCCGCGAGGCCGAGCTAGGGAGCGACGCCGACGCCCTGCGGGACGCTCAGGTTGGCCAGGACCGCACGCATCTCGTCGATGGAGCTGGATTCTGGCTCGCCGTCCTCGATGACCTTGGCGAGCGCACCAACGACCTCGGGGTCGAACTGGGTCCCGGCGTTCCTGACTAGCTCGCCCATCGCCTCGTCACGCGACAAGGCCGGGCGGTAGGCGCGGTCCGTCGTCATCGCATTCCAGGCGTCGCAGACGAAGACGATCCTGGCCTGAAGCGGAATCTCCTCGCCCGCGAGTCCGTCCGGGTAGCCCTGGCCGTCCCAGCGCTCGTGACAGGAGCGCACGATCTCGCCGACCCGTCCGAGCATCCCGCCGACCCGGTCGAGCATGAACTGGCCCTCGATCGTGTGGGTCTTCATCAGCTCCCACTCGTCCGGGTCGAGCTTCGCCGGCTTGTTGAGGATCTCCTTGGGGATCGAGATCTTGCCGACGTCGTGAAGCAGTGCGGCGAACTCGAGCTCCTGGCGCGCGCCCGGGTTTACACCCATCTCCTCGGCCACGGCCTGGACCAGCTCGACAACAGACCGGCAATGGCTCGCCGTGTATCCGTCCTCATGCTCGACCACGTCCGCCAGCAGCATGACCGTGCCGCGATAGGCGCGGCTCAACTCGAGCGTCGCCGAGTAGCGCTCGACGCGATCCTGCGAGAACACCCGGAGCAGCCAGACCAGCGCCGCCTCGGCGACGAGCGCGAGCGGCTCGTGGTAGGAGACCACGGTGACGGGGACGGCGACCGCCGTCAGGATGGCGTCCACCTCGCTCGTGGAGACCGAGATCTTGATGAACTCGCCGAAGGGAATCGGCTTGAGCAGCTTGTAGCGGATCCACCAGAACGCGGAATCGCCCACGATCTCGGCTGCAAACGCGAGCGCGTAGATCGGCGCCTGGTCGGTCGTCGGGGCCCCGGGAGCCAGCGCTGCGATCACGAGCACCGGTCCGATGACGAACCACGCCTCTCCGATCGCCAATACCCAGCGTCGTCGATCCCAGGTGCCGGTCGCGACGTCGGGGAGGATCGCCAGCAGTGCCGCCACCGGTATCAGCAGCGGGACGAGGTTCACGGGCAGGAGCAGGAGGATCGGCACGAACATCAGCTGCTCGGCGCCGACGTACTCCGAGGCGAACTCGAAGCGGACGCGCGAGAAGATGGCGTAGCCCAGGACGAGCCCGATCATGAGCAACGGGTCCACGTCCCGGTTGGCGGGGATGGCTATCGCGATGACGCAAGCGACCGCCGCGAAGAGGACCGCTGACGTCCCGATTGCCCACTGCTCGCGGGACTCCATTCGCCGCTGCCGACGCTCTCGCGCCTCGCCAACAAGTTGCTCGGCAAGGAGCATTAATCTCGCATCGTCCTCGTCACCCCATTGGGAGAGGGGGGTTGTGCAAAATTGCACACCTTTCCTAGGCGAAGCTCTGGGCGCAACGAAGCCTTCGAAGGAAAATGCCCGGAAATTGCAGAACCCCGAGGCCGTCCGGACCTTTTCGGTTTGCGTAGGTGGCCAGTTCGGCAATGGTCGCCCGATCCCTGCGCCGCAGAGGCGTACGCGGGAGAGATAACGGTCGTCCCGTCGGCCTAGACTCCGACCCCGATGAAGGCCGCCGAGATCCGTGAGCGTTACCTCTCGTTCTTCGAGGAGCGAGGGCACAAGCGCATGCCGTCCGCCTCGCTCGTTCCGAGCGTCTACGACCCGTCGGTCCTGCTCACGACGGCCGGCATGCAGCCGTTCAAGCCGTACTTCGCCGGCGTGGAGGAGCCGCCGTCGCATCGGCTCACGAGCTGCCAGAAGTCCTTCCGCACGACGGACATCGAGAACGTCGGCTTGACCGCCCGGCACCTGACCTTCTTCGAGATGCTGGGGAACTTCTCGATCGGCGACTACTTCAAGCAGGGCGCCGCCGAGTTCGCCTGGGAGCTGTCGACGGAGGGGCTCGGGCTGGACCCGGAGCGGATCTGGATCTCGGTGTTCGGCGGCGACGAGGAGATCGGGCTCGGGCCCGACGAGCAGGCGATCGAGGTCTGGCGCTCGATCGGCTTTCCGGACGGGCGGATCGTCCAGCTCGGCCGAGAGGACAACTTCTGGCAGTCGGGGCCGACGGGTCCGTGCGGGCCGTGCAGCGAGCTCTACTACGACCGCGGCCCGGAGTTCGGCCCGGACGAGGACAGGCCCGGCGACGACACCGAGCGCATGCTCGAGTTCTGGAACCTCGTCTTCATGCAGTACGAGCTGCGCGACGACGGGTCGCTGCCGGAGCTTCCCACGCAGAACATCGACACCGGGCTGGGCGTCGACCGGATGGCGGCGATCCTCCAGGAGGTCCCGTCGGTGTTCGAGGCCGACCAGCTGCGCCCGCTGGTGGAGCTGGGCGAGGAGCTGTCGGGCCGCAGCTACGGGCAGGACGATCCGACCACCCGGGCGCTGCGCATCCTGGCCGACCACGGCCGCGCGGCAGCCTTCCTGCTGGCCGACGGGGTGGTCCCGTCCAACGAGGACCGCGGCTACATCCTGCGCCGGATCATGCGCCGGACGATGCAGCAGGGTCACGTGCTCGACCTGACCGAGGCGTTCCTGCCAAGGCTCTACGAGCGCGCGATCGAGGTGATGGGCGACGCCTACCCGGAGCTCCAGACCGAGCGCGCGACGATCGAGCGCTGGGCGCGCGCCGAGGAGGAGAGCTTCGGCCACACGCTCGCGCAGGGCGAGCGGATGCTGGCCGAGCTCATCGAGAAGGCCAAGGAGGAGGGCACGTCCTGGATCAGCGCCGAGGACGCCTTCCGTCTCCACGACACCTACGGCTTCCCCTACGAGCTGACCAAGGAGCTGCTCGCGGACGACGGGCTGTCGGTCGACGACCAGGGGTTCGACGAGCTGATGGAGCGGGCGCGCGAGGTGTCGCGCGGCGGCGCCGCCCGCGGGCCCGTCGAGGACACCCATACGCGCGTGCTCGAGTTCGCCAAGGGCGCCGGCTTCGCCTCGCGCTTCGTCGGCTACGAGACGACCGAGGCGGAGACCGTCGTGGGCGCGGCCGAGACGGCCAACGGCCGCGTGCTCGCGAAGCTGGAGGAGAGCCCCTTCTATGCCGAGGGCGGCGGCCAGGTGTCGGACTCGGGGATCCTCGAGACCCCGGGCGGCCGGGCCAAGGTCGTGGACGTCTACCGCCTGGGCGAGGACCAGGCGCTGGCGCTCGAGCCGCTCGAGGGCGAGATCGGTCCCGGCGAGTCGGTCAAGGCCGTGGTGGAGCGCGCCACGCGCCTCGCCACGATGCGCAACCACACGGCGACGCACCTGCTGCACGCCGCGCTGCGGCAGCGGCTCGGCACCCATGTGCGCCAGGCGGGCTCGTACGTGGGGCCCGACAAGCTGCGCTTCGACTTCACCCACGGTGAGCGGCTCAGTCCCGACGAGCTTGCCGGCGTGGAAGACCTGATCAACGGCTGGATCGCGGGCAGCCATCCGGTGCACGCGATCGAGACGACCCGGGCCGAGGCCGAGGCGCTCGGCGCCATGGCGCTCTTCGGTGAGAAGTACGGCGACTGGGTGCGGATGGTGGAGATCCAGGACGTGTCGCGCGAGCTCTGCGGCGGCACGCACACGGCGACCACGGCCGAGGTGGGGATCTTCGAGGTGACGACGGAGACGTCGAGCGCCTCCAACGTGCGCCGGATCGAGGCGCTCACCGGACCGGCCGGCACCGAGCTGTTCGACGAGCGCACGGGCCGGATCAAGGAGATCGCCGCGATGCTGCGGGTGCCCGAGCACGAGGTGGTCCGGGCGGTCGAACGGCTCGTGAGGCAGTCGAAGGAGCAGCAGAAGCAGCCGAAGCAGGCACTGGACCGCGAGCTGGCCGACCGCCTCGTGAGCGGCGCGAGCGAGCTCGCCGGGATCCGCGTGGTCGTCGAGCAGGTCGACGCGCCCGGGCCCAAGGAGATGCTCGCGCTCTCCGACGCGGTCCGTCAGAGGCTCGGCGACGCCGCCGTCGTGCTCGGCACGGCGGTGGACGGCAAGGGCCACCTGGTGGCGAACTTCGCCGAGGCCACTGTGCAGAAGGGGCTCAAGGCCGGCCACGTGGTGCGCGCCGCCGCGCAGGCCGCGGGCGGGGGAGGCGGCGGCCGCGACACGATGGCCCAGGCCGGCGGCGCCGATCCCGAGAAGCTGCCGGAGGCGCTTGCCACAGCGCGGGTGCAGATCGAGAGCGCGCTCTCGTGAGGGTGCTGGCGCTCGATCACGGCGAGGCCCGCTGCGGTGTCGCGATCTCGGATCCCACCGGGGCGATCGCCACGCCGTTGCCGGCCGTGGAGCGGCCCGACAGCGAGGCGGGGCTCGGCGAGATCGCCAGGATCGTGGAGGAGCGCCGGGCCGAGCTGGTGCTCGTGGGGCTGCCCCTGACCCTGGCCGGCGAGGAGGGCGAGCAGGCCTCGCGCGCGCGCGTGTTTGCCGAGGCCCTCAGGGGGAAGATTCCGGTTGACGTGGAGCTGCACGACGAGCGATTGACCACGAGGCTCGCCGAGCGGACCGGGGGAGGGGCTGGCGCCGACTCGCGGGCGGCGGCCCACTTGCTCGAGAGCTGGTTGGCCCGGACGGCAGTCGCGGGGGAGTGACCGGCGGACCCCCGCCGGTTCCCGGCGGGCGCACACCCCAGGACCGCGAGGCGGCCCGCAAGGCCCGAGACGTCCGGCGTGCCTCGCAGGTGGACGGCGACGGCTCGGGTCGCGACTGGATCGGCGAGGCGCGCAAGCTCGTGGCCGAGAGCTCGCCGAGCAAGCCGAACGGACCGCAGCTGCGGCGGCGCCGGCTCGCGGCCGTCCTGGTGGTCGTCGTCGCGCTCGTCGTGATCTGGTTCCTCGCCTCGCTCATCCAGCCGTTCAAGGGCGACGGCGACGGCAAGGTGGCGGTCGTGATCCCGAAGGGAGCCGGAGTCGGCGACATCGCCGATCTCCTCGAGCGCAAGGACGTGGTGTCGAGCTCGTCCTTCTTCTCCCTGCGCGCTCACCTCTCCGGCAAGAGCGGCGACCTCAAGCCCGGCGCCTACACCCTCAAGAGGAACATGAGCTACGGGGCGGCGCTCGACGCGCTCACCAAGGGGCCGCCCTCGAACATCGTGAAGCTGACGATCCCCGAGGGGAAGTCGCGACGGGAGGTGGCCGGGATCGTCGGCGGCTCGCTCGACGGCAGTTACCTCCGGGCCAGCAAGCGCTCGAGCCAGCTCGACCCGCGCAAGTACGGGGGCAGGCGCGCCACGAGCCTCGAGGGCTTCCTGTTCCCGGCCACCTACACGCTCAAGCGCGGCCGGCCGACGAGGCTGCTCGTGGACCAGCAGCTCGCCGCCTTCAAGCAGAACTTCGCGACCGTGGGCATGAAGTACGCCCGCAGCAAGAACCTGACCGCGTACGACGTGCTGACGATCGCCTCGATGGTCGAGCGCGAAGCCGCGGTGGCGAGGGAGCGGCCGGTAATCGCCTCCGTGATCTACAACCGGCTGCGCGCCGGGATCCCGCTCGGGATCGACGCCACCATCCGCTTCGCCACGAACAACTGGACGCGGCCGCTCACGGGCAGCCAGCTGCGGGTGGCCTCGCCGTACAACACGCGCACGCACGCGGGACTCCCGCCCGGCCCGATCGGCAGTCCCGGGCTGGCGTCGATCAAGGCGGCGGCCCATCCGAAGCGGACGAAGTACCTCTACTACGTGGTCAAGCCGTGCGGCAACGGCGAGCACGCCTTCTCCGCGACCAACGCCCAGTTCCAGCGCGACACGGCCCGCTACAACCGCGAGCGCCAGAAGCGCGGCGGCCGGTCGCCCGAGAATTGTTGACGGCGCTCGCCGGCGTCCTCGGCTTCCCGGTCGCGCACAGCCGCTCGCCGGCGATGATGACCGCGGCCTTCCGGGAGCTCGGGATCGACTGGCGCTACTTCCGGCTGCCGCTGCCGCCGGAGCTGTTCACGGAGGCGGTACGCGCGCTCCCGGGGTCCGGCTACAGCGGCGCGAACGTCACGATCCCGCACAAGCTGGCGGCGCTCGAGCTGGCCCACCAGGCCACCGACGCCGCCCGCGCGATCGGGGCCGCCAACACGCTGACCTTCGAGGACGGCCGGATCGAGGCGGACAACACCGACGCCGGCGGCATCCTCGACGCGATCGGCCACCCGCTGCCCGAGACGGCGCTCGTGCTCGGCGCCGGCGGCGCCGGCAGGGCCGCGGTGTGGGCGCTCAAGGAGGCGGGCGTCGAGGTGGCGGTCTGGAACCGGACGCCAGAGCGCGCGCAGGGCCTGGGCGTCCGCACCGTCGAGCGCCCGGAGCGGGCCGAGCTCGTGGTGAACGCGACGTCGGTCGGGATGGCCGGCGAGGACGCGGCGGAGCTGCTCGGAGTCCGCGAGCCCCAGGTCCTCGTGGAGCTCGTGTACGGAGAAGAGCCGACGCGGCTCGAGCGCTGGGCGGCGGAGCGCGGCGCCCGCGTGGTCGACGGCCGCGAGGTGCTGGTGAGGCAGGGAGCGCGCAGTCTCGAGCGCTGGACGGGCCGGCCGGCGCCCGTCGACACGATGCGCGCTGCGCTCGCAAGAACCGTCTAGGCGAACTGTCGAGGCTCAAGCCGCGGCCTCGGCTGCCGATATCCGGAGGGATGGCTGTCCCCCGTCCCATTCTCCTCGCAATACTCGGGCTGCTTCTCGTAAGCGCCACCTTCATGGCTACGAGGAACGCCCACCAGGCGACCGAGCACGGGAGCGCAGCCGCCCAGCCCGCGCCAGTGAAGCGCGTCGACCCGCCGAAGCCGAAGCCCAAGCAGATCGCCAAGGCCGACCCCAAGGCGAAGCCGGCGCCGAAGCCGGCCCATCACGAGCAGAAGGCCTCGGCGCGCCATGCCAAGCACGCGCGTCCCGCCCGCCACCACGCGGCCCCGGTTCCCACCCAGACGGCCGTGAAGCGCGCGATCAACGGCGGTCATGTCGTCGTCCTCGCCTTCTTCCAGAAGCGCGGAGCCGACGACTCGCTCACCCGCAAGGCCGTGTCTGACGTCAAGCGCCGGCACCTCGCCCGGGTGTACACGGACAGCATCGACCACATCGGCCGCTATGGCACCGTTGTGGGCAGTCTCGGTATCCACCAGGCGCCCGCGGTCGTGATCATCGACTCGAAGCGCCACGCGCGTCTGGTCGAGGGTTACGTCGACCCCGAGAGCCTCGCGCAAGAAGTCTCCGACGTCCGCAAGTAGATGAGCCAGCCACCTGGCGGGCCCCATCTACGGCCGGTCCCGGCGGATGGCGACGCCGCCCTGGCCGAGGCCGAGCCGGAGGCCGGAAGCGGCCTGACCGCGCCGCAGGCCGGGCTGGGCAACTCCCGCTTCGTCTCCGACGTGATCGTCGACCTCGGCATCCTGCCGCGCGAGCGCGTCGACGCGGCGGTGGAGGAGGCGCGCTCGGCCGGGCGCACGCCGGAGCAGGTGCTGCTCGCGAGCGGCGCCGTGAACGAGGACCAGCTGTCGCGGGCGATCGCGCAGCGCTTCGCGCTCCACCACGCCGACCTCAACATCTACAAGCCCGACCTCGCCGCGGCCAACCTGATCCCGCCGCACGCGGCGCGCCGGCTCGAGGCCGTGCCGATCGGGTTCGCCGAGGACGGCTCCAACCTGCTCGTCGCCATCGCCGACCCCTCGAACGTCCTGGCTCTGGACGACCTGAAGCTGATGACCGGCCACGAGATCCGGCCGGTCGTGGCCTCGCGCGAGGACATAGCCGGAGTGATCAGCCGCATGAACCGGCTCGACGACGCGGTCGCGGAGGCCGTGGAGGAGGAGTCGGACGACCTCGCCGAGGTCACCGACATCCGCGAGACGGCCGAGGACGCCCCGGTCGTAAAGCTCGTCAACTCGATCATCGCCCAGGCCGTGGAGGACGGCGCCTCCGACGTCCACTTCGAGCCCCACGGCAAGGAGATGCGCGTGCGCTTCCGCGTCGACGGCGTGCTCCACGAGCGGACCACGATCCCGCGGCGGATGGTGCCGGGCACGGTCTCGCGCGTGAAGATCATGGCCGACCTCGACATCGCCGAGAGGCGCCTCCCGCAGGACGGCCGTGTCTCGCTCACCGTCGAGGGTCACGGGGTGGACATCCGTGTCGTGACCATGCCCTCCGTCGAGGGCGAGGGGATCGTGATGCGCCTGCTCGACAAGGGCCAGGCGTTGATCGCGCTCGACGCGCTCGGAATGACCGGTAGCGCCCGCGAGCGCTTCGAGGCGGGTTTCAACCGCTCGAACGGCGCCGTGCTCGTCACCGGCCCCACCGGCTCGGGCAAGAGCTCGACGCTCTACGCGGCGCTCAACGTCCTCAACTCCCCGGACCGCAACATCATCACGATCGAGGACCCGGTGGAGTACCGGCTGGCCGGGATCAACCAGCTCCAGGTGAACCCCAAGTCCGGGCTCACCTTCGCGCGCGGCCTGCGCTCGATGCTGCGTGCCGACCCCGACGTGATCATGGTCGGCGAGATCCGCGACGCCGAGACGGCCCGTATCGCGATCGAGTCCGCCCTCACGGGCCACCTCGTCCTGTCCACGCTTCACACCAACGACGCACCCTCGGCGCTCACCCGCTTGACCGAGATGGGCATCGAGCCCTTTCTGACCGCCTCCGCGGTGGCCAACGTGGTGGCCCAGCGGCTGGTGCGCATGCTCTGCATGCACTGCAAGCGGCGGACACTGCTCAGCGCCAACGCACTGCAGGGCGCCGGCTACAAGGCCCTGTTCGACGTCGAGGCGTACGCGCCGGTCGGCTGCGGCCGCTGCGGCGGCTCCGGCTACAAGGGCCGCACGGGCCTCTACGAGGTGATGCCGCTGACGGACGAGATCCGCAAGCTAACGATCGAGCGCTCGTCTGCCGATGAGATGCGCGGAGTAGCTCTCGACCAGGGCATGCGCTCCCTCCGCGACGACGGCTTCGAGAAGGTCAAGAACGGCATCACGTCCATGGCCGAGGTCGCAAGGGTCACGTGATCGCCCCCGCTGCCGATAAGGAGACCCAATGGACTTCGATTTCGCTGACGTTCTCCTAGAGGTAATCGAGCGCAACGCGTCGGACCTGCACCTGACCGCAGGCGCCCCGCCGATGGTGCGCGAGCACGGCTCGCTCTACCCGCTCGACTTTGCCGTCCTCACGCCGCAGTCGGTGCGGGAGATCATCTACTCGATCCTCACGAACGACCAGCGCCAGAAGCTGGAGAACGAGTGGCAGGTCGACCTCGCCTACTCGATCCCGAACCGGGCGCGGTTCCGTGTGAACGCCTACTTCCAGCGCGCCTCTCTTGGGGCGGCCTTCCGCCTGATCCCCCAGACCATGCCGAAGCTCGACGACCTCGGCCTGCCGAAGGTGCTCGAGGAGTTCACGAAGAAGCCGCGCGGCTTCGTGCTCGTGACTGGCCCGACGGGCTCAGGCAAGAGCACCACGCTCGCCGCGATGCTCGACATGATCAACGACACGCGGCAGGAGCACATCATGACGATCGAGGACCCGATCGAGTTCCTGCACAAGCACAAGCGCTGCATCGTCAACCAGCGCGAGCTGGGCGGCGACGCCAAGAGCTTCGGCCTCGGTCTCAAGGCCGCGTTGCGCCAGGACCCCGACGTGATCCTCGTCGGCGAGATGCGCGACCTCGAGACGATCTCCACCGCGCTGACGGCGGCGGAGACCGGCCACCTCGTCTTCGCCACCCTGCACACGCAGGACACCGCCCAGACCGTCGACCGAATCGTGGACGTCTTCCCGCCCGAGCAGCAGCATCAGGTGCGCGTGCAGCTCTCCGTGGCGCTTCAGGGCATCGTCACCCAGACGCTGCTGCCGAAGGCCGACGGCAAAGGCCGGTCGGTGGCG
>DASXBA010000104.1:0-30578 GCA_036406475.1 Thermoleophilaceae bacterium | reverse complement strand
CGCCTACAAGGTGGAAGGCCACCGGCACAGCGCCGAGATCGAGCAGGAGCTCGGGCCGGCCCGTCTCAGCTTCGTGACCCACCTGGTGCCGCTCGACCAGGGAATCCTCGCGACCTCTTACCTGACCGTTCCCGGCCTCACGAAGGAGGAGGCGACCGAGCTCTACCGCGAGGCCTACGCGGACGAGCCCTTCATCGACGTCGTCGAAGGGCCGCCGCACACACGCCACGTGCAGGACACCAACCGCTGCCGCGTGCACGTCACGGTGGTGGACGGCAGGACGCTCGCGTTCGCCGCCATCGACAACCTCTGGAAGGGCGCGGCCGGCCAGGCCGTGCAGGACCTCAACCTGATGCTGGGCCTGCCGGAGACGGAGGGACTGGAGTGACCTTCTTCGCCTCCCGCTGGGTCGAGCCGCCCAGGCACGTCAGGGAACTGGACCCCGCCGCCCTGCCGAAGGGCTTCCGCGCCGGCGGCGTCGCCGCGGGCATCAAGCCGTCCGGGAACCTCGACGTCGGCGTGCTGGTCTGCGACTCTGACGACGCGGTCTCGGCCGCGCGCTTCACCTCCAACGCGCGCGTCGGGGCGCCGGTGATGGTGTCGCGGCAGGCGCGGCTGTCGGAGCTGCGGGCGGTGGTCGCCAACTCGGGCTGCTCGAACGTCGGCGATGGCGAGCGCGGGATCGAGACGGCCCTCGCCACGCAGGCCGCGGTCGGGTCGGAGCTCGGCATCGACGTCGACCGCGTCGGCGTCGCCTCCACCGGCGTGATCGGCACCGAGCTGCCGCGCGACAAGGTCGTGCACGGCGCCCACGAGGCCTGCCGCGGGCTCGGCGACGACGCCGGCGCCTTCTCGGAGGCGATCCTCACGAGCGACAGCGGCCCGAAGCGCGCCTGCCTCGAGGTGATCCTGCCCGCGGGCGAGGTCCGTCTGGCCGCCCAGGCCAAGGGCGCGGGGATGATCTCGCCCCGCTTCGCGACCATGTTCTGCTTCGTGGAGACCGACGCCCGCCTCGCCGCCGAGACCCTCGAGCTCCTCACCGGGGTTACGGTCAAGCGCTCCTTCGACCGCATCTCGGTCGACGGTCAGCTGTCCACGAGCGACACCGTCTTCGCGATTGCCGGTGGCGCCTCGGGCGTCGAGGTCGAGCCGGAGAGCGCCGACGAGCTGGCGCTGGGCGAGGCACTGGACGCGCTCCTGCGCCAGCTCGCCATGCAGATCGTGGCCGACGGGGAGGGCGCCGGCCGGGTGGGGCGCATCGTCGTGAACGGCCGCCCGGACGCCGTGGAGCCGGTCGCGCGCGCGGTGGCCGACTCGCCGCTCGTCAAGGCCGCCCTCCACGGCGGCGACCCAAACTTCGGCCGCGTGCTCCAGGCGGCCGGGCAGGTGTGGCCTCCCGGCGAGCAGTTCGTGGCCGACCTCGAAATCGAGGGCCGCACGGTCGTCTCCGCCGGCAACGCCCTAGAGCTGGCCGCGGACGAGCTCGGCGAGCTCGAGGCGGCCGTCCAGGGAGACGAGGTCGAGTACGCCCTCACCATCCCCGGCGACGGCGGCGAGACCGAGGTCTTCTTCAGCGACCTCTCGGAGGAGTACGTGACCTTCAACTCCGCTTACACCACGTAGCAATGCGCGACGTCGAGACACTCCTCGAGGCGCTGCCCTACATCCGCGACTTCCACGGGCGGACGGTGGTGATCAAGTACGGAGGCGCGGCGATGGTCGACTCGGCGCTCAAGGAGGACTTCGCCCGCGACGTCGTCCTCCTCAAGTACGTCGGGCTCAATCCGGTGGTCGTCCACGGCGGCGGCCCCGACATCACGCGCTACATGGAGCGGCTGGGGATGGAGGTCAAGTTCGTCGAGGGGATGCGCGTCTCGGACGAGCAGACCGTCGAGGTGGCGAAGATGGTGCTCGTCGGCAAGCAGAACAAGGACATCGTCCTGCTGCTCGGTCGCCACGGGCAGCCGGCGGTTGGTCTCTGCGGCGACGACGGCCTGCTCTTCCGCGTGGCCAAGCGGGCGGTGGGGCACACGGACCTCGGGCTCGTCGGCGACATCGAGAGCGTCGACGTGAACGTCCTCAACTACATCGCCGAGGACTACATCCCGGTGATCGCCTCGGTCGGAGCTGATCGCGATGGCCAGTCCTACAACGTCAACGCCGACGCCGCCGCCGGCGCCGTCGCCGCCGCGCTCGGCGCCTTCAAGCTGATCTTCCTCACCGACGTGGAGGGCTGGCGCGCGGAGCCGGACGACCCGGGGAGCCGGATCTCGGAGGCGACGGCGGCCGAGGTGAGCGAGCGGCTGCCGGAGGTCTCCGGCGGGATGAGGCCCAAGCTCGAGGCCGCCGTCCAGGCTCTGCACGGCGGCGTGGGTGCGGCCCACATCGTCGACGGCCGCCGGCCGCACTCGCTGCTGCTCGAGCTCTTCACCGACGAGGGGATCGGCACCAAGCTGTGGCCCTAGATCAACTGCAGTCACTCGAGCGCGACGCGGTGATGGCGACCTACGCCCGCCACCCGGTCGAGTTCGTCCGCGGCGAAGGCACCCGGCTCTGGGACGACGAGGGCAACGAGTACCTCGACTTCCTCGCCGGGATCTCGGTGGTGCAGGTCGGGCACTGCCACCCGAAGGTCGTGGAGGCGGTGCGCGAGCAGGCCGGCCGGCTGATGCACGTGGGCAACCTCTTCTACACCGAGCCGGCAATGCGCCTGGCCAAGCGGCTGGTCGACATCTCGCTCGAGGGCAAGGCGTTCCTCTGCAACTCCGGCGCCGAGGCCGTCGAGTGCGCGATCAAGGTCGGCCGCCGGCATCGCTCCGCGGGCGACTTCGTGGTGATGGAGGGCGGCTTTCACGGCAGGACGATGGGCGCGCTCTCGGCCACGCCGCAGGAGCCCAAGCAGGCGCCGTTCGCCCCGCTCGTGCCGGGCTTCAGGGTGGTGCCGCGCAACGCGGTCGACGAGCTGGTGGGCGCCGTCAGCGAGAACACCGCGGCCGTGCTGCTCGAACCGATCCAGGGCGAGAGCGGCATCCATCCGCTCGATCCCGAGCTGCTCGCGGCCGCCCGCGAGGCCTGCGACCGGCGCGGCGCGCTCCTCGTCTTCGACGAGATCCAGTGCGGCATGGGCCGGACCGGCAACCTCTGGGCCTGGCAGGAGACGGGCGTGAGGCCGGACGTGATGACCGTCGCGAAGGGCCTCGGCGGTGGCCTGCCGATCGGGGCCTGCGTGACGACGCCCCAGTTCGCCGCGCTGCTCCAGCCGGGCGACCACGGCTCGACCTTCGCGGGCGGGCCCGTGATCGCGGCTGCGGCGAACGCGGTGCTCGACGTGGTCGACGACGCCGCCTTCCTCGAGGTGGTGCGGGGCAAGGGCGAGAGGCTCGCGGCGGGCCTGCGCGGCCTCGGGCTCGATGTGCGCGGCCGCGGGCTGATGCTCGCCGTCGCCACGGAGGACGGTCCCGGCCTGGCACGCCGGCTTCTCCTCGAGCAGCGGCTCGTGACCAACGCGACCGGGCCGGACACCGTGCGGCTGCTTCCCCCGCTCACCGTGAGCGAGGACGAGATCGACGAGGCGGTCTCGCGCATCGGCACCGCGCTTGGCTGAGACGTGCTCCTCTTCGCTTACGGCAGCAACATGGCAGCGGCGGAGATGTCCGCGTACGCGCCGGAGGCGCGCTTCATCGGCCCCGCCTGCCTGCGCGGCTTCCGGCTCGAGTTCAGGCGGCGCTCGATTCGCCGCGGCGGCGGTGCGGCGGACGTGGTCCAGCGGGAGGGGCACGAGGTCTGGGGGGTCCTCTACGAGCTGGCGAGCTTCGAGTCGCTCGATCACAAGGAGGCCGAGGGCGATTCCTACCGGCGGCGGGAGGTCGAGCTGGACGCCGAAGGCGAGCGCATCACGGCGTTCGTCTACGAGGTGATCGACAAGGAGCCGGAGGAGGTGCCGCCCACGCATGCGTACGCCGAGCTGGTCCGCGATGGGGCACGCGAACGCGGCCTGCCGGCGGCCTGGCTGGACGAGCTCGAGCGGCGGATCGGCGAGGTTGGAGAGCCCCGGCCGGCTGAGGGCCCCGGGCACGCCGTCGGATAGCGTGACAGCCGCCATGTCCGAAGACCGCCAGACAGCTTCCTACGAGGCCGAGCCCGGTGAGGTCGGCCGCGTCCTGCTGCTCTACTCCGGCGGCCTCGACACGAGCGTCATGCTCAAGTGGATCCAGGACGAGTACGAGGCCGAGGTGGTCGCGCTCACGGTCAACCTCGGCCAGCCGGGGGAGGACTACGAGGTCGTCAAGGGCAAGGCGCTCCAGCTCGGCGCCCTCGACTGCCACGTGGTCGACGCGCGCGAGGAGTTCGCACGCGAGTACGTCGTCCCGGCGATCAAGGCCAACGCGCTCTACGGCGGCGGCTACCCGCTCTTCACCGCGCTGGGCCGGCCGCTGATCGCGAAGCTGGCCGTGGAGTACGCCCGCAGGTCGGGCTGCGACACGATCGCCCACGGCTGCACCGGCAAGGGCAACGACCAGGTCCGGATCGACGGCACCGTCATGGCGCTCGCTCCCGAGCTCAAGATCATCGCGCCGGTCCGCAACTGGCAGATGGGCCGCGAGGAGGAGATCGCCTACGCGCGCGAGAACGGCATACCGGTGAAGGGCGGGACCGAGGCGCCGCCCTACTCGATCGACGACAACCTCTGGGGCCGCTCCTCCGAGGGCGGCTCGATCGAGGATCTGGGCGAGCCGCCGAAGGACGACGTCTTCAACCTGGTGACGCATCCGAGCGATGCTCCCGACGAGCCCGAGGACGTGGTCGTCGAATTCGAGCGCGGCGTGCCCGTGGCCCTGAACGGCGCGCGCCTGGGCCTCGTCGAGCTACTCGAGCGGGCCGGCGAGCTCGGCTCGAAGCATGGCGTGGGGATCGTCGACCACATCGAGGACCGGATCGTCGGGCTCAAGGTGCGCGACCTGTACGAGGTGCCGGCGGCCGAGCTGATCCTCACCGCGCACAAGGAGCTCGAGAAGCTCGTCGGGACCATCCACCAGAACACGTTCAAGCCGCAGCTCGACGCGCACTGGGCCTACCTCGTCTACGCGGGCCTCTGGTACGAGCCGCTGGTCGGCGACCTGAACGCGCTCATGGACTCCGTCAACGACCAGATCACCGGCTCGGTGACCGTTCGGCTGTACAAGGGGAGCGCGCGGCCGGTGGCCCGCGAGTCGCCCAACGCGCTCTACGACGAGGCGCTGGCGGGCTTCGGCGAGTCCGGCGGCCTCTTCTCACAGCAGGCGTCGCCGGGCTTCATCGAGCTCTGGTCGCTCCAGTCGCGGATGGCCTACGGCATCCGCAACCGAGAGGACTAGCGCCGCTTCCGGCGCGCTTTCGGCGCCTTCAGCGTTATCCGCACGCTTGCCTTGCTCGTCAGGTTGGCGGAGTTGCGCAGCTTGACCGTGATCTTGATCCGCAGCTTCTTGTAGCGGCGCAGGATCTTGCGGTTGCGGGCCGACAGCTTCAGCTTCAGCTTGACCTTGCCGCTCTTCGGGACCTTGAACGTCTTGTTGACGAAGGTCGCGATGCGCTTGCGTCCCCGCTTGCCCGGCCGCACCTTGCGCACGGTCTTGAGCGTGATGCGGCCCTGCAGCCCGGCGGCGGCGGTGAAGGTCAGGGTGAAGCGGCCGCTGCGGGAGGCGCGGATCGTCTTCTTCGTCTTCCGGAAGCTGGCCTTCTTGGGCGCGGTCGGCGCCGCCGGGTGCACCACGGGGTGCGGGCAGCGGCTGGCCGAGGGGTTCGTGAAGTCGGGACTCGGGGAGGCGTCGTCGCCGTCCTGCGTGGATGCGAACGCGCCCATCCCACGGGCGGCGAACACGGCCCAGATCCGGTCGCAGTCGCCGAGCTTGTCCGCCGTGTTGGCGGAGAGGATGGCGTCGCGCATCGAGAGGAAGCTCGGGCTGCTCGGCCCGATCCGCATTCCGTCGGTGACCAGGGAGCGCGCGTGGCGCTCGCCCACGGCTTGGCCGTAGTGGGCCACGAGGCTGCGGCGCAGGTCCCAGAGCGTCTCGCCCCAGATCTCCCCGTCGGCGTGAACCTCGGGCCCGCCGAAATCCACGTGGCCGAAGTTGGCGTAGGTGTAGCCCCCGTTGGCCACCGGCACGTCGAGGCCCTGGGTGCGCAGGCCGCCCGGCAGCTCGTAGGCGGCGAGGTTGACCTGGTTGGGCACGGCCGTGTCGCTCTGGAGGCTCTGGCTTACGAGGTAGTCCATCGCATACCAGTCGCTCCACGCCTCGCCCATGGCACCGCCCTGGGCGGTGTTGAGACCGCCGCTGTCCTGCGGGTCCACGAGGCGGGCGGACAGGCCGTGGGTGTACTCGTGGTAGACGATGGAGGCGTCGTCGGCGCCGTTCGTGTCGCGGGTGCCGGAGCTGCCGGGGCACTTGGCGCTCCACAGGTACATCTGCATCCGCGGCGGGCCTGACGGCGGTGTGGACATGTTCGCGTTGTTCGTGTGTCCGTTGCTTCCGCAGTTCGGGAAGCCGCTGGAAAAGTTGGCGCCGTCGTCGACCTGCGCCTGCACGCGGTCGCCCCCCTCGAAGTTGCCCGACGCGCTGTTGAACTGGATGCCGGGATCGGCCTTCAAGTAGTCGTGGAAGTTGTTGACGAACCAGTAGAGCTGGGTGCCGGCCTGCTCGCGGTTGACGGCCCAGTTGCCTCCGTTGTCGAAGCCGTTCCAGGTGCAGGCCGGGGCCGAGACAGGACCGGGGCAGGAGCGCTGGGCCGGGTCGGCTCCGCCGAAGTCCCCGTGCTCCGGCGCGTAGTGCCAGGAAGTAGTAGCGGGGAGCGGGGGGATCTCGTCCCCGTCGGCGCCGCTGGGGCTGTCGTCGTCGTCCACGTCGGAGTAGACGTGCGCGTTGGTGCCGAACAGCTCCGAGCCGCTCGTACCCCAGGAGGTGAGGAAGCTGCGGTCGGCGTCGGAACCGCCGGCGCCGGCTGCTCCCGGGAAGTACCTGTGTACGAACCCGGTGGCGCTCTTCACCTGGTTCGCGCGGTAGAGCAGCGCTCCGCTGCGAGCGTCGATCAGCGTCAGATAGCTGTGGGCGCTGTCCACGTTGGCCACGATCCTCCACGCAAGCCGCGCGCCGTTTGCCTCCGGGAAGATGGCCAGCTCGGCCGACCGGGCCGAGAGGCGCCTGTCCGGCGTGACCCCGACGCTTTGGAACGCCCGGACCGTCGCCTCCCTGGCCGAGAGCTCGGGTGTGGTGCTCGGCACCGTGAGGTCCGGTTGCGCCGGGCCGGCCAGGCTCACCAGCCGGCCCCCCTGGAGCGTGGCGCGCAGCCCCGTGTCGAACGACGGGATCCCCTTGTAGGTCTGGGTCCAGTCGAGCCGCGTGAGCCCGCGCGGGGTGGTGTAGTGCTGGTCGAGCCGCAGCCGGGCCAGGTCGTCGGAGTCGAGCCCGAACCCCCCGCGGTGGCGGCGGACGAAGCCAAGGGCGATCTCGCCGGGCCGCTGCCGGCTGCGCCGGGTCAGGAAGCCGCGCGGGCTGCCGACGAAGTCGGGCGTCCCGGTGACGCGATCCCCGTAGGCCGCGCCGGCGGCCGACCGGCGCAGGCTGCTAAGGGCGCCGCGGCGCTGCGCGGGCGCCGCCGGCTGCCCGTCGCGGATGTCGAAGGTGGGCGGATCGCCGGCCGGGGTGGCTGCCAGGCCGCTGCCGCTCGGCGGGGGCGGGGTGGCGGCGGTCGCGGCCACGGCGGTGACCAGCAGGGCCAGGAGCCCCACTGCGAAGATCAAGCGTGGGACCCTCACTCGATAAGAAGCTAGCGGGCATTGCCGTTATGCGAAAGCCTTTTCGGGAAACGGAGGGACCATGACAACTCGCGGATACACCGTCCTGGGCTGGATCGTGTGGCAGCTCGGCTCGCGCCTCGCGAAGCAGAAGATGGGGCAGAACCGGGGCAAGCTGGGCGCCGCCGGCGTCGTGGCGCTGGTCGTGGTGGGGGGCATCCTGGCCGCGCGCGCGGGCGACGGCGACTAATCGCCCGGACCGAGTAGCGCAACCTCCCGCCCACGGTTGGCCGGGGGGCGGAGTCGCGCCTAGCCTGGTTCCGTGCACGTGGAGCGGCGGGGCGCAGGAGGCTGGGACGAGGTGCTCGAGGCGGAGAAGTACCTCGTCGCCCCTGGCGGCGAATGGCGGTCGGAGCTCTATCGAGTCGCCGTGGAGCAGTTCAACCGCGCCGCGGACGTCCTTGGGCTCGAGGGAGAGATCCGCTCCCGGCTTCTGGAGCCGCGCCGCGCCCTCGTAGTCAACTTCCCGGTGCGGCGCGACGACGGGAGCGTCCAGCCGTTCACGGGATACCGGGTACAGCACACGCTGGCGATGGGCCCGATGAAGGGCGGCCTGCGCTACGGGCCGGCTGTCTCCCTGGGGGAGTGCGCCGCGCTGGCGATGTGGATGACCTTCAAGTGCGCTCTGCTCGGCCTGCCGTTCGGCGGCGCCAAGGGAGGCGTCCGCTGCGATCCCAACCGCCTGAGCGACGAGGAGATGGAGCGCGTCACCCGCCGCTACGCCTCCGAGCTGTTTCCGATCATCGGGCCCGACCGCGACATTCCCGCGCCCGACATGGCCACGGGCGAGCGCGAGATGGCCTGGTTCATGGACACCTACTCGCAGCAGGTCGGCCATCCCGTCCCCGAGATCGTGACCGGCAAGCCGCCGGTCCTGGGCGGCACGCAGGGGCGCGACGTGGCCACGGGGCTGGGGGTGGCCATGTGCATCCAGGACGTGCTCGAGTCGAGGGGCGAGCAGGTCGACCGCCAGCGGGTGGTCATCCAGGGGCTCGGCAAGGTCGGCGGTGTGCTGGCCAGGGAGCTCGGCAAGCGGGGCGCGACCGTGGTCGGCGTGTCCGACGTCAGCGGCGGGGTGGTGAACGGCGACGGCCTCGACCTCGACTCGGTCTTCGCCTGGCTCGGCGAGCACCGCTTCCTGCGCGGCTTTCCCGGCGGCGAGGAGGTCGGGCGGGTGGACGTGCTCGAGACCCCCTGCGACCTGCTCGTGCCGGCCGCCCTGGAGGGCCAGATCAACCAGTCGAACGCCCGCGACGTCGACTGCCGCCTCGTCTTCGAGGCCGCGAACGGCCCCCTGACGCCCGAGGCGGACGAGATCCTGGCCGAGCGCGGGATCGACGTGATCCCCGACGTGCTCGTCAACGGCGGCGGCGTGACCGTCAGCTATTTCGAGTGGGTTCAGGACCAGCAGAAGCTCGCCTGGACGCGCGAGGAGGTCGTCGAGCGGCTCCACAGCACCCTCCGGGCGGCGCTCGAGCGCGTGGTGGGGGCCCGCGACAGCCACTCCGTCGACTGGCGCACGGCCGCCCAGGCCGTGGCGATCGAGCGGGTCTCCGACGCCGCCCGGCTACGCGCCGTCTATCCCTAGGGACGAACCCGCTAACTCCGGAAAAGCGCCGTCCGAGCCGTCGGGTGGCGACCGTATATTCGAAGCAGTCGCATGACCTGCGTGCATCTCCACGTCCACTCCGAGTACTCGGTGCTCGACGGCGCCTGCAAGATCGACGCGCTCGCGGAGCGGGCGGCCGCGTTCGAGCAGCCCGCCCTCGGGCTCACCGACCACGGCGTGATGAACGGCGCCGTGGAGCACTACAAGGCCTGCACCAGGCACGGGATCAAGCCGATCATGGGCCTCGAGGCCTACCTGGTCGACGACATCCGCTCCGACGCCGTCCGCTACGAGCGCAACCACCTGACGCTGCTGGCGCGCTCGGACGAGGGCTTCCGCAACCTGGTCAAGCTCAGCTCGGCCGGTTACCTGGAGGGCTTCCGCCGGGGCAAGGCCAACGTCGACCTCGAGCTGCTCTCCCGCTACTCGACCGGGGTCATCGCGCTCAGCGGCTGCCTCCAGTCGCGCTTTTGCCGCCGCCTCGTCGACGGCTCCCCGGCCGAGGCGCGCGCTCACGCGGACGACCTGATCAACGCCTTCGGTGCCGACAACGTCTACTTCGAGGTCCAGAAGAACGGCGTCCCCGAGCAGGACCGGGCCAACGAGGGGATCATCAGGATCGCGAACGAGCTGGGACGACCGATCGTCGGCACCGCGGACGTCCACTACCTGCGCCGCGAGGACTACGACAACCACAAGGCCCTCCTCTGCGTGCAGACCAAGAGCACGCTCCAGCAGCCCAAGCTCAGCTTCGACACCAACGAGTTCTTCCTCAAGGACACGGGGGAGATGACCGAGGCGTTCGCCGCCTGGCCCGAGGCTGTGGCCACCAGCGTCGAGATCGCGGAGCGCTGCTCGGTCGAGATGGAGCTCGGCAAGATGCTGCTGCCGCGCTTCCCGGCGCCGGACGGGACGAGCGAGCGCGACTACCTGCGCCGCCAGGCCGAGGAGGGCCTGCGCCGCCGCTACAGCGACCCGCCGCCGGCCGAGGCCGTCGAGCGGCTCGAGATGGAGCTCGACGTGATCGGCCGTATGGGCTTCGAGGCCTACTTCCTGATCGTCTGGGACTTCGTCAAGTTCGCCAAGGAGAGCGGGATCGCCGTCGGCCCGGGTAGAGGCTCGGCAGCCGGCTCGATCGTCTCCTACGTCCTCGGCATCACGGACGTCGACCCACTCGCCCACGGCCTGCTGTTCGAGCGTTTCCTCAACGCCGAGCGCCGGTCCATGCCCGACATCGACATCGACTTCTCGGTCAAGGGCCGCGACCGCGTGATCCAGTACGTGGCAGAGAAGTACGGCCGCGAGTCGGTCGCCCAGATCATCACCTTCGGCCGCATGTTCCCGAGGGCGGCCACGCGCGACGCCGCGCGGGTGCTCGGCTACGACTACGGCACCGGCGACCGCATCGCCAAGCTCATCCCCGAGCCCGTGATGGGCCGCTCCAAGAGCTTCGACGAGTACCTCGCCGAGGAGCCGGAGCTGCGGCGGGTCTACGACAGCGAGGGCGAGGCGCGCCAGGTGATCGAGACGGCCAAGGGGCTCGAGGGGATCGTCCGAAACTCCTCGATCCACGCGGCCGCGGTCGTGATCGCCGACCGGCCCCTCACCGAGATCGTGCCGTTGCAGCTGGCGGAGGACCGGCCGGTCACGCAATACCCGATGGGCCCGATCGAGGAGATCGGCCTGCTGAAGATGGACTTCCTCGGCTTGCGCAACCTCGACGTGATCGAGGCGGCGCTCGACATCGTCGAGGAGTCGACCGGCGAGCGGCCCGACATGGCCACGCTTCCGCTCGACGACCAGAAGACCTACGACATGCTGGCGGCGGGCGACTCCGTCGGCGTGTTCCAATTCGAGTCGACGGGCATGCAGGAGGCGCTGCGCAAGGTCAAGCCCACCGAGTTCAACGACCTTGTGGCGCTCAACGCGCTCTATCGACCGGGCGCGATGCGCTACATCGACACCTACGCTCAGAACAAGCGGGTGCCGGAGCGGATCCAGTACGTCGACGAGCGCCTCCGGCCGATCACCGAGACGACCTACGGCGTGACCCTCTACCAGGAGCAGGCGATGGAGATCGCCAAGACGATCGGCGGCTTCTCAGGGCCCGAGGCCGACGACCTGCGCAAGGCGATCGGCAAGAAGAAGCGCGACCAGATGGCGGCGCTCAAGGACCGCTTCTTCGAGGGCGCCCGCGGGACCGGCACGAGCGAGCAGGTCATCAAGGAGCTGTGGGCCGTCAACGAGGCCTCGGCCGACTACTCCTTCAACCGCTCCCACGCTGCCTGTTACGGGCTGATCGGCTACCGGACGGCCTGGCTCAAGGCCAACTACCCGGCCGAGTACATGGCCGCGCTGATCTCCTCGGTCATGTCGACCAAGGACAAGGTGCCCTTCTTCGTTTCCCGCTGCGAGGAGATGGGGATCGAGGTGCTGCCGCCCGACGTCAACGTCTCGAGCCACGACTTCCGCGTCGTCGGCGGCAACATCCGCTTTGGCCTCGACGCGGTCAAGAACGTCGGCGCCGGCGCCGTCGACGCGATCCTGAGCGCGCGCGAGGACGGCGGACCTTTCGCCTCGATCTGGGACTTCTGCCGCCGCGTCGACTGCCGACCCGTCAACAAGAAGGCGATCGAGGCGCTCGTCAAGTGCGGCGCGCTCGACTCGACCGGCGCCACCCGGGCGGGCATGCTCGAGGTGCTGCCCCAGGCCCAGGCCGCGGGCCAGAAGGTCCAGCTCGACGCCCAGCTCGGCCAGGGCTCGTTCTTCGACTCGGGCGACGGTCCCGCCGCCGCCGGCCCCGATCTTCCGGTGCCCCCGCTGATCGACGAGCGCGACCAGCTCAACGGGTGGGAGAAGGAGACGCTCGGACTGTTCCTGTCGAGCCATCCGCTGAAGGAGGTGCGTGCGGCCCTGCGTGCGCGGGTGGAGTGCTCGCTCGCCGAGCTGCCCGACAAGCCCGACGGCGCCTGGGTCACGGTCGGCGGCATGATCGCCGAGTGCAAGCGCATCCGGACCAAGAACGGCGACCCGATGATGTTCGCCACGCTGGACGACCTCGAGGGCCAGGTCGAGCTGCTCGTCTTCAACTCGTCCTACGCGAAGAACGAGGACAAGGTCGATACCGACCGCGTGGTGATCGTCCGCGGCCGCATCGATCACAAGGAGCGGGGCGAGACCAAGCTGGTCGCGCAGGAGGTGGAGGCGTTCGAGCCGACGCCCGAGGAGGTGGCGCGGGCGACCGAGGAGGCCGCGGCGCCGCCGCCGCCCAAGCGGCTCACGCTCCAGGTGCCGGCCGGGGTGTCGGAGGCCTTCCTCGAGGAGCTCAAGGAGGTCGTGCGCAGCTTCCCCGGCGACCACGAGCTCCAGCTGGCGGTCGGTGCCCGGCGACTATGCCTCGGCCCCGACTACCGCGTCTCGGCCGACAGCGCCTGCCGGGCCGAGCTCGACGCCCTCCACAGCGCCGCGCGCCTGGTCGCCTGATTCGCCATACGCTTCCCGCGTGAAGCGCTTCGTTCCCCGTCTCGGTCCGGAGCACGACACGAGCTCGGAGCCCGGCAGCGGCTGGCGGCCGTACATCGTCTGCTCGACGCCTCGCAGCGGCAGCCAGCTCCTCTGCCGTGGGCTGGCGACCTCCGGCGTGGCGGGCGTTCCGCTGGAGTACTTCAACCTCGAGATTCGCGCACCGCTCGCGGAGCGCTGGTGTTGCGGCGCGTCGCTCAGCGACTACGTGCGGGCGCTGCGCGCACACCGCACCACTCCGGACGGGGTGTTCGGGACGAAGCTGCACTGGGGCCAGCTCGAGTCGATCCGCGCGGAAAGCCTCGAGCGGCCGGCGCACGAGCCGCCGTTCACCCTGGCCGCTGGGTTTCTCGATTCGCTGTTCCCGGATGCCCGCTACGTGTACATCCGCCGGCTCGACGTCAACCGCCAGGCCGTCTCGCGCTGGCTCGCCCTGCACTCAGACGTCTGGGAAGTCGGCAGCGATGAGCCGGAACCGAGCAGGCCGGCCGTGCGCTACAGCTTCTCGGGCATCGAGCGCCACCGCCGCCAGATCGTGCTCGGCGATCTTCACTGGGACCGCTACTTCCGCCTCAACGGCATCCGGCCGAAAGAGGTCCTGTACGAGGACCTGGTCGAGGACTACGAGAGGGTGATGCGCGGCGTCCTCGACCACCTTGTTCCCGGCGCCGGCGGTGCGGACATCGCCCCGCCCGAGACCCGACCTCTCGCTGACACGCGCACGGAGCACTTCAGCGAGCGGTTCGCCCGCGACCTCGTCCGCAGGGGCGTCGAGGGGCCCAACATCTCCGAGCGCCTGGCGGATCGAATTCACCGCCTGGCCGCGGCTACACTGACCCGATGAGTAGCCCGACGCGGACCGACGCGGAGCTGCACGAGTGCCGCCAGTGCTGCAGCTTCTGCGACCGGGTCGTCTACCCGTCGGGGTGCGTCCAGTCGGGCTGTCCCTATCTCTACCTCTACGACGACGAGGTGAGCGGGCACCGCTACATGGGTTGCATGCACAAGGTCTTCCGCGGCGAGATCGACATGGAGCTCTTCGAGCAGGCGGAGCGCACCCGCCAGGGCTTTGGCGGCGTCAAGGTGAGCGGCACGCCGCGCACCCCTTGCCGCGTCTCCGTCGAGCGCGCCTACGACGGCCACGGCGAGCCGTTCGACTGCGTCAACCCGGACTTCTTCGCGACGCCCGAGGCGCCGGACCCGGCGTTCGACCTGCGCGACCTCTAGCAACCACGTGCACTGATCCAGATTGACCCGCGTATTGCGGGTCCAGATGGATCGGCTACTTCTTCCGCCGCCTGCGCGCCCGTCGGCCGGACGCGCGCAGCTCCTTCATCCGGTCGATGTCGATCTTGGCCGCCGCCTTGCCCTCCTTGCCGGGCCCCTCGAAGATCGCCGGCAGGCCCTCGAAGCGGGGCTCCGACAGGAAGGCCGAGCAGCCGCGGGCGCCGAGCTCGCCGTCACCGGGCGGCGCATGGCGGTCGCGGTTTGAGCCGAGCGGAGTCTGCGAGTCGTTCACGTGCAGGCAGGCGAGCCGGTCGCGGCCGACGACCTTCAGGCAGCGGCCGATGACCTCGTCCAGCTTGTCGGCGGTCGAGATGTCGAAGCCGGAGGCGTACAGGTGACACGAGTCCAGGCAGAGGCCAAGGCGCTTGCTGCCGCCCGCCTCTCGGATCAGCGTGTCGAGCTCCTCGAACGAGCGGCCGAGGGTGTCGCCGGCGCCGGCGGTGTTCTCGAGCAGGATGCGGCAGCGCTTCGTCTCCTTGAGCGCCTCCTTCAGCACCCACGCCACGCGCGGCAGCGCCTCGTCGAGCGGCTCGCCCTTGGCCGAGCCGGGGTGGAGCACGACCCCCACGGCATTGATCGCGTCGCCCAGCTCGAGGTGGTGGACCAGCGAGGCGAGCGACTTCCTGCGCATCTCCTTGTCGGTGGTCGCGCAGTTGATGAGGTAGACGGCGTGGATCGCCACGGCCTCGATCGGGCCGTCCGTCATCAGCTCGAGGAACTCGTCGATGTCGTCCTGCTTCCAGCGGGTCGGCCGCCACTGGCGCGGCGACTGCCCCCAGATCTGGATCGACTCGCAGCCGCGCTCGACGCCGCGTGCGTGGGCCTCCACGAGGCCGCCTGCAGTGGATACGTGTGCTCCGACTAGCATCGAGGCGCGATGAGGGTCAGGTTCGCGCCGTCTCCGACCGGGGAGCTGCACGTCGGCGGCGCGCGCACGGCACTGTACAACTGGCTTCTCGCGCGCGGTCAGGGCGGGACGTTCGTGCTCCGGATCGAGGACACGGACCGTGAGCGGTCCACGCCGGAGAACGTCGAGCAGATCCTCGACGGGCTTGGCTGGCTCGAGCTCGACTGGGACGAGGGGCCGTACTCGCAGGCCGAGCGGCTCGACGCGCACACCGAGGCGATCGACCGGCTCCTCGCGGAGGGCGACGCCTACGAGGACGAGGGGGCGGTGCGGCTTCGCGTGCCGCCGGGGACGACGGTGATCGACGACCTGATCCGGGGCGAGGTCCGCTTCCCCAACGAGTCGATCAAGGACTTCGTGATCCGCCGCTCGGACGGGAGCCCGCTCTACAACCTGGCCGTGGCGGTCGACGACCGCGACATGGGCGTCACCCACGTGATCCGCGGCGACGACCACCTCTCGAACACGCCGCGCCAGGTGATGCTTCTCCGGGCGCTGGGCGAGGAGCCGCCGGCCTACGCCCACCTCCCGCTCCTCCACGGCCCCGACGGAAAGAAGCTCTCGAAGCGCCACGGCGCCGCATCGGTGCAGGAGCTGCGCGCGGCCGGCTACCTGCCCGAGGCGGTGCGCAACTACCTGTCGCTGCTCGGCTGGGGCCTCGACGACACCACCACCTTCCTCACGACCCGGGAGCTGGTCGACAACTTCTCGCTCGAGCGGGTCTCGAAGAACCCGGCGGTCTTCGACGAGCAGAAGCTCCGCTGGATGAACGGCCGCTACATCCGCGAGCTCGAGCCGGCGGAGCTGCAGAAGCGGATCGAGGGCTTCCTCGGCCGCGACGTCCCAGCCGACGCGGTTGCGATCTCACAGGAGAAGATGCAGACGCTGGCCGACTTCTGGCCGCTCGCGGGCTTCCTGGTTGAGCCCCAGCCGACCGATCAGAAGGCGTGGGAGAAGGTGATGCGCGACGGCGCCGCCGAGCGCCTTCAGGCCGCGCGCGAGGCGCTCGCCTCGGCCGAGCCGTTCGACGTGGAGCGGGTCGAGGCGGCCCTACGCGGGGTGGTCGAACGCTTCGAGTCCAAGCCCAAGGACGTCTTCCAGCCGATTCGAGTGGCGATCAGCGGCACAACCGTGTCGCCGGGCATCTTCGAGTCTCTGGCCGTGCTGGGTCGCGAGGAAGCGCTGTCGCGGATCGACGCCGCGCTGGACAGAACCCGCGAGTAGGACGAGAATCCTGGCTCAACTCCCGCCTCGTTCCTGCCGATAGGTGCCGGGACGGACGTTTGTGCGACCCATGATGGGCCGCGCAAGACGGACCGCTACGAGGCAGGAAGAGTGACAGTGTCAATGACAACTCCCGCTGCCAGCCGGCCGGAAGCCGCCATGCGCCAGCACAACGAGGGCCATGGGCGCCGGCTCACGGCCGCGTTCGAGGCGCTCGAGGCCTTCCCGGCACTGGCGGAGTCGCGCAACCGCGTTCTGCGGGTCGTGAGGGAGGATCGCGCCTCAGTGGGCGAGGTGGTTGCCGCCGTCGAGTCCGACGTGGCCCTCGTCATCACCGTCCTGCGGATCGCCAATCGCACCGGCTCGAAGAAGAAGGGCAAGGTGGCGAGCATCCCGGAGGCGGTCGAGATCCTGACCCCGGACGGCGTCGAGACGCTCGCCCAGCGCACCACCACATTCGACTTCTTCGAGCGCACCCCCGGCTGGGACCTGATGCCCGAACGCTTCCGCCTCCACGCTGTCGCCACCCAGGCCGCCGCCGACCGCCTGGCCCGCGAGCTCGAGTACGAGGACCGCGACCAGCTCCTCTGCACCGCGCTCCTCCACGACATCGGCAAGCTCGTCCTCTCGCACGCCTATCCGGGCTATCCGGGCCAGATCCACGGCCAGGCCCGCACTCCCGGCGAGCGCGTTCATCGTGAGCGGCTCGAGCTCGGCGTCGACCACGCGCTGGTCGGCGGCGTGCTGGCCCGGCGCTGGGGCCTGCCGAACAGGCTCGCCTCGGCGATCGAGCGCCACCACGCCGAGGACGCCGACGGCGAGGCCGCCCTCGTGCGCCTGGCCGACATGCTCGCGCACTACAACCACGCGCAGCCGGTCAACCCCAAGGAACTTCTCGCCGCCGCCAAGGCCGTCGAAATGGGCGCGTCCCAGCTTCGGTCCGTGATGTACGAGCTGCCCCACGGCAACGGGCAGCAGAAGCGCAACGTCGACCCCTGTCCGCTGTCCGCCCGCGAGGTCGAGGTGCTGAAGCGCCTGGCCGAGGGCAAGGTGTACAAGCAGATCGCGCACGAGCTCGACCTCTCCACGAGCACCGTGCGGACGCACCTCCACAACACCTACGCGAAGCTCGGCGCAGTCGATCGCGCCCAGGCCGTACTTATCGCCACAGAGCGCGGCTGGATCTAGGCGCTGGGCCCCGGGCTTAGGGTTCGAGCCTTGGAGGTTCGACTCGATCCCAATCGCCCGCTCCGGGAGCAGCCGGAACGCGGCCACAACCGCTGGTCCCCCGACCTCGAGCCGATCGCCTCGGTCGAGCCGGGCGAGGAGCTCATGCTCGAGCTGCGCGACTCGATGGACGGGCAGGTCACGCGGGGCACCACGAACGAGGAGCTGCTCGACCTCGAGGCGGTCTCGCACGTGCTCACGGGTCCGGTCGCGGTCGGAGGCGCCGAGCCCGGTGACCTGCTCGAGCTCGAGATCCTCCGCTACACCACCGACTCCTTCGGCTGGACGGCGGTGCTCCCCGGCGCGGGCTTCCTCGGCGACGTCGTGGACCGGCCGTTCCTGGTGCGCTGGGAGATCGCCGACGGGGTGGCGCGCTCGGATGACCTGCCCGGAGTGGCGGTGGCGGCCAGCACTCACGCGGGCGTGATCGGAGTGGCGCCCTCAGCCGAGCTGGTCGCCGAGGCGCTGCGGCGGGAGACGGTCCTCGCCGAGGCCGGCCATCCCGTGCGGATGCCCGACCCGTCGACGGCGTTCCCCGATGCGGCCCGCGACGCGCTTCGCACCATCCCGCCGCGCGAGAACGGCGGCAACCTCGACGTGCGCGACCTCACCGCGGGGGCGCGGCTGTTCCTGCCCGTCCACGTGCCGGGCGCCCTTCTCTCCGCGGGAGACCTCCACTTCAGCCAGGGCGACGGCGAGGTCTCGCTGTACGCGATCGAGACGAGCGGCTCGGTGACGTTCCGCGTTGGGCTCGGCAAGAGCCCGGAGTGGCAGCCGCGCTTCCCGGCCTACGAGGCCCCGCCGCGGCCGCCGCGCGCGGTCTTCGCCACCACGGGCATGCCGCTCGACGACGACGGCGAGAACCGCTGGTCCGACCTGAACCTCGCCACCCGCCGGGCACTGCTCGAGCTGATCGACTGGCTGCGGGGCGAGCACGACCTCCGCTTCGAGCAGGCCTACGCCCTCGCCTCCGTGGCCTGCGAGCTGCGCATCTCGCAGGCCGTCGATGTGCCGAACGTCCTCGTCTCGGCGGCCCTGCCGCTCGACGTGTTCGAGGCCGGCTAGCTCCGCTACTCCCGCGAGATCGAGCGCGAGCCAGTCGGTCGTCTAAAACGCTGCCCCACCGGGGTCGCCGGGGTGGGCCGTCGCTTGGGGGCCAAGTGTTCAGGCCGATGCCTGGTTGGCGGCTCGCCGCAGGCAAAGCAGCGGTCGGGCTTGCGGCCGTAGAGCGCGATCCCCCATTCCCAGCTGCGTCTGCCTTCGCGGCTGCCGCAGTGCGGGCAGGGCTTTACGAGCAGACGGTCGTGAGCGAGCGCGGCGAGCAGCACCGCAAGGGGGGCCGCGAGCCCGATGACCAGTCCGATTGTCATGTAGCGGTAACGCCCGCCTGCCCGATTTCTTGCGGCGCTGCTTTAGGCTCCCGCTAGCGGGATGACCCAGAAGGTCACTTTCTGCCGGATCTGCGAGCCGCTCTGCGGCATGGTCGCCACCGTCGAGGACGGGAAGCTCGTGAAGCTTCGGCCCGACCAGGACAACCCGCTTTCGCGCGGCTACGCATGCCCCAAGGGGATCGCGATGGAGGAGGTCCAGAACGACCCCGACCGCGTCCTGCACCCGCTGCGCCGGACGGCGTCCGGCGAATTCGAGCGGGTGGGCTGGGACGAGGCTCTCGACGACATCGGTAGTCGGCTCAAGCGGGTGCTCGGCGAGCATGGCCGCGAGTCGGTCGCCTGGTACATGGGCAACCCGGGCGCGTTCTCCTACTCGCACACCCTCTGGGTCAAGGGCTTCCTCGACGCGATCGGCTCGCCGCACTACTACACGGCGGGCTCGCAGGACGTGAACAACCGCTTCGCCGCGAGCGCGCTGCTCTACGGCTCGCCGCTGCTCGTGCCGTTCCCGGACCTGCCGCGAACGAAGTTCCTGTTCATGGTCGGCGCCAACCCACTCGTCTCGCACGGCTCGGTGCTGAGCGCACCGCGCGTGCGCGAGCAGCTCCTCGAGATCGAGGCTCGCGGCGGCCGCGTTGTGGTCGTCGACCCGCGCGCGACCGAGACCGCCCGGCAGTTCGAGCACGTCCCCGTCCGCCCGGACTCGGATGCCTGGCTGCTGCTGTCGATGCTCAACGTGATCTTCGAGGGCGGCTTGGCCGACGAGGACTTCCTCGCCGAGCGGACCGATGGCGTGGACGAGCTCCGGCGCGCGGCCGCGCTGCATCCGCCCGAGGAGACGGAGTCGCGCACGGGCGTCCCGGCCGACCAGGTCCGCGCCCTCGCCCGCGACTTCGCGAGAACAGACGGCGCCGTCGCCTACGGCCGCACGGGCTCCTGCCTGGGCCGCTTCGCCACGCTCGTCGCGTTCCTCCTCGACGCCCTGAACGCCGTGACCGGCAACCTCGACCGGCCCGGCGGTGCCGTGTTCGGCAGCCCGCCCGTGGACGTCGAGGACCTCGGCGAGCGCCTCGGCCTCGCGAGCTACGGTAAGACCAAGGCGCGCTTCGGCGGCTTCCCGGACGTGCTCGGCAACCTCCCGGCCGCCCTACTCCCGCGGGAGATCGAGTCGCCCGGCGAGCGCCAGGTCCGCGCGCTGTTCGTCTCGGCCGGCAACCCCGTGCTGTCGGTGCCGGACGGCAACGCGCTCGAGCGCGCACTCGGCGAGCTCGACCTGCACGTGTCGCTCGACTTCTACGTCAACGAGACCAACAAGCACGCCGACTACGTGCTGCCTACGACGACCTTCTACGAGCGCGAGGACGTGCCGGTCGCGCTGATGAGCTTCTACACCAAGCCGTTCATCCAGGTGACCGAGCCGGTCGTGGAGCCGGCGGGCGAGGCGCGCCAGGAGTGGGAGATCATCGACCAGATCTCGCGCCGCGCGGGCCTCGCGCCCTACAGCTTCGGGTTGCTCCGCCACGCGTCGCGGTTGGGCGTGCGGCCTACGCCGCGCAAGCTCGTGGACCTGCTCCTGCGCACCGGGCCCAAGGGCGACCTCTTCGGCCTCAGGCGCGGCGGGCTCAGCTTCGCCAAGCTGCGCGACGAGTACCCGCACGGGTTGGTGCTCGAGGACTACGTCCGAACCGGGATCCTGCGGGGGAAGCTCCGCCACCGGAGCAAGCGCGTCGCCCTGCAACCGCCGCAGATCGCCGGCGAGCTCGAGCGGCTGGCCTCGGCGAACGGCGACTCGCCGGGCTTCCCGCTGCGGCTGATCGGCATGCGCGAGCTGCGCTCGCACAACTCGTGGATGCACAACGCGCCGCTCCTGATGCGCGGCGGCCGCGACCACTCGCTTCGAATCCATCCCGATGACGCCGAGGAGCACGGCCTCGAGGACGGCGGCGAGGCGCGGCTCGAGTCGAAGTCGGGCGCGGTCGTGGTCGGCGTCAAGGTCAGCGACGAGATGACGCCTGGCACGGTGGCGCTGCCGCACGGCTGGGGCCACCGCGGCGGCTGGCAGCTCGCGAACCGGCACGCCGGCGTGAACGTCAACCTGCTGGCCAGCAGCGATCCCGAGGACCTCGAGCCGCTCGCCGGAATGGCGTTCCTCAACGGGATCCCGGTGCGCGTGCGCGCGTCAGGAGGACCCGCGGAGCTGTCCAGCGAGGGGCGCGCGCAGGAGCACTCGAGTACCGCGGTCTGACGTCTCGATATCGAGCGTCCCGTCCATGATCTCCGCTCGCTCGCGCATGCTCGCCAGGCCGAGATGCCCCGGCTGGATGGCGCCGAGTGGATCGCCGTTCGTGAAGCCGTGGCCGTTGTCGGTCACGCGTAGCTCGAGCTCGCGGCCGAGACGGCGCAGGGAGATCGAGACCGCCCTCGCGTCCGCGTGCCTGCCGGCGTTGATCACGGCTTCCTGGGTGATGCGGAAGAGGTCGCCCGCGGTCTCGGGCGCCAGATCGATCGGCTCGATCGTGACGAGCACGTCGAACCCGTAGCGCCTCTTCCACAACGCCAGGCAGTTCTCGACCGCGGTCGGATAGCTCAGCTCCTCGAAGGCGTACGGCCCCAGGTCGACGATCTCTTCGCGAAGCACGGAGACGTTGCGCGTGGCGACCTCCCGCGCCTGGCGGACCAGCTCGTGGGCGCGCTTCGTGTCGCCGCTCTCCGTTGCCTGCGAGGCCGCGGAGAGCATCATGTCGAGCGCGATCAGCTCCTGGACCGGGCCGTCGTGGATGGCCTCGGCCACGCGCCTCCGGACCTCGGTCTCCGCCTGGATCGTCCGCCGCGAGAGGCCGCGGGCACGCAGCCGCGACGCCGACTCGGTGGTCCGCAGCCGGCCGATCAGGACGGCGGTCGACAGGCAGAGGAGGATGAAGACGGTCTCGTAGAAGGCCAGCAGGCCGCCGCTCGTGGGGCCTTCGTCGCGAAAGGCCGTCTCGGTGACGAGCGCCGCAGGCCCGAGCGCAGCGATGATCACGCCGCGGGTCTCGCCCTGGAAGTGGGAATGCACCGCCACGAGGAAGATCGCGGCGAAGCGCACCGCCGCGTAGGTGTCCGGCACGACGGTCTCGAACAGCAGGAGCAGCGCGAAGTCCCCAAGCGCGACGATCGGGTTGAGGGCCGTGTCCGGCTCGACCAGGCTGATGACGAGGACGAGCACGGTCCAAGGCAGGACGGCGCCGCCGAGAACCGCGAGCATGTCGCCGCGCTCGGGGACGTTGAGGACCAGCGCGGCGACGATCGCCACCACGGTGAGGGCCACCCGCACGACCGAGAAGGCGACGACCGGCTGGTTCGACTCGATCGGCAGCCGGCCGCTCATACCGCCGCCCTGCGCCGTAACGCCACGGTCGCCGTGGCCGCGCCGGCGGTGTCGATCGCCCAGTCGACCGGGCTGCCGTGCCGGCCCCTTACGAACCTCTGGTGGAACTCGTCGGTGACCGCGTACAGCGAGGCGATGAGCAGGGCGAGGACGGCGGCCCGCCGCGCCTCGACCCGGGTCCGCAGCGCGCGGGCCCAGAGCAGGGTGAGCAGCCCGTACTCGCAGAAGTGGACGACCTTGCGGCCGATCGTGTCGGCCAGCCCAAGCCCGCTGTTGAGGCTGGGCTGGGCCGAGAACAGGAAGATGACTCCCATGAGGACGACCGGCGGCCACCACGGGTCCAAACGGCGCAGCAGCGTCACGGGCATACCGTAGAGTCACACGGCGTGCTGGTCATCACCTCCAAGTCGCCATACGCGATCCGGGCGCTGGCGGAGTTGGCCCGCAGAGGAGGAACATCGCCGATCCCGATCGGCGAGATCGCGAGGGCGCGCGACATCCCGGCACAGTTCCTCGAGGGCCTCTTCGCCACCCTCCGCCGCGGCGGCATCCTGACGAGCCAGCGCGGCGTGAAGGGCGGCTACAGCTTTGCCCGCCCGGCGGCCGAGATCAGCGTCCTCGAGGTGGTGGAGCTGCTCGAGGGAGAGATCGGCTCCGAGGCCGCGGGCGCCGGCCCGCCCTGGACCGAGGTGGCGGACGCGGTCAAGTCCGTCCTGGCGAGCACGACGATCGCCGCGGTGGCGGAGCGCGAGGCCCAGGCCGCGGGCGCGTCCATGTACTACATCTGACGCCGGCCTAAAACCCGCTCGCGAAAACGGGTGACCGGGCTTACGGTGGCCTCGTCACCCAAGGAGGTTCATTTTGCGCCGTTGCGTCCTTGTCATCGCCGTGCTCGCCGTCGCCGTCGCCGCCACCGCGATCACAGCTCAGGCCGGCGGCGTCTCCGCTGCGAGCGCCTGGAAGAGCTGCGGCAAGATCAAGGCTCCGCCCTCCGGGCACTTCAAGGTGAAGCGGAAGGGCAAGGTGAGCTGCAAGAAGGCGAGGAAGTTGATGAAGCAGTTCCTCGTCCAGCACAAGGGCAAGAAGCACGGTGGCCCGGCGCAGTACCAGACCTATTACACGCTCGGGCACTGGAAGTGCGGCTCGGGGGCGGGCGGAGGCGGCTGCAAGCGCAAGCACCCCAAGGCGCGCGCTGAGGCCTACTACGTGAACTAGCGCCGGCCGCCGAGCTCGCGCAGCAGCTCGCGCTCCTGCGCGCGCAGGTCGTCGCGCTCGTCCTCGAGCTCCGCGCGCCTGCCCGGCCGCCAGCGGGGGAGCCGGCGCAGCTCGGAGTTCACGAGGTCGGCCTCGTGCTTCATCGCCACCAGAGCCCGCGCGAGCCGGCTCGCCCGTGAGCGCCGCTCCATGCACACAGGATCCCGGCGCGCAAGCTCCGCTGCAAGGGGGATGGCCGCGGGCGGATACCCTCGCGGGCGTGGACGTCTCCCCGCCGGTGCGGTCGATCCCGGACAACCTCGCCGACCTGGTCGGCAACACGCCCATGGCGCGCCTCACCCGCGTGGCGCCCGAGTCGGGCGCGGAGATCGTCGGCAAGCTCGAGGCCTACAACCCGGCCGGCAGCGTCAAGGACAGGATCGGCGTGGCGATGATCGAGGCCGCCGAGGCCGACGGCAAGATCGAGCCCGGGTCCACCACGATCGTCGAGCCGACCTCCGGCAACACCGGAATCGCACTCGCGTTCGTCTGCGCGGCGCGCGGCTATGAGCTGGTGTTGACGATGCCGCAGGGCATGAGCCGCGAGCGCGAGAGCCTCTTGCGGCTGTACGGCGCCGAGGTGTCGGTGGTCGAGTCGATGGGGGGGATGGACGAGGCGGTCGCGGCCGCGCGGCGGATCGCGGACGAGCGCGGCAGCTGCTTCATCCCCGACCAGTTCGCCAACCCGGCCAATCCCGAGATCCACCGACGCACCACGGCCGAGGAGATCTGGCGCGACATGGACGGCAAGGTCGACGTCTTCGTGGCCGGCGTCGGGACCGGCGGAACAATCACCGGCGTGGGGGAGAGGCTCAAGGAGCGGAACCCCGATCTCCACGTGGTGGCGGTGGAGCCCAAGTCGTCGGCGGTGCTCTCCGGCCGCGCGCCGGGCCCGCACAAGATCCAGGGCATCGGCGCCGGCTTCGTGCCGTCGGTCCTAAACCGCGACGTGATCGACGAGATCCTCCCGGTGGACGACGAGGACGCCCTCGACACGGCCCGGCTCAGCGCCCGCCGCGAGGGCGTGCTGATCGGCATCTCGGCGGGCGCGGCGCTCTGGGCGGCCATCCAGCTCGGCACGCGCCAGGAGCTCCGCGGCAAGCGCATCGTCGCGGTGCTGCCGGACTCCGGCGAGCGCTACATCTCGACGCCGTTCTTCGGCCCCTAACATCAAGGCGATGCTTGGGCTAGGCACGCTCGCCCGCGTGGCCCGGGAGCTCCGCGAGGACCTCACCGCGGCCCAGGAGCGCGACCCGGCCGCCCGCACGGTCGGGCGCGCCGAGATCCTTCTCACCTACGGGGGCGTCCAGGCGCTGCTGTCGCACCGGGTGGCCCATGCGCTCCACGAGGCCGGAGTCCCGCTGGCGCCCCGGATGCTGGCGAACGTGGTCCGTGTCAGTACGGGAGTCGAGATCCACCCGGCCGCGCGGGTGGGCCGGGCGCTCTTCATCGATCACGGCGCCGGCGTCGTGATCGGCGAGACGGCGGAGATCGGCGACGACGTGACCCTGTATCAGGGCGTCACGCTCGGCGGCACGGGCTTCCAGCGCGGCAAGCGCCACCCGACGATCGGCGACCGCGTGGTCGTCGGCTCGGGCGCAAAGATCCTCGGGCCGGTCGAGGTCGGGCACTGCGCGAAGATCGGCGCCAACTCGGTGGTCATCCACGACGTGCCCGAGAACTCGACCGTGGTCGGCAACCCCGGCCACCCGGTACGGGTCGACGGCCGCAGGCCGGACGGGCCGGACGCCGACTGGGCCCATCTGCCCGATCCGGTGGCCGACGCGCTCAAGGGCCTGGCGGAGAGGCTCAGCGAGGTGGAGCGCGAGCTGGCCGAGCAGAGCGGCCGCGAGCCCGGCCCGGCCGAGGTGCGCCCGCTGCGGCCGCGGCAGGGCCCGGACCCCGTAGGCGGCTAGTAGTAGACGGTCCTGGTCCGGTGCCTCGGCCGCGCCTTGTAACGCGGCTCCTGCCCCCGGTTCCAGAGCATCACGTCGAGGTCGCGAGGCGGGATGCCCAGCTCGCCGGCGATCGATTCGCACGCGTGCAGCGCGCAGGCCCTGATCTCGCGCTCCTCCTCCCCGGGGGGCAGCAGCTCCGCCGAGTCGATGTGGGCGGCCAGCCCCTCGTCGTAGACCAGCACCCCGTCCATCCGCAGTACGTGCGGAACGAGGTTGTCGGCGAAGATCGTGAGCCGGTCGACGTCGTCGAAGCTCGCGATGCCGGCCAGCGTCAGGTCGTTGGCCGTGATCTGCGCCCGCTTCCAGAAGCCGACGTCGTCGAACATGGGCATCCCGCGCACCAGCTGATCCGCGAGTTGCTCCGCCGAACCGTGCAACGCCGGCTCGTCGCGCTCGAGGAAGGCGCCCAGGTCGCGCAGCGCGCGGGCGTACAGGTCCATCAGCTCATGCGCGGGGTCCTGGCCGAGCACACCCGCCACCGCGCGCGCGTCGAGCGCACGTAGCTCGGCCGGGCTCCAGGGCCCGTGGGCGCGGAAGTGGTCGGCAAGCGCCCAGGCGATCGTGAAGTAGCCCGAGCAGCCCGGCCGCTTGCGGAGCGTCGGGAACCAGCCGGAGCCGAAGTTGATCGAGTCGAGCGTGAGGAGGTAGGCGAGCACCTCTTCGCGCGATCCCTCCAGGTAGTGCTTCTCGGGATCGAGCGCCGGTTCCGGCCCGGGCTCGATTCCCGCGGCCGCGTCCATGTCGATGCGCACGTGGCGAGCTCCCGCCGCGATCTCGGCACAGGTCTGGCGCACGCGCTCGAAAAGGCCGGGCATCGCTCTTATGCTCGCGCCAGATGTCGATCGCCGTCCCGCCGAGGGCCCGATCCACCCTGGCCCTCCTAGCGACGGCCGCGGTGGTGCTGACCGCTGCCGTGCGCGCGCCGGACGCCGAGGCCCGCAAGCCGAGCGCAGCGCCCGTCGTATTCCTCCTCTTCGACGAGTTCCCGGGCGACACCCTGCTCGACCGGCCCGGCCACATCGACGCGACCCGCTATCCGCACTTCGCCGACCTCGCCCGGCACTCCACCTGGTTCCAGAACACCCAGGCTGTGGCCGACATGACGGTCCGCGCCATCCCCGCGATCCTCGACGCCCGCTGGCCGCGCAAGCGCTACGGCCACAGCTACAAGACGCATCCCAACAGCCTGTTCACGCTGGCGGCGGCCCACGGGTACCGCCTGCACGTCCGTGAGGTCGTGACGCGTATGTGCCCGCACCGCCTCTGTCCCGTCGGCCCGAGCCGCGCCCACTGGCAGAGCAGGCGCGGCCTGCGCTTTGCGAAGTTCGTCCGCTCGCTCCGCGACGAGCCGCGGACGCTCTGGTTCGAGCACACGATCCTCCCGCACAGTCCCCGGGTGTACCTGCCCTCCGGCCACTACTACCCGCGCGGATTGCCCTCGACCGAGGGCCCGTCGAGCTTCTTCAACGCCTTCCTCACCCGCCAGTACCAGCTGCGCTTCGCGCTCCAGCTCGGGTATCTCGACCGGCTGCTCGGGCACATGCTGGCGCGTTTGCGGCGGACCGGCCTGTTCGACAAGGCGCTGGTCGTCGTCACCGCCGACCACGGCCTGGCCTCCGATTTGGGCGTGTTCGATCGCCGCCTGGCGACCCAGCAGAACATCGACGAGATGGGCGCCGTGCCGCTGTTCATCAAGCCCCCGCTTCAGCGGCGGGCGCGCGTCGAGCGGCCGCTCGCGCGCAGCATCGACCTCGTGCCCACGATCGCCGACCTGCTTCGCTGGCGCGTCGGCTGGCGGGTGAACGGGCGCTCGCTGTTCGACCCGGCCGTGCGAAAGCGCCGCTGGGTGAGGATGCCCTCCCGGGACTTCTCGCACGTCATCCGGCTCTCACTGGCCGAGTTCAACAAGCGCCGGGCCGAGAACGTGAGGCATCGGGTGGCACTGCTCGGCTCGGGGCACGACAGCCCGTTCCTCATCGGCCCCCACCCGGAGCTCGTCGGCCGGCCGCTGGGCGAGATCCCGGTCGACGGCTTCGCGCCCGTCACGGTCCGCGTACGCCAGGACGGCTTCGACAACGTCGACTTCGCCAGCCAGAAACGGCCGGTGGACGTCGTTGCGACGGTGCTGGGGGGAACCAACTCATCCGCGCGCCAGGTTGCCCTGGCGGTGAACGGGGTGGTGGCCGCGACGGGTTGGAGCTTCCATCTGTTCGCCGATCCGCAGGAGTACCTCTCGGTGTTCATGCCCGAGGAGGCGCTGCGGCCCGGCGCCAACCAGATCGAGCTCTTCCAGGTGACCCCGGACGGGCACCTGCTGCGCATGCGCGAGCAGCCCGGCTAGACAGCCCGACCTGGGTCTATCCTCGCCCGAGATGTCGATCGCCGCCGCCGACGCCCTCCTCGAGGGCCTCAACGAGCCCCAGCGCGAAGCCGTTCTCCACGGCGAGGGGCCGCTCCTGATTCTGGCCGGCGCGGGCTCCGGCAAGACCCGCGTGCTCACGCACCGCATCGCCTACCTGGTGGGGACCGGCCAGGCGCATCCGGGCGAGATCCTGGCCATCACCTTCACCAACAAGGCGGCCGACGAGATGCGCGGCCGCGTCGAGCAGCTCGTGGGCAACCGGGCCCGGGCCATGTGGGTCATGACCTTCCACTCCGCGTGCGCGCGGATGCTGCGCTCCGAGGCCGAGCGCCTCGGCTACACGCGCGGCTTCACGATCTACGACGAGCAGGACTCGCTGCGGCTCGTCAAGCAGTGCGTCGACGAGCTCGACGTCGACCCCAAGCGCTTCGCCCCGCGCGGCATCCGTCGCCAGATCTCGGACGCCAAGAACCAGCTGCTCGACGCCGAGGCCTACCGGTTGAAGGTCTCGTCCTTCTTCGAGCAGACCGCCGCCGACGTCTACGAGCTCTACGAGCAGCGGGCCCACTCGATGAACGCCATGGACTTCGACGACCTGCTTTTTAGATGCGTAAATGTCCTCGAGCTCTTCCCCGAGGTGCGCGACCGCTACCGGCGCTCGTTCCGCCACGTGCTCGTCGACGAATACCAGGACACGAACCACGCCCAGTACCGCTGGCTGCGGCTGCTGAGCGAGGAGCACCGCAACCTCTCGGTGGTCGGGGACGACGACCAGTCGATCTACGCCTTCCGCGGGGCCGACATCCGCAACATCCTCGACTTCGAGGACGACTTCCCGGACGCCCACGTGGTCAAGCTCGAGCAGAACTACCGCTCGACCCAGACCATCCTGTCCGCGGCCAACGCGGTGATCTCGCACAACCGCGCGCGCAAGGCCAAGGAGCTGTGGAGCGACCTCGGCCAGGGCGAGCCGGTGCATCTGCGCGAGCTCGAGGACGAGCACGCGGAGGCGCGCTTCGTGGTCAGCGAGATCGAGTCGCTCGTCGACTCCGGGACCTCCCGCGACGAGATCGCGGTCTTCTACCGCACCAACGCCCAGTCGCGAGTCCTCGAGGACATGCTCGTGCGCTACGGCGTCAGCTATCAGGTGATCGGCGGCACGCGCTTCTACGAGCGGGCGGAGATCAAGGACGCGCTGGCGTACCTGAACCTGCTGGTCAACCCCCAGGACCTCGTGGCCTTCCAGCGGGTGGTCAACTCGCCCCGGCGGGGGATCGGCCAGACGTCGCAGGCTCGCCTCGTCTCCCACGCGAACACGATCGGCGCGTCGATCTGGGATGTCGCGATCTCACCCGATGCCGTTCCCGGGCTCGCGACTGCCGCGACGAAGGCGGTCGAGCGCTTCATGTCGGTGATGGTCCGGCTGCGGGAGCGTGTCGAGGGCGGCGCTTCGATCGGCGATCTGCTCGCCGAGACCCTGGCCGAGACCGGCTACACAGAGGCGTTGGAGGCCGAGCGGACGATCGAGGCAGGCGGCCGGCTCGAGAACCTCGAGGAGCTGGTGGGGGTCGCGCGCGAGTACGACTCCACCGCAGAGGAGCCTTCCCTGGAGGAGTTCCTCCAGCAGATCGCCCTCTTCTCCGAGCAGGACGCGCTCGAGGACGAGCAGGGCATCGTGACCCTGATGACGCTCCACAACGCCAAGGGCCTCGAGTACCCGGTGGTGTTCATGATCGGCTGCGAGGACGGCGTCTTCCCGCACATGCGGGCCATCGAGGCCGGCGACCTCGAGGAGGAGCGCCGGCTCGCCTACGTCGGCATCACGCGCGCCCGCCGCGAGCTCTACATCTCCCACGCGCGCACGCGCGCGCTGTTCGGCTCGCGCGAGTGGAACCTGGCCTCGCGCTTCCTGAACGAGATCCCGGCCGAGCTCACCGACCGCGAGGAGGAGGCGCCGGCCACGCAGTGGGACAAGCCATCGGCGCCGGAGCCGCGCGCGGTGGGCGCCTCGTTCGCACTGGGCGACGACGTGGTGCACGCAAACTTCGGCGAGGGCGTCGTGACCGGCATGGAGCCCGGCGGCCTGGTGGTGGTCCGCTTCGCGGGCGACGGGAGCGAGCGCAAGCTGATGGCGGACTACGCGCCGCTCAAGAAGCGCTAGCGGCCGGGGCGAATCCGCGCCGGTTGACCACTTACCCGGTCTATAGACCGAGAAAATGGACAACCGTCGGTCGGCCGGGTGCTCGCGTTGGCGAAACGGCAGCGCGGCCTCGTGACCCGGAGGCAGCTGGTTGGCCTCGGCCTCGACGACGACGGGATCGGGCATCGAGTTCGTACCCGCAGGCTTTTCCGCGTGCGGCGCGCGGTCTATGCGGTCGGACCGCCCGGCCTGAACCGCCTCGACGAGGTGATGGCCGCCGTGCTCAGCTGTGGCTCCCTCGCCGCTGCCAGCTACCTCACCGCCGCCGGAGTGCTCGGCGTGCGGGCGTTGCCGGCTGTGATCGAGGTCTCAGTCCCCACGCACGTCCGCGCCCGGCCGCCCGGCGTTCGCGTGCACCGGCGCAAGAGCTTCGAGGTGGGGATCTGCGACGGCATCCCGGTCACCTCGCCGGTCCAGACGCTCCTCGACCTCGCCACCCGGC
>DASXBA010000103.1:0-2383 GCA_036406475.1 Thermoleophilaceae bacterium | reverse complement strand
CCGGCGACTCGGAGTTGCGGCCGAACATCACGCCGAGGAGATCCGCCTGCTCGGGCTTCGTCGGCATGCCCGTCGCCGGCCCGGCGCGCTGGATGTCGCAGACGACGAGGGGCAGCTCGAGCGTGACCGCGAGCCCGATCGTCTCCTCCTTCAACACGATCCCCGGGCCGCTCGACGTCGTCACGGCGAGCGAGCCGCCGAAGGCTGCGCCCAACGCCGCGCCGGCGGCCGAGATCTCGTCCTCGGCCTGGAAGGTGCGGACGCCGAAGTTCTTGTGGCGGGCGAGGTCCTCGAGGATCCCGGACGCCGGGGTGATCGGATACGCGCCGAGGAAGAGCGGCAGCCCGCTCTTGGCGCTCGCCGCGATCAGGCCGAGCGCGAGCGCCTGGTTGCCCGTGATGTTGCGGTAGGTGCCGGGCCGCATCGGCGCCGGCTTCACCTCGTAGGAGACCGAGAACATCTCGGCCGTCTCCCCGAACGCGTAGCCGGCCTGGAAGGCCTTCACGTTCGCCGCCGCGATCGCCGGCTTCGTGGCGAACTTCTTCTCGATCGCCGCGATCGTGCCCTCGGTCGGGCGCGTGTACAGCCACGACATCAGGCCGAGCGCGAACATGTTCTTCGAGCGCTCCGCCTCGCGCTTGGTCACGTCGACTTCCTTCAGCGCCTCCAGCGTCATGCTCGTCAGCGGGACGGCGTGCAGCTGGTAGTCGGCGAGCGAGCCGTCCTCGAGCGGATTCGACTCGTAGGCCGCCTTCTCGAGATTGCGCTCGGTGAAGGCGTCGCTGTTGACGATCAGCGTCCCGCCTTTGGGCAGGTCCTTGATGTTCGTCTTGAGCGCCGCCGGGTTCATCGCGACCAGCACGTTGGGCGCGTCGCCCGGGGTCAGGATGTCGTGGTCGGCGAAGTGGATCTGGAAGCCGGAGACACCGGGCAGCGAGCCCGCAGGCGCGCGGATCTCGGCGGGGAAGTCCGGGAAGGTCGAGAGGTCGTTGCCGACGACCGCCGTCTCGCTGGTGAAGCGCGCGCCGGTCAGCTGCATGCCGTCGCCGGAGTCGCCGGCGAACCGGATCGTTACCTGGTCGATCTGCTCGACGGCCTTGGCCACCGCGCCCTTTTCAGGAGGAGCCGCTATCCATTTCGCAACCAGCCCTACATATAGCGCATCGCCGCGGTCAGGCAGGCGGCCAGGCGGGCTGTGTCGGGTCGCCCCGCTCGAGCCGCTCCCAGTCCGCGCGCGGCGGCGCGAACGCCTCGAGGACGACGACGCCCTCGGGGCCCGTGGTGACCGTGTGCGGGACGTTGCCGGGAATGGCCCAAGCCGAGCCGGGCCCGACCTCCTGCGTCTCCTCGCCGATCGTGAAGCTCATCGCGCCCTGCACGACCATGCCGATCTGCTCGTTCTCGTGCTGGTGCGCCGGCACAGTGATGCTCGGAGCGAGCTCGATGACGCTGAACGTCAGCCGCTCGCCCTCGACGACGCGTGCGCTGACGCCGTCCCAGATCCGGTGCGGCGAGATCGACTCGAGCTGGCTGAAGTACGTCACGCGCGCACAAGCCTACCCGCCGGACGCGGTGGCGTCAGGCGGAGTCGTCCCGGCGCTCCGGCCACGCCGGCGCGGTCGGCTCGAGGCGCTCGACCCCACCCCACTCCGTCCGCGCGGGCGTGAAGCACTCGAGGATGATCGCACCCTCAGGGCCGACCACGGTCGCGTGCGGCGTGCCCGCCGGGATGGTCCACGTCGTGCCCGCCGAGGCCACCCGGGTCTCGTCGCCGACGCGGAGGCGCAGCGTCCCGCGGATGAGGATGCCGAGCTGCTCCTCCGGATGAGTGTGGTCCTCGATCGCGACGTTCGGCGGCAGCTCCAGCACCCCCAGGCTGAGGCTGTGGCCTTCCACGAAGCGGCCCACGACGTCCCCCATCCGCAGCGGCTCGAGCCTTTCGAGCTCGGTGATGGCGCTGGGTCTCTGCGCGGTGCGCCGCCGCGCGAAGGCTGCCCACGCTCGTTTCCAGGCGCGGCGAACGCGGCGGAGCTGTGTCCGCAGCGCTCTCACGAGCCGTCCGGCCACACCGGCGGACTGACTTCCATCCGCCCGAGCTGGTCCCAGTCGTCCCGGCGCGGGGCGAACGACGCGACTAGCACCGCGCCCTCCTGGCCCACCTGCAGCGAGTGCTCGACGTGGCCCTGCAGCCGCCAGATCGAGCCCGGTCGGAGGGGATAGGGCTTCGGCCCGACGTGGAGCGTGGCGCTGCCCCGGACGAGCATCGCCAGCGCCTCGTGCTCCTGGCTGTGCTCGGGGACGTAGGTGTCCGGAGTGATCTCGATCACGCTGAGCGTCATCCCCTCGCCCGACAGGGCCCGCGCCAGCATGCCGGGCCGGAACT
>DASXBA010000102.1:0-4199 GCA_036406475.1 Thermoleophilaceae bacterium | reverse complement strand
AGGCCTACCGCCACCGATCGACGCGAGGGCAGGAAGCGGCGCACGGCCCCCGGAAGGTGGGTTGGCCGCCCGCGCGGGTCGCTTCGTAGCGGCTGGCCGAGCTGTCGCTCCGAGGCCACCGACCCCAGTTCGCCGCAGCTCCCGACGTTCCTACGTCGAACGGCAACCGGTCGGACCGAGCGCCCAACCTCCCCCAAGGGGCGCGAGACCCCCTGCTGTCACGGTAGCGGGAGCGGCAGGGCGCGATCGTCACGGAAGTGCGCCGTAAGTGCGCCATGCCTTCCACAGGCGCGGGGAGGCGTCAGCCTCGTGATGAGATCGCTTCGGGCAGTTCGATCGGGCCGAGCAGCCTGACCTCGTGCTGCAGCACGACGCCGAACTCCTCGACTGCTCGGCGACGAGCCTCGCTTATCAGGCTGAGAGCGTCGGTCGACGTCGCTCCGCCGGCGTTCTCGATGAAGTTCGCGTGCTTCGGCGAGATCTGCGCTCCTCCGATGCGGTGACCCTTGAGACCGCATGCTTCGAGCATCCGGCCGGCCGACAGCTCGTGGTCAGGGTTCTTGAACACGCTCCCGAACGTGCGGCGGTTCGTCGGCTGTGCAGCCTTGCGCAGCGCCTGAAGCTCGACAACCAGTGAGCGGATCTCGGCCGTCGGGCGCGGCTCGAGTCCCAGCTCGACTTGTGCTACCACCTCGCCTGCCGCCAGCCTCGAGCGGCGGTAGGCCAGACCGAGATCCGCCACGCTGCGCCACGCCGATCCCTCGGCGTCGACCACCAGGGCCCGCGCGAGGACAGCTGCGAAGTCGCCGCCGTACGCACCGGCATTCATCCGCACGCCTCCCCCGACAGTTCCGGGGATCGCGCACGCGAACTCGAAGCCGCCGAGCTCGGCCTCCCGGGCCCGATGGAGACAGACTGCGTTCGCCGCTCCCCCGCCGGCCACGAGCGTCGCGCTGTTCACGGACACCGCGGCGAGCTCGCCCTCGAGCCGCAGCACCAAGCCGTCGAAGCCCTCGTCGGCCACGAGCAGGTTCGAGCCCAGCCCTACGGTCGCCACCTCCAGGTTGCGCTCGGCCGCCCAGCGGAGCGCGTCCTCGAGCTCCGCGAGGCTGGAGGGTCGCGCGAGCGCGCGCGCCGGGCCGCCGGTGCCCAGGGTCGTGAACCGGGACATTGGCACCGCCGGCTCGAACGTCACCGGAGATCCTCCAGCAGGATCGGCACCGCGCGATCCACGTCTCCGGCTCCGAGCGTCAGCACGGTGTCGCCCGCGCGCGCGTATGACGCGAGCAGCCGGGCGCCCGCCTCGACGCCGGGCGTCCAGCCGATCGCCATGCCCGGTCGCCGCTCGGCCAATGCGTTCACGATCAGCTTGCCGTTGACGCCTGCCAGCGGCTCCTCGCGGGCCGGATAGACGTCCGCGACGCAGACGACGTCGGCACGGGCGAGGCTGGTCGCGAGCTCATATGCCAGGTGGCGCGTGCGCGAAAAGAGGTGCGGCTGGAAGAGGACGAGCACCCTTCCGTCCGTTCGGTCCCGCACAGCGGCGATCGCGGCATCGACCTCGCCGGGATGGTGCGCGTAGTCGTCGACGACGGTCACGCCTCCTGCCTCGCCGCAAGTCTCCAGTCGGCGGCCGGCGCCACGAAAGTCGACAATCACGCGCTCGGCGTCTGCACGTGCGATGCCCGCCAGCTCGAGTGCCGCCACCGCGGCGGCCGCGTTCCGTCGGTTGTGCTGGCCGGGGACCGCGAGATCGACCGCGAGCGGAGCGAGATCCGCCGCCCGAACGACTGCGGGGACGTGCGCGAGCCAGTCCTCGTAGAGAGCCTCGACCTCGGCACGCGAGGCGAAAGTCGTGTGGTGGTCGAGGTCGATGTTCAGGAGCACGGCGATGCGCGGTCGGAGCGAGACCAGCGACCGGTCGGATTCGTCGCCTTCGACCACCAACCAGCCCGAGCCGGCGCGCGCGTTGCCGCCCAACTGCGGGATCCAGCCGCCGATGAGGAACGACGGGTCGAGTCCCAGCCGATCGAGGCAGAACGCGATCATGGCGCTGGTCGTCGTCTTCCCGTGGGCCCCCGCGACGACGATCGCCGGCCGGAGCGACACGAGCTCGGCCAGCAAGTCGGCGCGCGGACGTCCGGCGACGCGGCCCGCGAATGCTGTGGAGACGTAGACCTCCGCGTCGGGAGGCGGAGGCGGCGGATCCGAGCTGTATACAACTGATATATCTGCCCGCTCAAGCGGCTCTGTATAGGGCGTACGCACGCGATCCCATCCCGTGACGTCGGCTCCCCAGGCGTGTGCGAGCAATGCGTAGGCACTCATCCCGGCGCCGCCGATCCCGGCGATCCAGAGGCGGCGGCCCTCAAACGGCGAGGGCAACGAGCTCCTCCGCGATCTCCTCGGCCGCGCGCGGACACGCGACCTGACCGATGGCGCGGCTCATCGTCGCGAGCCTCTCCGGAGCCGCGAGGAGCTCGGTCACCACGCGCGGCGCGGACGCAATCTCCGCTTCCGGGACGACCACCGCGCCGCCCGCGCGCTCGAAGAACCGGGCGTTCTTCTCCTGGTGTCCGCCCGTAGCGAACAGGCCAGGGACGAGCACGGCGGGCACGCGGGCCGCCGCGAGCTCCCACACGGAGCCGCCCGCACGCGCGAGTGCCAGGTCGGAGGCTCCGAGCGCGGCGCCGAAGTCGTCGAGGAACGGCAGGAGGCGGTAGTCCGGGCGCGAGACCCGGTCGCGCAGCTCCGGGTAGTCGCGCTCGCCGCAGAGGTGGAGGACGGCCGGCCCCTCGCGTCCGAACGCATCGACCGCGGTCTGGTTGAGGATGCGCGCGCCGAGGCTCCCGCCGAACACGAGGAGCACCGGTCCGTCCGCGGGCAGCTCGAGCTGCCGCCGGGCCTCCGCGCGAGGCAGGGGACGTGAGCTCGCCGGGATCGGCCGCCCGACGACGCGGTAGCGGCCGGCCTCCCTTCCGAGCAAGGGAAAGGCGAGGAAGACTCGCCGGGCGAGCGGCGCGGCAAGGCGGTTGGCGAGCCCGAGGTGGGCGTCCGCCTCCATGAGCGCCGCGGGTATCCGGCGCGCCGCCGCCGCGAGCACCATCGGGCCACTCACGTATCCGCCTCCGCCCAACACCACGTGTGGCCGTCGGCGGGCGAGGATCCGCGCGCAGGCGAGCGGCGCGCCGACGTCGGCCGCGACCGCCCGTACGAGATCGACCGAAGGCCGCCGCGGCAGCCCGGCGACGCGGAAGGTATCCAACTGATATCCAGCCTCAGGAACGAGCCGAGCTTCGGCGCGCTCGGGCGACCCGGCGAACGTCACTTCCACCCCGCGCTCGCGCAGCGCCTCCGCCACCGCGAGCGCCGGCGCGACGTGCCCCACCGTCCCGCCGGCCGCGATCACGCACCTCAGCTCTCTGTGCCCGACCATGACCACGCGCGATGTTAAGGAGGATCCCGACCAGCAGGAGCTCCACGAGCAGGCTCGAGCCGCCGTAGGAGACGAACGGCAACGGGATTCCCGTCAGCGGAGCGAGCCCGAGCACGGCTGCGACGTTGATGACGGCCTGGCCGCAGACCAGGGCCGTGATCGCGGCCGCGAGGCGCTTCCCGAACGGGTCGCGGCACTGGAGCGCGAGCCGCAGCCCGGCGTACGCGAAGGCCACGTAGGCGAGCACCAGGGTGGCCACTCCCACGAGCCCGAGCTCCTCGCCGATGACGGCGAAGATCATGTCCGTGTGGGCCTCGGGGAGGTAGTGGATCTTCTCGATGCCCTGGCCGAGCCCGCGCCCGAACGGGCCACCCGATCCCATGCTGATGAGCGCCTGGACGTTCTGGAGCCCGCTGTTGCTCGGATCCTGCCAGGGGTCGAGGAACACGAAGATCCGGGCGCGGCGATACGGCGCCGCCCAGATTGCCGCCAGCCCGAGCGCGGCGACGATGCCGCCGCCGAGCGCCAGGGTCGGGGTCGGCGTGCCGGCGACGAGGAGCATCGCGCCGACCATGACGAGGATCGTGATCGCCGTGCCGAGATCGGGCTCCGCGAGGATCACGAGGCAGAAGATCCCCACGAGGAGGCCGAGCGGGCGGGCGAGCTCCTTCAGGGTTCGGGGCGCCGGCCGCCGCGCGAGGTACGCGGCGAGCCACACGGCGAGGGCGAGCTTTGCGAGCTCCGAGGGCTGGAAGGCCGCGGG
>DASXBA010000101.1:0-3861 GCA_036406475.1 Thermoleophilaceae bacterium | reverse complement strand
CGAGGGCGCGCCGATCGGCATTCCCTACCGAACGGTCTCGAAGCGCCAGAAGCACGTGCCGGTGAGCTTCGACTACTCGGACGAGTCGGACCACGGGCGCTATCCGATCCCGAAGAACGCGCCGGTCGAGGGCGGGCGCAGCTCGGACGGGGACAGACACGTGATCGTGGTCGACCGCGACCGTTGCAAGCTCTACGAGCTCTACGCGGCCTATCCGCGAAACGGCGGCCGCAGCTGGCACGCCGGCTCGGGGGCGGTCTGGCGGCTGCGCTCGAACCACCTCCGCCACCGCGGCTGGACCTCCGCCGACGCCGCCGGCCTGCCGATCTTCCCCGGGCTGGCACGCTGGACCGAGGCCCGGCACGGCGTGATCAGGCACGCACTGCGCTTCACCGCTCCGGACACGCGAAAGGCGTTCATCTACCCGGCTCGCCACTACGCCTCGAGCAGCAGCGACCCGGACCTGCCGGCGATGGGCCAGCGGCTGCGACTCAAGAAGAGCGTCAACATCTCGCGCTTCCCGCGCCAGGCGCGAATCATCCTCCGGACCCTGAGGCGCTACGGGATGATCCTCGCCGACAACGGCTCGCCCCTGTACGTGACCGGAGCGCCGTCGAGCGGCTGGAGCAACGACCAGCTGCACACGCTCCAGCGGATCAAGGGCACTGACTTCGAGGTGGTCGATACGAGCCACCTCCCGCGCCCGCGCTGAGCAGTTTCCGGCCCGCGATTCGCGGGTAGGCGCAACTCAATGTGGGGAATCACGCTCATCGTCGCCGCCTTCATCCTGGCCCTGATCGCGTTCTCGTTCGCCTGGGGCGCGCCGATCTTCGCCATTCCCATCGTGATCGTCGGGGCGATGGTCCTCGGCGGGGCCGACTTCAGGCGCCGCCGGAAGCAGGTGCGGCAGATGCACGACTTCCGCGAGGACGCCAAGAGCGAGAGCGTCGACTTCACCCCACGCGACAAGGAGACTCTGGTCTCCGAGTAGCCTCGCCCGGTGCGCCCTCTAAGGGTCGGCTGCTCGGGCTGGAACTACGACGCCTGGCGCGGCGGCCTCTATCCCGAGGGGCTCGGCAAGGGGCGCTGGCTCGAGCGTTACGCCGAGGAGTTCGACACGGTCGAGGTCAACTCGACCTTCTACCGGCTCGCCTCGCGCAACGCGGTCGCGCGCTGGGTCGAGCAGACGCCGCCTGACTTCGTCTTCGCCGCCAAGGCGAGTCGCTACCTGACCCACGTCAAGCGGCTCAAGGACATCGGCCAGGGTGTGGTGCGCTACTACGAGCGAATCGAGCCGCTCGTGGAGTCGGGCAAGCTCGGCCCGGTGGTCTGGCAGCTGCCGCCCAACTTCCAGCGCGACGACGAGCTGCTCAGACGGGCGCTCTCCGAGCTGCCTTCCGGCCGCCATTGCTTCGAGTTCCGCCATGAGAGCTGGTTCGTGGCCGAGATCTACGAGCTGCTCGAGAGGCACGGCGCGGCACTGGTGGTCGGCGACCACCCACGCTGGCCCTTCCAGGCCCGCGAGCTGACAACCGACTGGACCCTCGTCCGGCTCCACCACGGCCACCGCGGCCGCCGCGGCAACTACTCGCGCAGTGAGCTCGAGACCTGGGCGAGGCGGATCGCCGCCTGGCGCTCGCGCGCCGAGGTCTTCGTCTACCTGAACAACGACTGGGAGGGCTTCGCTGTCGAGAACGCCCGCGTGCTCAGGCGGTCGCTTCCTCGAGATGGTTGACCCCTCGCCGGAGGAGCCGCGATACGTGCATCTGGGAGAAGCCGATCCGCTCCCCGATCTCCCGCTGCGTCATGTTCCTGACGAAGCGGAGCTCGAGCACCTGTTGCTCCTGTGGCGGTAGCTCGCGCCAGGCCGTTGCCAGGGCCTGGCCGTCAGCGACGGCCTCGTAGCCGCTGTCCTCGCCGCCGATCAGGTCGACCAGCGGCGCGCCTTCCGTGTCCGCCCGTGCGGTCGGGGCGTCAAGCGACGCGGCGTCGTAGCTGCTGGCCGCGTCGTAGGCCTCGAGCAGCTCCTCGGAGCTGCATCCCACGGCCTGGGCGATCTCCCGGACGCTTGGCGAGCGCCCCAGCTCCTTGGCGAGCCGCTCGCCCTCCCGCGCCGCCTTGAGCGCCCGCTCCTGGAGGTTGCGAGGCACGTGCAGCGCCCAGCCCTTGTCACGGAAATGACGCTTGAGCTCGCCGAGGATCGTCGGCGCCGCATAGCTCGTGAAGCGAGCGCCGCGCTCCGGCTCGTAGCGGTCGATCGCCTTGAGCAAGCCGATGCACGCAACCTGGAACAGGTCGTCGATGGGCTCGTCCGTATACGAGTAGCGATTCGCCAGATCGCGGGCGAAGGGCAGGAAGCGTTCGACGAGCTCCCGCCGGGCGGCCAGGTCGCCGGAGTCGCAATACCTTTTGAGGAGCTCGGGCTCGCTGGCCCGCGTGGCTGGAGAAACGGCAATGCTCATGGCGGAACCCCCCGTCAACGTGACGTGAGGTCCGCCCCCAGCCCGTTCGTCGGGGCCGAGGCCGTTCCCTCATGCTACCTGAGAGGATGCCCCCGGCTCAGATACCCAAACCTAAAGCCGACCCCCGCCAGGGCCGCCAGGGCGCCGGTGGCGCCGAAGGCGACCCGGTGGCGGGAAACCCACCACTGAAGGCTGCGCCCACGTGCTTTGGCGTCGAAGGCCCCGTGGGCGCCGGAGTCGCCGCGATCCACCACCTCGAACAGGTTGCCCTCGCGGTTCTCCTGGGTCGGCGGGTCGCCGCTCTGCTGGCCGTCGACCGCCGTGCGCGCCAGGTAGCGCTCGGCCAGCCAGGGGGCGATCTTGTTCCCGAGGATCGTGTAGACGGCGGGCAGCCCGACGTAGACCTCACGGCGGCGGTGATGCGCCGCCCAATGAACGGCGTCCGCAGCGATCTCGGGCTGGAAGATGGGCGCGACCGGCATCGGATGGCGCGGCATCTTCGAGCGGCAGTGGTCGAACTGGGGCGTGTTCAGCCCCGGCAGCTGGACCATCGTCACGTGCACCTTCGAGCCGCGGTGGCGCAGTTCGGTCCGCATCGACTCGAAGAAGCCCTTCACGGCGTGCTTGGCCCCGCAATAGGGCGACTGGAGGGGGATCCCGCGGTAGGCGAGAGCCGAGCCCACCTGCACGATCGTGCCCCTGTCCCGCGGCAGCATTCGCTTCAAGGCGGCGCGCGTGCCCCAGACCGTGCCGAGATAGGTGACCTCGGTCGCGCGCCGATACTCGTCGGGCTCGACGTCCTCGAAGAAGGCGAAGACCGTCGTCATCGCGTTGTTCACCCAGACGTCGATCTCGCCGAGCGTCTCCTCGATCTCGGTCGCGGCGGCGTCAAGCGCGCCGGCGTCCGCCACGTCGGCCTGCACCACGCAGGCGCGGCCGCCGCCTTCCTCGACCTCGCGGCGGGCGCCCTCGAGGCCGGCCTCGTTCCGGCCGATCAACCCGACCGAGGCGCCCTCCCTGGCGAAGCGGCGGACGATCGCCCGACCGATGCCGGCCGACGCGCCGGTGACGACGACGGTCTCGTTGGATGCCATTGGGACCGGCTACCCGGGATTGCGGGCGCCGACCCCCGTGAGGATCTCGCGACTGCGCAGGTGTCCGCCAGCTGACGGATCGAGCGGGGGCGTATCGAGCCCGGCTCCCTCGCGCATGCCGGCCAGGAGGTCGAGCAGGGCTTCGGCCGAGCTGTGACGCGGCCTCCACCCGAGCTCCGAGCGAGCCCGCGCCGTACTCATGATCGGGACGGCCAGAGCCAGGTCGATCCAGCCGGGCGGCGTGGGCTGGAGACGGGCGCGCCAGCTCAAGTCGGCGAGCGCGCGCAGGGCGCCGGTGCGCACCG
>DASXBA010000100.1:0-3730 GCA_036406475.1 Thermoleophilaceae bacterium | reverse complement strand
ACCCGCCCGGTTCGGGTTCAGCACGCGCTGGGCTCCGCGCGTGACGAGCGTGCGGGTGCCGCCGGGATCGACGTCCCAGAGCCTGCTGTTGAGCTCCACGTCGGGCGCGAGCGTGCGGAAGTGGAGCTCGAGCCGCGGCATCCCGCGGAGGGTGAAGCCGTTGCCCGTCGACACGGACCAGGCCGCCACGCCCGGCCCGGGGCCGGAGCGCGTCGTGAGACAGCCGCGGCCTTTCTGGGTGGATTGGACCACCGGGTCGACGGCCACTCCCTCGGCGGGCGAGGGCGCGGGCGAGATCGCCTGGCGCGTGCCGGGGAGCTCGAACACGCGCGTGCGGCGGGCGAGCCGGCGGAAGCTGCTCGCGCGGACCACCGGGCCGAAGCCCGCGGGGTCGCAGCGGCTGGCCGCGCTGCGGACGTCGAATTTGATCCGGCGCCCGCGGTGGCGCAGCGCCCTGTCGAGCAGCCGGTTGCCGAGCCGGTGGAAGTAGGCGAGGTCGGCCACCCGGGCGAGGGCGGTGAGGTGCTCGAAGTCACCCAGGTAGAGCTGGATCGGGAAGCGCCGGCGGGCGGCGCGCAGCCGGTCGTACATGCGCACGGCCTCGGAGACCGGAAAGATCGGGTCCGTCCAGCCCTGGCCGGCGAGCACCGGCACCTGGCTGCCCTTGCTGCGCTTCAGTGCCCGGAAGAAGCCGTCCTGGTAGAGCGCCGAACGCTCGTCTCCGAGCGAGCGGCGGGCGTCGGCCACCACGGGATCGCCGTCCTCGTAGGGCTCGCCGGCGTTGAGCCGGGCCACCCAGCCGAGCGTGCGCGCGGGCAGCTTGCTGTTGGCGCTTGCCACGAGGCCGTCGACGATCGTGAGCTTGCCCACGCCGAGCGGCACGCCGCGGGGGCCGCCGCCCGGCAGGAGCGCCGCCAGCAGGTCGGTCCAGGTGTAGCCGGGCACGAGCGCACCCAGGCGCATGGGCCGGCCGCGCGGGCTCAGCCAGCTGCCGTAGCGGCGCGCGCCCTTGCCCTTCGTCGTCAGCAGCAGCCAAGCCTGACCGCCCCCGTAGGAGCTGCCGATCACGCCGATGCGGCGTGGGTAGACGCGGGCGATACGGCCGTCGTCCGCGAGCAGGCCGGTGAGGTACTGCGTGTCGCGCACCTCGATGTTCTTGCTCGCCAGCCCGATCTGGCCGTCGGAGGCGCCCTGGCCGCGGGCGGAGTAGTTGAGAACGTCGTAGCCCCGCGAGGCGAACCAGATGTTGTTCCAGTGGACGGTCTTGTACGAGGAGCTCCCGTCCCTGGTCTGACTCAGGTACTCACCCTTGTCCGCGAGGAAGCCGTGCAGGTAGACGATCAGCGGCCGCCTCCGCAGCGGACGCCGGGCGGGTGTGGTGAGCGTGGCGTCCAGCGCCGTGCCGTCGAAGCTCGGGACCTTGCCGTTGCAGATCCGGTAGCGGACCGGGTGGGCGCCGGCGCTGCGCTCGCTGTGGCAGCTCTGCCTCAGGCCGTCGAGCGGGGCCGCGGAGGCCGCCGGAGCGAGGGCGAGGGAGACGGCGACCAATGAAAGAAAGGGCCCCGTCCCCTTTTTTTCAGTCAAATCTCCAACCGCGATTCTTCGAGGTCGAATTCGCGAACCACCTGGTTCATCACCTCGTTCGAGATTAAGCCCTCATCGCGCAGCCGCACAAGCGACTCGCGCTGCGCCGCCAGCACGGACTGGACCGTCCGCTGGTAGGCCAGGCTGCGGTCCTCGTAGCCGTCGTCCTCGACCTTTCCCGCCTGGGCCCCGAAGCGGCGGCTGCGGTACTCGTAGAGCCGACGCATCCGGTCGATCGTGTCGTCGCGCGTCCACTCCTCCTCGGCCAGGACGTCCAGGTGCTCCAGCGCCGCCCTCGAGGCGACGAGCCGCGCCCGCAGCTCCTCCTTCTGGTCGGCCCCGTCGTCGCTGATCCCGATCCAGCGGATCAGCGGCCCGAGCGTCAGCCCCTGGAGCACGAGCGTGGCGAGGATGACCGCGAAGGTCAGGAAGATGATCAGGTCGCGCTTGGGGAAGGCGCCGCCCGCATCGGTCTCGAGCGGGATCGCCAGCGCCGCGGCCAGCGAGACGGCGCCGCGCATCCCGCTCCAGGCGATCACGAGCCGCTGCCGGGCTCCGACCCGCCGGGCTCTCTGGCTCGGCCGCCGGTCGAGCAGGCGGATCACGTACGGCATCGTGTAGCTCCAGACGAGCCGCGTGCCGATCACGAGCCCGCTCACCGCCAGCGCGTAGCCGGCCAGGGTCGCGGCCGAGATCCCGTCGAGCCCGTCGACCACCTGCCGCAGCTGCAGGCCCACCAGCACGAACAGGATCGCGTTGATCAGGAAGTCGAGGATGTCCCACATGAAGAAGCCCTGGAGGCGGATGCGCGCCGGGATGATCCGCGGCCCGCGGATGCCCATGTAGAGGCCGCAGGTGACGGCGGCGACCACCCCGGAGACGCCGAGGGCGTCGGCCGGCACGAAGGCCGCGTAGCCGCTGAGTAGGGAGATCGTGATGCTCACCTGGGCGTCGTTCGTGCGCGAGCGGATCTCGGCGATGAGCCAGCCGGCGATCAGCCCGATCGCCAACCCCCCGGCTGCCCCGCCGAGGAAGCGGAGCCCGGCCTCCGCAAGCGAGAAGCTCCCGCTCACCACGGCGGCCACCGCTACGCGGTAGGCCACCAGCGCGGTGGCGTCGTTGAACAGGCCCTCGGCCTCGATCATGTTCACGAACCGCCGCGGAACCCCGAGGTTCCTCATGATCGCCGCCCCGGCCAGCGGATCCGTCGGGGACACGACTGCGCCGAGCGTGAAGGCCGCGGCCCAGGGCATCCCGTCGATCAGCGCGTGCGCCCCGACCGCGACGGTGCTCATCGTGAACAGGACAAGCAGCACCGTGTTGAGCGTCAGCGGCCGGAGGCTCGCCCGGATCTGGTTGAGGTTGGCGAAGAACGCCGCGCCGTAGAGAAGCGGCGGCAGGAAGATGACGAGGACGACCTCCGGGTCGAGCTTCACCTCCGGCAGTCCCGGCACGAACCCGACCGCCGCGCCGCCCACCACGAGCACGATCGGGTACGGGATCGACAGCAGGCGGGCCAGCGCGCTCAGGCCGGCGACGGCCACGAGCAGCCCGGCGATTAGGAGCTCAGCCTGTCCCATCGTCGAGGCGGCGCGCGATGTAGAAGGTGCGACCGGGGGCCTTCGGCTGGAGGTCGAACCCCATGCGCTCGTAGAAGGCGAGGGCGTCCGGGTTTTGCTCGTTCACGTCGAGGTCGATCCGCCGGCAGCCCCGCTCCCGCGCCCGCTCGAAGGCGGCCTCGACCAGGGCCCGGCCGAGACCGCTGCGCCGGGCCTCGTCGTGGACGTAGAGGTCCTCGAGCCAGCAGTCGTCCGTGCCGGTCCAGACGCAGAGGCGGTAGCGGAGCTGGCAGATCCCGGCCGGCCCGTCGGCGCCGCCCAAGACGTAGTCCGTGTCGCGGTCGCGCACCAGCCGCTCGACCACGGCGCGCAGGTCGTCGCCGGAGGGCTCGGCGTAGCCCATCCAGTCGCGGAAGTCGGCGAGCAGGCCGGCCACCGCGTCGACATCCTCCTCTCCGGCGATCCAGACGCGCATCGGAGACGAGCGTACGCTCTCGGCCAATGTGGCCTCCCGAAGCGCTCGAGTTCCTCCGCGAGCTCGAGGCGAACAACGACCGCGACTGGTTCAAGGCGAACCGGGGTCGCTA
>DASXBA010000099.1:0-2054 GCA_036406475.1 Thermoleophilaceae bacterium | reverse complement strand
GTACAAAGGGGAGCAGGTCGAGGTGGCGCTGATGAACGGCGACTACCAGGACGGTGTCCTGACCTCGTACTGCGCCGTCGACGACGTCGCGCACGTCGAGCTGAACGGCCACATCCTGATCCCGCTGCAGAACGTGGCGTCCCTCCACTGCTCGAGCCGCTGCGACGCGCCCGAGCCGGATTGGCCGCCGCGCGGCCTCGCCGAGGACGAGCGCGACGACGAGAGCTGACCGTTGCGCAGCGCCTGGCCGGCGGTTCGCAACATCCTGAAGGCCTGGGCGCTCCTGATCGGTCTTTGCGCCGCGCTCGGGGCGCTCGGCTGGTGGATCGGGGGACTTCGCGTCGCCCTGGTGTTCGGCTTCGGCGGCCTGCTGGTCGGGCTCGGCTCGTACTGGTATTCCGACCGGATCGTCCTGGGGATGGTCGAGGCACGCGAGCTGCTCCCGGGCGAGGCGCCACAGCTCCAGACGCTGGTCGAGCAGCTCTCGATCCGGGCGCGGGTGCTGAAGCCGCGGCTCTACGTGATCCCCGACAGCTTTCCACGGGCGCTCTCGGTCGGCCGCAGCCCCGGCAGCTCGTCGATCGTGGTCAGTACAGGCCTCCTCGGCACGCCGTCTCCTGCCGAGCTGGAGGGGATCGTCGCCCACGAGGTCGCGCACATCCGCCACCGCGACACGCTGGTTCAGACGACAGTGGTCGTGCTGGCGGGCTCGCTCGTCGAGTTCTCCCGGATCGGCGGATGGCTCTCCCGGGCGTTGCTCTACGTCCTCGGCCCCGTGGCAGCGTCCTTCACCCACCTTCTGCTCTCCCCCAAGCGCGAGCTCGAGGCCGACCGGCTCGCCGCCGAGCTGTGCGAGTCGCCCCACGGCCTGGCGGACGCGCTCGTCCGACTGGACCAGGCGAGCGAGCTCGTGGGGTTCACCGCGAGCCCCGCGACCGAGCCGCTGTACACCGTCAACCCGTTCGCCGAGGAAGGGCTGGCGAAGCTGTTCGTCACGCACCCGGCCGTTGGGGAGCGCGTCCAGCGGCTGCGCGACCTCGATCCGGGCTGGCGCGAGAAGCTGCGCGCGGCCTAGCCGAGGAGCTCGGACCAGGGCTCGGGATCGCCGACGCTCGTTGCCGACGTGCCCCGGCGGACCTGCTCGTGACCGGGCGGCCACGTCGTCAGGTACTGGTCGTTGTGGTCGCCCCACCGGATCGACGCGACGTGCTCGACCTCCACGCGGAAGAGGTGGAACTTGCCCGGCTCGGGTCGCCACGGAAGCTCGGCCGCGATCGCGGCGGCAATCTCCTCGTGGAGCCGCAGGTCGTCCTCGGACACGGCGCGGCCACGGAGGATGAATTCGCCCTCGCCGGTGCCGTCTCGGCTCGTCACGATGCTGTGGACGAGGATGCTGGGGTCGCGGAGGAGGTCCTTCGCCTTCAAAGAGGCCCGTAGCAACGGCAACCAGAGATCGCCTCGCCAGAAGAACGGCTCGACCGCGCTGATCCGTGGCGCGCCGTCCTTGCGGATGGTCCCCACCAGAACCACGCCCGGGCCGGCGAGCCGCCGGAGGCCGAGCGCGGCGAGGCGAGGTTGCTGCGCTTCGACATCGATCCAGCGCACACGTGGATCGGTAGCCGCCTCCACCGGAGCTCAAACAGCTCGTCCGCGACGCGTCCCATGGCCCGGCGCCGGCCGGGACGAAGGGTCGCAGGACGATGCCTCACCGCACAGCTCCGTCACGCGATCCTGGACGACGAAAGGCCGCTCGCGGCGGCCTCTCGGAAGAAATCCGGCGGCGTCCTACTCTCCCGGGAGGTTGCCCTCCGAGTACCATCGGCGCTGGCGGGCTTAACTGCTCTGTTCGGAATGGGAAGAGGTGTACCCCCGCCGCTATGACCACCGGAAATTGTGAAGTTGCGGTTCGACCCGCGACCTTCAAAGCTCCATAGCGACATTTCGGTGTTCGAAATCAAGACCTCGGGCAATTAGTACGGGTCCGCTGAACACATTGCTGTGCTTGCACGTCCCGCCTATCGACGTGGTGGTCTCCCACGGCCCTTACTCCTTCT
>DASXBA010000098.1:0-18228 GCA_036406475.1 Thermoleophilaceae bacterium | reverse complement strand
TCGGCGGTGGTGCTACCCGAGAAGATGGAGACGAGCTTCGTCTGCCCGCCGGAGAACTCGTAGACGTCCCTGAAGTTGTCGGTGTCGCCGCCGGTCAGCCGCTCCTGGGTCAGGAAGAAGAGCTTCGAGCCGTCGGGCGTCGCGGCGTCGGTGATGACATCGGAGGGCAGGCTCGGGTTGACCACGGTCCGGTCGCCGCAGACGTCGCCGCGTTCCTGGCTGCCGAACTCGACGCCGAAGTGGGTTCCGGCGGCACCCGCGCCCGGCGGTGAGGCCCAGCCGATCGTGCGCTTCGTAGCGTGTGCCGGCCCCGCGCTGATGAGCAGCAGGGCCACGGCGACGAGCAGAGCGGTGCGTCCATGCCGGAAGGCCAAGTAGGCCGAGTCTGGTCGGCCGCTAGTCGTCTGTCAATTCGGCGCGCCGCACGCGGAACACGGCTTCCTCGCCCTTGATGCCCTTGAACTTGCGCTTGCCGGCGAAGGACCAGGCCCAGTCGCCGCCCGTGGCCTCCTTGACGTCCTCGCTCGCCACGACGCTCTCGGGCCTGGCGAATCCGGTGATCCGGCTTGCCAGGTTGACCGGCCGCCCGTACCAGTCGCCGCCGCGGCCGAGCACCGGGCCGTGGGCGACGCCCGCGTGGATCGGCGGCAGCTCCTCGCCCTCGGCCGCGTCGACCAGGGTGAGCGCGACGTCCAGCAGGGCGTCGGGGTCGGGGGCGACCAGCATCGCCGCGTCGCCGATCGTCTTGACCAGGCGCACCGGCGGCTCGGCGACCTCGGTGGCCAGCGAGGCCAGCCTCCCGGCAATGGTCCCCAGCTCGTCGGGCTCGATCCGCTCACCCAGCCTGGTGAAGCCGACCAGGTCGGCGAAGCCCACGGCCATGTCCTGGGAGGCGGGGAGGCTGCCGGCGGCGATCTCCGCCTGGCTCACGGCGGCCTGGCGGACCTCCTCGCGCAGGTGCATCTGGAAGACGTGGCCGATCGCGTCCGAGATGACCGGCGCGAGCGCCTTGGAGGACTCGGCGTAACGCAGCGCAAGGTCCTTCTCGGTGTCGCCGGGGCGAAGGAAGGAGCGGCCGAAGACGCGGGTCACCGCTGTGGCCACGTTCCGCAGGCTGCTGCTCATCGCCCGCGTGATCTCGAGCTGGTCGTCGTCGGGGATTCCGGCCTCGCGCGCCTCCCTGATACGGCGGGCTGCGTCGATGTCGGCATCGGTGAAGCGTTTCTCGTCCGGCTCCGGCCGGGCGATGCCCATGGCGCGCAGGACCTCCTCGAAGAACTCGCGGTCGAGGCCGGACTTGTCCGCGACCTCGCCGATGTCGTAGCGGGGCCCTTCGCCCTCGAGTACCCGCTCCACCGGTATGAGGGCCAGGCGGCCCTCGGCCGCGGCCTGCTTCAGCTCCTCGAGCGGGATCCCGTCGGCCTGGAGGTGCTCGAGCAGCTCCAGCCGCGCCTCACGGGCCTCGTCCTCGAGCCCGTCGAGCAGTCCCTCCGCCTCGAAGTCGGTCGCCACGCGCCCGAAGGCTTCCACACGGCGGGCGTCCGGTGCGCTCCCTAGGTTCACCTCCGCGAGTCGTCCGGACTCGCGGTACCGACCTGACCCTCAACATCCAGTTTCGGAAAATGATCGCTCGAGTCGAGCCGCTGACCACCGCGCGTGCCCTCTCCGGGCCGTTCGACTACCGGCTCGGGGAGCAGCACGAGGGGGTGCGGGAGGGCAGCCTGCTGCTGGTCCCGTTCGGCCGCCGGCGCACGCTCGGCGTGGTCGTCGGGCTGGCCGAGCAGAGCGAAGTTTCGCCCGAGCGGCTGGTCGAGCCGATCGCGGCGCTCGAGGGCGACGTCCCGCCACGGCTCGTCGAGCTCGGGCTCTGGGTGGCGCGCGAGTACTGCTCCACGCCCGCGCGCGGCCTCGCCCTCGTCCTGCCGCCGGGCACGGGCACCGGCTCCTCGCGGCGGGTGGCGCCGCGGCGCAACCTGGTGGCTCGCCTCGCCGGTGACCCGGACGGCCAGCGCCTCGGCACCCGCCAGCGCGCCGTGCTCGAGGCGCTCGCCGAGGGCCCGCGGCCGGCGGCAGCCCTCGGCCACGGGACGCTGCGCCGGCTCGAGGAGCGCGGCCTGGTGACGATTGAGGCCGTGGAGTCGAGGCGGCGCCCCGTCACGCCCGCGATCGGCGCGCGCGCGAACGGGGGCGAGCTCACCGCCGCCCAGCGCGCAGCGCTCGCCGCGATCGAGGCCGCCTTCGACGCCCCTGAGCGGCTGCTGTTGCACGGCGTCACGGGGAGCGGCAAGACCGAGGTCTACCTGCGCGCGGCCGAAGCGGCGCTGCGGCGCGGCCGCTCCGCGATCGTGCTGGTGCCGGAGATCGCGCTCGCCCCGCAGACCACCCATCGCTTCACGGAGCGCTTCGGCGACACCGTCGCCGTCCTCCACTCCCGCCTCAGCGCGCGCGAGCGCTATGACGAGTGGGCGCGGCTGCGATCGGGGGAGGCGCGCGTGTGCGTGGGCCCGCGCTCTGCCGTCTTCGCCCCACTAGACGACCTCGGCCTGATCGTCATCGACGAGGAGCACGACTCCACCTACAAGCAGGAGGGCGACCCGCGCTACGACGCCCGTCACGTAGCCGAGCGCCGGGCCGCGCAGGAGGGAGCGCTCCTCGTGGCCGGCAGCGCGACCCCGCGGCCCGAGAGCCGCAAGTGCTACCGGCGGATCGAGCTGCCCGCCCGCGTCGACGGCCGCAGGCTGCCGCCGGTCGACGTGGTGGGAATGCTCGACGCCGACGGCCCGCTCCACCAGCGCACGCTCGACGGGCTGGACGAGGTCCGCCGCGGCGGCGAGAAGGCCATCGTCCTGCTCAACCGCCGCGGCTGGTCGAACTTCCTCTCCTGCCGGACGTGCGGCCGCGTGTGGTCGTGTCCCAACTGCGACGTGACCCTGGTGCTCCACCGCGCCGCCCGCGAGGTCGCATGCCACCACTGCGGCTGGCGCGAGCCGGTGCCCGGCGCCTGCCCGGACTGCGGCTCCGCCTCGGTGGCCCGCCACGGCGCCGGCACCGAGCAGCTCGAGAGCGAGCTCGAGCGGGTGGTGGCGCCACTGCCCGTGTTCCGCCTCGACTCCGACAGCGCCGCCGGCGCGGGCGGGGTCGCGGAGGTGCTGAGGCGCTTCGAGTCGGCTCCCGCGGGCATCCTCGTGGGCACCCAGATGGTCGCCAAGGGCCACGACTTCCCGGACGTCACGCTCGGCGTCGTCGTGGACGCCGACGCGACCCTCCGCTTCCCCGACTTCCGCGCCGAGGAGAGGACCTTCGCCCTCGTCGCCCAGCTCGCCGGCCGCAGCGGCCGGGGCGAGCGCGGCGGCCGTGTCGTGGTGCAGGCGCTCGACCCGGGCGCGCGCGCCCTGCGTCACGCCGCCGCGCACGACTCGGAGGGCTTCCTGAGCGGCGAGCTCGCCCGCCGCAAGGCGCTCGCCTACCCGCCCTACGGGCACCTGGTCCGGGTCGTCTGCTCGGCCGCCGAGCCCGGCCCGGAGGAGGCGGCCACGGACGCCGTGCGCGCCCGCATCGCCGCCGCAGGTGTGCCGGTCCTCGGTCCGGCGCCGCTCTTCCGCCGGCAGGGCCGCTACCGCTCGCAGCTCGTGATCAAATCGCGCGAGCGCGAGCCGGCGATAGCGGCCGTTCGCGATGCCGTCGAGGCCGCCGCCGGGGACCGCTCGCTCCGCGGCGCCGGCTTCGCCGTGGACGTGGACCCTCAGTAGACTCGAACGGGATGGCAGAGGCGGAGCACGAGCTCGAGCGCGACGAGTCCGAGGAGCAGGAGGAGCGCCCGCAGCTCGACCCCGAGGTCGAGGCGCGCCGGGTCAGCGCCATGTCCTTCATCCGCCGGCTCGGCGACCCCGTTCTGAAGTCGAGCGCCACCCCGGTCGACCGCTTCGACGACACGCTCCGCGGCCAGGTCCAGCGGATGGCGGGGATCATGAACGACGCCCTCGGTGTCGGCCTGGCGGCGCCGCAGCTCGGCGTCTCCCAGCGGCTGCTCGTCTACCGCGTCGGTCCCGACGCGCCGGTGGTCGCCCTGGTCAACCCGGAGATCGACTGGTCGAGCGACGAGCTCGAGACGCTCGAGGAGGGCTGCCTCTCGATACCGGGCGTCCAGGTCGACGTGGAGCGCCCCGTGCACGTCCGGGTCCGCGCCCGCGACGAGGAGGGCGAGGACCGCCTGGTCGAGGCGTCGGGCCTCGAGGCCCGGGTGATCCAGCACGAGCTCGACCACCTGAACGGCGTCCTGATCCTCGAGCGCACGAGCCGCGACCAGCGCCGCGATGCAATGCGCGCGCTGCGCGAGCGCCAGGCCGAAGCGGCCTAGGACCCCAGGCCCGTTACTCCGTGTCGCGGAACCGCTCCAAAGGCGCGTTCAAGTGACGGCGTAGCGCAAATACACCACGCCGCTCGCGAAGCGGCGCTCGTCGAGCAGCTCGAGCCGCACCCCGCCGGGCAGCGCCGGCTTGCCGGCGCCCACGGTCAGCGGGTGAAGGAAGAGCTGGACCTCGTCGACCACGCCGGCCCGGAGCGCGGCGGCGGCGAGGCCGGGGCCGCCGACGCTGATGTCGCGCTCCGACTCGCTCTTCATCCGGCGGACGGCCTCGGGATCGAACTCGCGCTCCAGCCGGGTGCGCGACGTGGTCACTTCCGACAGCGTCCGCGAGTAGACGACCTTGTCCGCGGCGCGCCAGATCTCGGCGTAGTCGCGCATGACTTCGTGCTCGTCGTCGAGCGTCTCCCAGACCGCCATGGTCTCGTACATCCCGCGGCCGTAGAGGTGTGTCCCGACCGGCCGCTCGAGCTCGTTGATGAAGCGGTGCAGCTCCTCGCCCGGAGCGGCCCAGTCGAACTTTCCTCGCTCGTCCTCGATGTAGCCGTCGAGCGAGGCGATCGCGGAGTAGACGAGCCTTGTCAGGCCGCCTACTCCAGCCGCTCGTACGCGGGCAGCGTCAGGAACTCGACGAACTCGTCGGCGAGCGCGACGCCCTCGAACAGCTCTCGCGAGAGGTCGGGGCGGCCCTCGCTGTAGAACCAGTCGTCGTCGCCGATCTCCGAGCGGATCTTCTCGAGCTCGTCCGTCTCGAGCTCACGGACGAGGTCCGGCGTGATCTTGCGGCCGTCGTCGAGCGAGGCGCCGTGGTGGACCCACTGCCACACCTGGCCGCGCGCGATCTCGGACGTGGCCGCGTCCTCCATAAGCCCGTAGATGCCGGCGGCGCCGTTGCCGCGGAGCCAGGAGGTGATGTACTGGATGCCCACGTTGACGTTGGAGCGCAGGCCCTCCTCCGTGATGTCGCCGGGGGTCTCGGGCACCGCGAGCAGCTGGGCGGGGCTCACGTCGACGTCGTCGCGCTGGCGCGAGACCTGGTTCGGCGACGAGCCGAGCACTTCGTCGAACGCCTCGGTCGCGACCGGCACCGAGTCCGGGTGCGCCACCCAGGTCCCGTCGAAGCCGTCGCCGGCCTCGCGCTCCTTGTCGTCCTTCACCGCCTCGAAGGCCTTCTCGTTGGCCTCCTCATCGCTGCGGCTCGGGATCACGGCCGACATGCCGCCCATTGCGTGGGCGCCGCGGCGGTGGCAGGTCTTGACCAGCAGCTCCGTGTAGGCGCGCATGAAGGGAACGGTCATCGTCACCTTGGAGCGGTCCGGCAGCACGAAGTCGTCGCGCGTCCGGAAGCGCTTGATCGCCGAGAAGATGTAGTCCCAGCGGCCGGCGTTCAGCCCCGCCGAGTGGTCGCGCAGCTCGTAGAGGATCTCGTGCATCTCGAATGCCGCCGGGAGCGTCTCGATCAGCACGGTGGCCTTGATCGTGCCGCGGTCGAGGCCAAGCGCGTCCTCGGCCAGCACGAACGCGTCCTTCCACAGGCGCGCCTCCCGGTGCGACTCGAGCTTGGGGATGTAGAAGTACGGCCCGGCGCCGCGGTCGAGCAGCTCGCGCGCGTTGTGGAAGACGAAGAGGCCGAAGTCCATGAAGGCGCCCGCGATCGCCTCGCCCTCGATCACGAGGTGCCGCTCCGGCAGGTGCAGGCCGCGCGGCCGGACGAGCAGCGTGGCCGTCTCCTCCTCGAGCCTGTACTCCTTGCCGTCCTCCTCGTGCTCGATCGTGCCGCGGACGGCGTCGATCAGGTTGACCTGGCCGCCGGCCATGTTGGACCAGGTGGGCGAGTTCGAGTCCTCGAAGTCGGCCATGAAGCCCTTCGCGCCGGAGTTGAGGGCGTTGATGACCATCTTGCGGGTGGTCGGGCCGGTGATCTCCACCCGGCGGTCGGCCAGCGCCTCCGGCTCGGGAGCGATGGTCCAGTCGCCCTCGCGGATCTCGCGCGTCTCCTCGAGGAAGTCGAGGGAACCGCCGCCGTCGAGCTCCGCCTGGCGCTCCTCGCGCCGGGCGAGCAGCTCGCGCCGCGTGCCGTCGAGCTCACGGTGAAGCGTCACCACGAGCTCGAGCGCGTCCGGGGTCAGCACCTCCTCGAGGCGATCTTCGACGGGGGCCTGAATCTCAGCGGTTGCCATCTATGGACCTCCAGAGCAGCTCCATGGGGTGCATTACCCGAAGCTCGCGTCCCAGACGCTTCGAGTGCGCGGCGATCTGCAGCACGCAGCCCGGGTTGGCGGCGGCCACCGCCTCCGCGCCGGTGTCGAGCAGGTTGCGGACCTTGCGCTCGCCGAGCTCCCCGGCGGCGTCGGGCTCGACGAGGTTGTAGATGCCGGCCGAGCCGCAGCAGATCTCCCACTCCGCCGGCTCGACCAGCTCGAGCTCGGGGATCGAGCGGAGCAGCTCGCGCGGCTGGTCGCGAACGCCCTGGGCGTGGGCCAGGTGGCAGGCGTCGTGGTAGGCGACCTTCATCGCAACCGGCGAGCGCTCCGCCCGCGGCTCGACCTCGCCGAGCAGCTCGTTTGCATCGCGGACCTTCTCCGAAAACGCCTTGGCCCGCCCCGCCCAGTCCGGGTCCTCGCGCAGGAGGTGCGCGTAGTCCTTCATCCCCGAGCCGCAGCCGGCTGCGTTGACCACGACGCGGTCGTAGCCCTCGAGCGCCTCGATCGTGGCCTTGGCGAGCGACACCGCGCCCTCGTCCCCGGCATGGAGCTGGAGGGAGCCGCAGCAGCGCGGCTCGCGCGGGGCGTGGACCTCGAAGCCCTCCGCGGCCAGGACGCGCGCCGTGGCCTCGTTCACGTCGCCGAAGAAGGCGCGCTGGACGCAGCCCTGGAGCAGCGCCACGCTGCCGCGCCGCTCGCCCACGGCCGGGATGTGCTCGGGCAGGCGGTGGAGCGCCTGCCGCAGCCCGACCTTCGGACCGAGCGGGTGCAGCCGCGCCAGCGGCGCCACCGCGCGCAGCCGCCCGGGGTGGGGGAAGAGCGTGAACAGCCCGCGCCGCTTGATCCGGTCCCACAGCGTCCGCTTGTGGTTGCGCTCGACCTGCGCGCGGGTGTCCTCGATCAGCTTGTCGTACTGCACGCCGGAGGGGCAGGCGGTGACGCAGGCCATGCAGCCGAGGCAGCGGTCCCAGTGCTCGACCATCTCCGGTGAGAGCTCTGAGCCCTCCTCGAGGCCCGACTTGATCAGCACGATCCGCCCGCGCGGAGAGTCCATCTCTTCGCCCCAGAGCGAGTACGTCGGGCAGGTCGGAAGGCAGAAGCCGCAGTGGACGCAGTCGTCGATCAGGTCCATCTCGGGAGCCCGGGTGCTGTCGAAGGCGCGGCTCACGGCATCAGCCCCGGGTTGCAGATGCCGTCAGGGTCGAAGCGCTCGCGGAGGCGCCCCATCAGGGCCAGCACGCCCGGGTCGAGCGGTCCCCAGCGGTCCACGGAGAGCTCCTCCGGTGCGTCGAGCACGACGCATGGGGAGGGGGAGAGCTCGCGCCGGATCTCCTCCACCGCCGCGCCGGTCTCCTCGTGGGAGCGGTCGCCGAGCGTGAGCCACCACAGCCCGAGCGCCGCCCGTCCCACCACGCGCGCGCCGAGCCGGGTGGCGAGCGCGAGCAGCTCGCCCGTCTGGCTCGCGACGCCCGAGATCCGGACCACCGTGCCCGTGTCCGAGCGCTGCCCGTCGCGCTGGAACGACCAGATCTCCTCGTCGTCCTCGGTCAGCGTGCCGCCGAGGCCGGCGCCCTCGAGCCGGCGCAGCGCCTCCTCCGCCTGGGGTACGGCGGTGTCGCCGCCGAAGCGCAGCAGCAGGGCTCCGTCGCCGCCGCCCCAGCGCAGGTCGAAGCCGACATGCTCGAGCGGCGCCCGCGACAGCTCGAGCACCGCCGCCGCCAGCGTGTCCGGATCGGCGCTTCCGCCGGCGGCGGTGGCGGTCCGCTCCGGCCGCGGATGGAGCCGCACCGACACCTCGACGATCACGCCGAGCGTCCCGAAGGCGCCGGTCATCAGCTTGCCGAGGTCGTAGCCGGCGACGTTCTTGATCACCTTGCCGCCGGACTTGATCAGGCTGCCGTCGGGGAGCGCGGCGCGCAGGCCGAGCACGAGGTCGCGCGGGCCGCCGAAGCGGGAGCGGAGCGGCCCGGAGTCTGCGCTGGCCACGACGCCGCCGATGGTGGCGCCGCGGTCCGGCGGGTCGAGCGCGAGCATCTGGCCCTCGGAGGCGAACGCCTCCTGCGCGGCCGCGAGCGGCGCGCCGGCCTCGAGCACCGCTGTCAGGTCGCCGGCGTTGTGCTCGACGATGCGGTCGAGCCCCGCGGTCGAGAGCTTCCGCTCGGCGGCCACCGGTGGACCCCAGCCGAGCTTCGAGCCGGCCCCCGCGATGCGGACGGGCCCGCCCGCCGCGAGCTCGGCGGCGATGTCCTGTTCAGAGGCGATCCGCAATCCCGGCCGCCTCCAACGGATGCTGGCGGTACGGGCCCGGCACCTCGCCGCACAGGCGCGGAGTGGGCATCAGCTTGCCCGGGTTGGCGAGCTGGTCCGGATCGAACGCGCAGCGGAGCTTCTGGAACGCCTTCAGGTCGGGCTCGTCGAACATCTCCGGCATATAGCGCTTCTTGTCGACCCCGACGCCGTGCTCGCCCGTGATCGAGCCGCCGGCGTCGACGCAGGTCTTGACGATCAGGCCGGCCAGCTCCTCCGCCCGCTCGGCCTCGCCCTCCTTGCCGCCGTCGTAGCAGACGAGGGGGTGCAGGTTGCCGTCGCCCGCATGGAAGACGTTGGCCACGCGCAGGTCGTACTCCTCGCCAAGCTCCTCGATCCGGCCCAGCACCTCGGCCAGCCGGGTTCGCGGGATCACGCTGTCCTGCACGTAGTAGTTGGGCGCGACGCGGCCCATGGCCGCGAAGGCCGCCTTGCGCGCCTTCCAGATCACGTCGCGCTCGGCCTCGCTCTCGGCCACGCGAATGGAGTCGGCGCCGGCGTCCTCGCAGGTGGCGACGACCTGCTCGAAGCGCGTCTCGCACTCGGCCTCCGAGCCGTCCAGCTCGACCACGAGCGCCGCGCCGGCGTCCTCGGGGTAGCCGGCGCCGGTGTGGGCCTCCGCCGCGCGGATCGAGAGGTTGTCCATCATCTCGATCGCGCCGGGCACGGTGCCGCCGGAGACGATCTCGGAGACCACGTCGCCGGCCTGCACGGTCGAGCCGAAGAAGGCCACGAGAGTGCGCACGGCTTCGGGCTTGGGCACCACACGCAGCCAGACCTTGGTCGCCACTCCGAGTGTGCCCTCGGAGCCGACGAACGCCCCGACCAGGTCGTAGCCGGGGCGGTCGACCTCCTTGCCGCCGAGCCAGAGCATCTCGCCGTCGGGCAGGACCACCTCGAGGCCGGTCACGTAGTTGGTCGTGAAGCCGTACTTGAAGCAGTGGGCACCGCCGGAGTTCTCGGCCACGTTGCCGCCGATCGTGCAGACGATCTGGCTCGAGGGGTCGGGCGGGTAGAAGTGCGTGGGCGCGACCGCCTGCGAAATCCCGATGTTCGTCACGCCCGGCTCGCAGAGCACCCGCTGGTCGTCGAGGTCGACCTCGAGGATGCGCCGCAGCCGCGAGAGGGCGATCAGCAGACCGTCCTCGATCGGCAGGGCGCCGCCCGAGAGGCCGGAGCCGGCACCGCGCGCGACCCAGCTCACGCCCTCGCGGTGGCAGGCGCGCACCACCTCCTGCACCTCCCGCGCGCTTCCGGGAAGCACCACCGCCCCGGGCGTGACCGCGTACTGGAGGAGCCCGTCGGACTCGTATGTGCGGAGCTGGTGCTCCTGCGTGACGACGTGCTCTGGGCCCGCTATCCGCCGAAGCTCTTCGACGAAAGCCGGGCCCAGCCCACTCACTTCACGACCATCCAGTCCAGAACCCCCGTTGACTGCAGGTAGACGAGCCCGCACATGAGCAGCACGAGCACGATGCTCCAGACGAGCACCTTACGGAACAGGTCGCCCTCGCGGCCCGCGAGGCCCACTGCTGCCGCGCCGATCGCCAGGTTCTGCGGCGAGATCATCTTGCCGAGCACGCCTCCCGAGCTGTTGGCCGCGGCCATCAGGGTGGGCGACAGGTCGGCGTTCTTCGCCGCCGTCACCTGAAGCGCTCCGAAGAGCGCGTTCGACGACGTGTCGGAACCGGTCACGGCGACACCCATCCAGCCGATCAGCGAGGCCAGGAAGGCGAAGACGCCGCCGGCGCCCGCAGCCCACAGGCCGAGGGTGATCGTCTGGCCGGACTGGTTCATCACATAGGCCAGCGCAAGCACCGCGGCGACCGTCACGATCGCCCACTTGAGCTGGTCGACCGTGCGCCCGAGCACGCGCATCGCACGCCCCGGGCCCACCCCGAGGATGGGCATCGAGAACAGCCCGGAGATCAGCATCAGCGTGCCGGCGGCCGGCAGCCAGTTGAACTTGAACGCGAGGCTCGAAAGGGCCTCGCCGTCCGGGTTGGTCACATGCAGGCCCGGCCAGTCGAACGTCACGGTCTGCGGCGAGCTCTCCATCCAGGTCTTGATGAACCCGATCTGCGCGATCGCGAAGGCGGCGATGATGATCGCGAACGGCGCATAGGCGCGGACGACGTCCAGAGGCGAGTCGTCGTGGCCGTCCTCCTTGCGCTGGACCTCGCGCTCCAGCACCGGGTTGTGGGCCTCCGCGCCCGCCACGGCCGGTCGCTCGAAGCGGCCGGTCTGGAGCGGCTCGCCAGGCTCCCACACGCGCAGCAGGCCGACGATCGCGGCTGTTGAGACGAGCGAAGCGACCACGTCGGTCAGCTCGACGGAAACGTAGTTCGAGCACAGGAACTGGGCGAGCGCGAACGCCAGTCCGCCGACCACGGCCACCGGCCACATCTGGCGGATGCCGCGGCGGCCGTCGACCATCGCGATCAGGATGAGGGGCACGAGCAGCGCCAGGAAGGGCGTCTGCCGCCCGACCATCGAACCGAGGTCCTGCTTGTCGAGGCCGGAGGTCTCGGAAAGCGTGGTGATCGGAATCGCGATCGCCCCGAAGGCCACGGGCGCGGTGTTCGCGACGAGTGCCACGGAGGCGGCCTTGAGCGGCTTGAAGCCGAGCCCGATCAGCATCACCGCGCTGATCGCCACCGGAGTGCCGAAGCCGGCAAGCGCCTCCATCAGCGCGCCGAAGCAGAAGGCGACGATCACGGCCTGCGCGCGCTGGTCGTTGGAGATGGCCCCGAACGACCTTCGCAGCACCGCGAAGTGGCCGGTCTCGACGGTCATGTTGTAGACCCAGATCGCCATGACCACGATCCACATGATCGGGAACAACCCGAAGGCCGCGCCCTCGGCGGTGGACAGCGCGGTTTGGTCGACCGGCATGCCGTAGACGGCCAGCGCCACCGCGATCGCGACGCCCAGCGAGATCAATGCGGCCCACTGGGCCTTCATCCGCAGGCCTCCCAGCAGCACGAACAGCGTCAGCACCGGGAGCACCGCGAAGATCGACGACAGACCGAGTGAGTCCGATATCGGGCTCAGGTCCTGCTGATACATGTCTACTCCTCCCTGTTGCCGAGGGGTTTGCCCCGGCCGCCGCGACAGGAAACCCGAGTCTGGTGGCACAATCTCCGGCCATGGGAGGCCGCCGCGCCATTCTGGTCGCGCTCGTGGTGCTGCTGGTGTGCGCCCCGGCGGCGCTGGCGGAGGACCCGCCGTTCGTCGACTGGAACCCGCTTCTCCCGAGCGTGGCGCCCAACTACCACCCGAGCCGCGCCAAGGACTGCGTGGACGGCAACAGCTCGTGCGTCGAGCACACGCTCGGCGAGATGTACGACCGCTTCGACCGCCAGTACGCGAGCTGCGACCACAACGCGCTGTTCGCGCTGACCTACATCCGCGTGACCGAGGCGATCCGCAAGGCGATCCGGCGCGGCTTCTACGAGGAGCCGCGCTACCTGGCGACCGAGGACCGCGTGTTCGCACGCATGTACTTCGCGGCCACCGACAACTGGCGCAGCGGCCACCGCGAGCTCGTTCCCCCGGCTTGGCGGCTGGCGCTCGACGCGGGCCGCGACCGCTCGGTCAACGGCCTCGGCAATCTGCTGATGTCGATGAACGCCCACGTGAACCGCGACATGCCGTTCATGATGGACGCCCTCGGCCTGACCAAGCCGGACGGGTCGAGCCGCAAGCCCGACCACGACCGCGGCAACCAGGTGCTCAACACGCTCTACGACGACGTGTTGAACGAGATGACCGCCCGCTTCGACGAGGCGATCTCGAACTACCAGGTGCCGGGCACCTGGATCGACGACACGACCTTCTTCCAGATCCTCCAGGGCTGGCGCGAGGGCGTCTGGCGCAACGCCGAGCTGCTCGGGCGGGCGAAGACCCAGGCGGAGCGCCAGCAGGTGGCGAACTACATCGAGAACTATGCCCTCGAGCAGGGCCGCTTCATCAAGGCCAACACCACGATCAAGAGCAGCGCGGCGCGCGACGCCCACTGCCGGGCCTACCGCCGCACGCACCAGGAGCACGGAGGCAGGGCGGTCACGGTGCCGGCCCCGCTCGGCAAGCGCGCCACGAAGCGCGGCGTGATCCGCCTGCGGGTGCGCTGCGACCGCGGCCTCCGCGACTGCGCCGGCAAGCTGCTCGTCACCCGGCGCGGCCGCCGGCTCGCCGCCGACCACCGGATCGCCCTCCAGCCGGGGAAGAGCGGCGTGGTGCGCGTCCGGCTCCGCCGCCCGGCGCGCAAGGTCCTGCGCCGCCGCCACCGGCTGCTCGTGAAGGTCACGGCGCGGACGGTCTCGCCCTGGGGCACGACCAGGGCGGCGTTCAACCGCGTCATGGTCAGGAAGAGGCGCTAGCGTCGCCGGTGCCTTGCGCACCGTCTACCTCGGCACCTCGGACTTCGCGGTGGCCGTCCTCGAGCGGCTGGCGGGGAGCGACCACCGTCCGGCGCTCGTTGTCACGCGGCCGGACCGGCCGCGCGGCAGGGGCCGCAGGCTGAGCCCGCCGCCGGCCGCCGAGGCCGCCCGCGAGCTCGGCATCGAGCTGCTCCAGCCGGAGAGCGTGAACTCGGAAGAGGCGCGCGAGCGGATCGCGGCGGCCTCGCCCGAGGCGGTCTGCATCTGCGCGTTCGGCGCGCTGATCAAGGAGCCGCTCCTGTCGGACTACGAGATGCTCAACGTCCACCCGTCGCTCCTGCCCCGCTGGCGCGGCGCCGCTCCCGTCGAGCGGGCGATCGAGGCCGGCGACGCGGAGACCGGGGTGACGATCATGCGCCCCACGGCCGAGCTCGACGCCGGGCCCGTCTACCTCCGGCGAGGCGAGCCGGTCGAGCCGGGCGACGACTACGGATCGCTGGCCCCGCGGCTGGCGGCGCTGGGCGGCGAGTTGCTCGTGGAGACGCTGGACACGCGGCCGGCGCCTGTCGAGCAGGCCGAGGAGGGCGTGACCTACGCCGAGAAGATCGAAGCGGCTGATCGCCGGCTCGATCCCGAGTTGCCGGCCGAGCAGCTCGCGCGGCGGATCCGCGCGCTCAACCCGCACATCGGGACCTGGCTCGAGCTCCCGGACGGCGAGCGCCTCGGTGTCCGGCGCGCGCTGGCTGTGGCCGAGGCGGTCGACCCGGGCGAGCTCACGGCGCCCGCGGGCCGGCTCCTCTTCGGGACCGGCGACGGGGCGCTCGAGCTGCTCGAGGTTCTCCCGCCCGGGAAGCGACCCATGGGCGCCGCCGACTACCTTCGGGGGCACGCCGGTCAACTCGACCGGGGCAGCGGCCAGAATGCGCCACGTGGCTGAAGAGGAGCGAATCGACCTCGGACCGAAGTGCCCCAGCTGCGGCGAGCCCTGGCTGCGCGGCACCAACCTCGCCGGCCGCTACCGCTGCGTCAACTGCCTCCACCGCTTCGAGCTCCGCTCCGAATGCCCCAACTGCGGCGCCCACTCGACGATCGCGCGGATGTCGGATACGGCCAACGTGATCTGCCGCAATTGCGGCGAATCCATGCTCCAGCCGATCTGAGGGTCGGGAAATCCACCTGGTACGGCTCCTGGCCGTACTGGATGGATCGGTGGCTTGCCCTCGACTAGAGTCGCCCGCGTGTTGATCTCGACCATGAACGACCTGCCTGGGTGGGAGATCGAGGAGGTCCTCGGTGAGGTGTTCGGGCTCACGGTGCGCTCGCGGAACGTCGGCTCGCAGATCGGCGCGGCGTTCAAGTCCCTGTTCGGCGGCGAGCTCAAGGGAATGACCCGGATGCTCGCGGACGGCCGCGCGCACGCGACTCAGCGGCTCGTCGAGGAGGCGGAGTCGAAGGGGGCCAATGCGATCGTGGCCTTCCGGTTCGACACGTCGGAGCTCGGCAGCACCTGGACGGAGATCTGCGCGTACGGGACGGCGGTGCGGGCTAAGTCGCCAGTCGTTAGTCGTTAGTCGCCAGGAACGGGCATCGACCTAAGTCCTAGCGACTAACTCCTAGCGACTAGCGACTACTTCAACGGGGATCCCGTTGAGCACGGCGTTCCCCGACAGCGGATCTATCAGCGACTCGTCCGACAGCACGTTGCTGTTCACGCCCGCGTGCTCCGAGGCGACGCGCATCCGCACTCCGGGCGCGTCGTGGCCCCACCCGTGGGGGATCGAGATGACGCCGGGCATGATCGCGTCGGTGACCTCCACCGGCGCGTCCACCTCGCCCGCGGACGAGCGGACGGTCGCCCGGGCGCCGTCGCTCAGGCCGAGGCGCTCCGCGTCGTCCGGGTGGATGTGCATCGTGCAGCGGTCCTTGCCCTTCACGAGCGCGCTCAGGTTGTGCATCCAGGAGTTGTTCGAACGGAGCTGGCGGCGGCCGATCAGGACCATGCCGCCGTTCGAACGGTCGAGCGAGGAGCGCAGGCGCTCGAGGTCGGCCACGATCGGCTCCGGCGCGAGCTCGATCTTCCCGGATGCCGTGCGCAGCACCTCGGGGATGCGCGGCCGGTGGGGACCGAAGTCGATGCCGTGCGGATTCTCCTCGAGGTCGGCGAGCGTCAGCTCGTGCGGGCCCGAGCGCAGGAACAGGTCGAGGATCCGCTCGGGGCCGCGGCGCGGCTCGAGCTCCGCGAGCACCTCGTCCGGGTCGCGGCCCGGCATCTCGCGCTGAACGAGCGTCCGGACGACCAGATCGTCGAGCGCCTCGATGTCCACGTCCGGCCCCTGGCCGGACACGATCCCCGCCAGTCGCAGCAGTACCTGCCACTCGTCCGGACGGCCGCCGTTGTATTCGAACACCGGCGGCGAGTAGTTGGCCGCGTCGCGGACGGCCAGCTGGTAGAGCGCCAGGTCGTAATGCGACTTCTGGAGCGGCTCCGGCGCGGGCAGGATCACGTCGGCGTGCCGGGTCGTCTCGTTGACGTAGATGTCGATCGCGACCATGAACTCCAGTGACTCGATCGCCGCCTCGAGCCGGCCGCTGTTGGGGGTCGAGACGACCGGGTTGCCGGCCGCCGTGATCAGTGCACGCACCTGGCCCTCGCCGGGGGTGTCGATCTCCTCGGCCAGCGCCGCCACCGGCAGCTCGCCGTAGGACTCCGGTAGCCCGCGCACGCGGCTCTGCCAGCGGCCGAGGCGCACGCCCTTGCCGACGCCCGGTTTGCCGGTGGCGTTCTTCTGCGCCGCGGCGGCGAGCGTGAACATCGCGCCGCCCTCGCGGTCGAGGTTGCCCGTCAGCACGTTGACCACGTCCACCAGCCAGCTGGCGAGCGTCCCGAACTCCTGCGTGGTGGTCCCGATCCGCGCATAGACGGCGGCTCGCTCGGCGGTCGCGAGCTCGCAGGCCATGTGCCTGATCTCGTCGGCATCGATCCCGCAGACGGGCGCCACGCTCTCGGGCGGGAACTCACGCACGAGCCGCCGGACCTCGTCGAGGCCGTTGCAGTGCTCGGCGAGCGGGCCGACGTCCTCGAGCTCCTCCTCAACGAGCGTCGAAGCGATCCCGAGCAGCAGGTGGGCGTCGGTGCCCGGGCGGATGAAGTGATGCTCGTCCGACTCCTCGGCCGTGCGGCTGCGGCGCGGGTCGATCACCACGACCTTGCCGCCGCGTTCGCGGATCCCGCGGATGCGGCCGCGCATGTCGGGCGCGGTGAGCAGGCTGCCGTTCGAGACGAGCGGGTTGGCCCCGAGGATCAGGAGGTGGTCGGTGCGATCCACGTCGGGGACCGGGATCGAGAGGATCGTCCCGAACATCAGCCCGGCCGACACCTGCTTGGGCATCTGGTCGACGGTGCTCGCGGAGTAGACGTTCTGCGAGCCGAGCGCACGCAGCCACACCGGCCCGTAGGTCATCGCCGACAGGTTGTGGGCGTTCGGGTTGCCGAGGTAGACGGCGGCGGCGTTGCGGCCGTGGTCCTCGAGGATCGGGGTCAGGCGGCGGTCGATCTCCTCGAAGGCCTCCTCCCAGGTCGCCTCGACCAGCTCGCCGTCGCGGCGGATCAGCGGCGTGGTCAGGCGGTCGGGGTCCTCGTGCAGCTCCTTGAGCCCGTACGCCTTGGGGCAGATGAAGCCGTGGCTGAGGACGTCCTCGTCGTCGCCGCGGATCGAGACGACCTCGTCGCCCTCGGTCTCGATTCGCAGTCCGCACGTCGCCTCGCAGAAGGGACACGTGCGGTAGTGCACCGCCATCAGGAGGAGCCTACCGCCGCAGCTCGATCCACAGTGCCCGAGCGGCGGCGAGCAGAGCGCCGTTGTCGTCGAACAGGGCGACGCCGGCGTGGCGCTTGCGGCCGTCGAGCTCGATCGGCCAGGAGACGAGCGCGTGCGGGCGCTCCGCGTGGACCGGCCGGTCGATCCGCGCGCACAGCCGGGCGAGCACCACCGGCGGGCCCTCGCCGAAGTTGGCCACCGGCGCGCTCGTGGGACAGTCGAGCGCGCCCCAGACGCACTCGCGGCGGACCAGGCCGTCCTCGTCCGCGAGCGTGGGGTCCGGCGTCCAGCTCGACGCGAACAGCTCGCCGTCGCCGAGCCTGCCTGGGAAGACGCGATAGCCGTCGCCGGGCTCCCGCTGCGGGCCGCAGATGACGCAGGTGGGGAAGGGGTGGCCGCCGGTCCAGGCGTCGAAGCCCGCTTCGGAGGCACGCGCGGCGCCCTCCGGGCTCACCGGCTCCGGCGGGTCGAGCTCGAGCTCGGCGGCGTGCCCGTTGGCGACCACGGTGTCGCCGCTGCTGACCTCCACGCCGCGCTCGCCATGCGAGACGGTCAGCTCGGTCTCGAGCGGCGGCGGCGCTCGCAGCGAGACCTCGGCCACGTCGGCGTCGATCAGTCCCGCCACCAGGCCGCAGGTGTAGCCGCCGTTGCCCGAGTCGGGCGGCCCGTTGAAGCGGCGCGGCACGACGATGGTCGCGGTCACCGCCGCGACCGTAGCGGGCTAGCGGCGCTTGCGCCGGACCAGGTAGCCAGCTGCGATCGAGGCCATCGACGCCGCCACGCCGATAGCGGTGCGGGACTTCGCGCGGTGCTCGCGCTCCTGGGGCCGCGGCTCCGGCGTGGGCTCCGGCGGCGTGGCCACGGCCGGGGGCTTGGCGACGGGCGGCGGCTCGTGTGTTGGCTCCGGCTCGGGAGCGGGGACCGCCCAGGGCGGCAAGTCCGGGGACGGCTCCGGCTCGGCCGGCTCCGGCTCGGGCGGCGCGGGTTCGGGCGGCGCGGGTTCGGGCGGCGCCGGCTCGGGCGGCGCCGGTTCGGGCGGCGCCGGCTGCTGGGCCGCCGGCTCGGCCGGTGCGGGAGCGGGGACCACCGGGGGCGGCGGCGGTGGCGGCGCCACTGCGGCCCCAGCCTGTGGCTCCGCCTCGGGCATCGGCGTG
>DASXBA010000097.1:0-2427 GCA_036406475.1 Thermoleophilaceae bacterium | reverse complement strand
CCCGGCCGACGAGCTGCTGGTCACCACCACCATGCGCGAGCGCAAGGCCGAGATGGACGCCCGCGCCGACGCCTTCGTCGCCCTCCCCGGCGGCTTCGGCACCCTGGAGGAGCTGCTGGAGGTCCTCACCCTGCGCCAGCTCCGCCTCCACGACCGCCCGATCGTCCTGGTGAACGTGGCCGGCTACTGGGACCCGTTCCTGTCGATGGTCGCCGACATGGTCGGCCAGGGCTTCGCCCCCCTCGGCGAGGGGGCCCTGTTCCAGGTGGCCAAGACCCCCTCCGAGGCCGTCGATCTTGCCGAGGCCGGCCCCGCCCCGATCCCCGGCGCCTACGACGGCCGCGGCGCCCCGCTGGAGGCGCTGGAGGAAGCGGCCGTCGAGGACTGGACGGCCGAGCCCGACCGCCGGAAGTAGTGGTTGGTGACGTAGCGGCCGACCTTGCTCCCGAGCCTCGAGCCTCGCAGGTCGGAGCTGAGGAAGTGGAAGCCGACGAGAACCCGCGCCTGGTCGACGTCGTTCACGATGTCGTGGAGCCGCTTGTACTCCCGGGTCGTGTGGGTGGCGCGGCTGTCGAGCGTGAAGGGGACCTTGTCGGTGCCGAAGAAGGCGTCGAGGGCCGTGACCACGGCGGTGCTGTGGCAGGCGTGCGCCGAGGGGTACTCGGGGAAGTTCGGCGTCGTGGCGAGCGGCGTCCAGCTCGGGTCGGCCACCGTCGTCGGGTTGCCGTCGGTGCCGGCCAGCGGGATCGCCTGGTAGGGGCGCCAGAACCAGTAGTGGTACTTGCTGTCGAAGCAGGCGATCATGCCGTCGCCCCCGGCCACGTGGGCCATCGCCAGCATCCGCGCCGTCCGCACGAGGTCGAGCCGGTGCGCGGCGGCGAGGCGGAGCATGCCGTCGTTCCACTGCCTGAGGTCGTGGTCGGTCCAGAACTGGGCCTGGCTCGTCTGCTCCGGGGTCCTCACGGTGCTGTCGAGGCGACCGAGCTCCTTGACCTGGTCGAGGTCCTCCGCGTACTTCCGGCTGGTCAGGGGATACGGGCTCTCGAGCCGGAGCTGGGATGCGCTGGTGAGCGCCAAGGGCTTGATTCCGGGCAGGCGAAGGCCGAGCACCACTCCGGGCGCGGGTTGCCAGACGCCGGGGCCGGGCGCGGGCGGGTCGAGGTCCGCGAGCGTGGGGTTGAGCTCCCGGCCGTCGTTCGCCCGCAGGGCGAGGATCGCCCGCGCGACCTGCCCGCCGACCGTGATCCCGTGGCGCTTGGCCCGCTTCTCCACCGCGGTGCCGTCGGGGATGGCGGCCAGGTAGGCGCTGTAGTCGCCGTCGAGGATGGTCTGGTCGGCGCCGAGCTGCGGCTGCAGGCCGGTGAGCGTGTCGTAGGCTGCGGCCGCGATCGCGGCCTCGGGAGAGGTGTCCGGGGGCGCGGCGGGCGTGGGCACGTACGGCCGGTAGCCGCCGTCGAGGGCCACCGCGGCGTCATACATCGCGACGTGGACGATGCCCATGTACACGGCCGCCTCGCCGGGGAACTTGTTGCCGAAGTTCTCCGAACCGAAGCTGCCGCCAGGGCCGGCAGGGACGATCGCGCACCGGGCCTCGGTGCTCCAGAAGGCGACCGGTGTCGTCGCGGCAGGGTACTTGGCGGCGGGCGCGCACTGCGTCGGCGGCGGTGCGTCGGCACCGAGCCCGGCGCCGGCGAACGCGACCACCCCCAGGAGCACGACAAGAAGGGCCAGCTTCGATTTCACGGTGCCTCCGTCTCGACGAGGTAGCTCGGCACCCGGCCGACGGTAGGCGGTTGTGCTCAGCTTGAAATCGTGGGTTCCCCTGAACCTTGCTCGTCCGGCCGGAACCGTCGCGCGAGCTCGGCCCGCGAGCGCACGCCGAGCTTGGCGTACACGTGGGACAGGTGCGTCTCCACCGTCCGCTCGCCGAGGAGCAGCGCGGCGGCGACCTCCTTGTTGGTGCGACCTTCGGCCACGAGCGTCGTGACGCGGCGCTCCGCGGCTGTCAGGCCTTCCTCGCGGGTGCGCCCCCCGATCCGGCCGAGCTCGGCGCGGGCCTTCTCGATCCAGGTCGCCGCGCCGAGCCGCTCGAACTCGGCGAGCGCCGCGGCGATCGCGTCGCGGGCGGCGCGCTTCTGACGATCGCGCCGGCGGACCACGCCGAGCGCGAGCAATGCGCGGGCCCGCCCGAAGGCATCGCCGACCCTCTCGTGCTGGGTGACCGCATGCTCGAGGAGCGAGGCGGCCTCGGACACGTCGCCGCGCGCGGCCGCCACGAGACCACGGCAGCGCGTCACGTGCGCGAGCACCCAGTCGCGTTCGAGTCGTCGCGCATCCGCCTCCCACGCGTCGAGGACGCGGTCGGCGTCGTCCGACCGATCGAGCGCGAGCAGCGCCTCGACGTGGTCGGGCACCCACCAGCGTTTG
>DASXBA010000096.1:0-57210 GCA_036406475.1 Thermoleophilaceae bacterium | reverse complement strand
TGCCCCGGGTGGCTGAACCAGTACGGGATCGCCTCCCGCCACTCCTCGGCGGAGCGCGCGAAGGCGCTGCCCGCCGCGGTCGCTCCGTGCGGATCTCGCGGGAACCCGGCGCGCTCGAGCTCCTCTCCCAGCCTGCCGGCGAAGTCGGTGAGCGGCTCCGGCTTCTCGCCTTCCCAGATGAGCCCGCTGTCCAGGTCCGAGGCGGGCATCGCCTCGCGCCGGCCGAAGCTGCCCAGCGCCAGCCAGCTGAACGGGGGAAGGGAGTCCGTGTCCAGCTCCAGGTCGATGAGCCGCCTGACCGCGGCATCCACGACGGCGGCCATGATCGCCCCGACCTGGGCCGGCCCGACCGCGGAGTCGTGGAGCGCGACCACTGCCGGCTTCAAGCGGGCCAGCGCCACCCGCAGCTCCTCGACGTCGCGCGCCTCGGTGATCGCGCGGCGGATCACGAACGGCGCACGGGCCTCGGCGGCGAGCAGGTCCCTGTCCGTGACCACGCCCACGAGCTCACCGGCGCTCGACTTGACCGGCAGGTGGCGGACGCCCTTGTCGACCATGGTCAGCATCAGCTCGGTGCCGAGGCTGTCGGCGTCCCCGGTCACCGCCGGGGCCGTCATCGCCGCGCTGATCGGCGCGTCGAGCGGCAGCTCCTCGGCGACCACGCGCGTGCGGATGTCGTAGTCGGTGATGATCCCGAGGTCGCCGTTGCGGAGGGAGACGAGAGCGCAGCTCGTCCGCCGCTCGGCCATCTGGCGCGCCGCCTCGCTGATCGGCGTCTCGGGTGGGCAGACCACCGGCTCCGTCCTGACGATCGCCTTGGCCGGCAGGTCCGGGGCGACGCTCGGCTCCACCCGCTCGGTCGGCTCGCCCACGCGCGGCCGCGCAGCCATGGTGCGGGCGACGAAGCGGAGTCCTTTGGGATCGCTGAGCACCGGCACGACGTCCTCCGCGGCCAGCCGGTAGCAGAGCGTGTCCTCGGCGGCACGCGCCGCCCAGCCGGTGGGCAGCCCGGAGAGCATCGAGGGATGCCCGAACCACTCCCCCTCCCCGAGCAGGTCGAGCACGCGCCCGCGGTCGACGAGCTCGACACTGCCGCGCCGCACGATCCGCACGTGCTTCAGCTCCGGCGCGCCCTGCTGGAAGATCACGTCCCCGCCCGCGAAGAACTCGACCTCCGTTCCCGCGGCGAGGTCTTCCAGCGCCGCCTCCTCGAGCCCGGCGAAGGGCTCGTGCGCCCTCAGGAACTCAACGATGTCGTGCACGGATCGCCGTGCAGTTTCCCGCCCCGCGGACCCTCGCGCCAGCCTGCGAGGCAGGTTCGGCGCGGACAGCCGCGAAACCTAAGGCGTGCAGCGGGTTCCGATCCCGGACGCTTCGGCCATGCTTGCGCTACACCCCTCCGAGGTGAGGACGCTGATCGAGGACGGAGAGCTCGACGCGACCCTCGTGCGCGGCCGCTGGCTGATCTCCATGGCCTCGATCGAGCGAGCGGTGGCCGCGCGCATCGACCCACACGCAGACCAGGCCCCCGCGCCGCCCGAAGCCGGCGTGCGCAAGCTCGAGGCACGAGTAGCCGCCCTGGAGAAGCGCCTGGACGCGCTGGAGGACCCGGGCGCGCCGGACCCAGGGCAGACAGGCCTGAGGTCAGCCCTGCAGCCGCTGTTCCGCACGACCGAGTAGCAACAGGCCGAGACGGGGATCCCGGTATGGCCGCGGCCCAGCTGCCGCAAATGCCCCTCTGGTCGGCGCACCGAGCTACTACGTGAGCTACGCGCTACGGTCGTTGAGCGCGGCCTCGAGGAGCCCGAGGACGACCCCGAACACTGCGTGACGGACGGTCGCCTGGCCGAAGGCTCGAGGGTTGGCGGCCAGCTTCGGCAGCTCCTTGCGGGCGGGGTGGTAGCGGTCGAACAGCACCGTCAGCGGCCAGGCCGCGACGTGCTCGACTAGGCCGACCAGCAGGCCGCGGACGACTGCCGGCCCCGGCAGGGACGGCTTGAGCCGCGTGTATGCGGCGCCGAAGATCGCGCCGTTCTGCACGTGGAGCGCGAAGCCGACGGGTCGCCAGCCGTCTCCGCGCGTCACGAGCTTGCCCAGGATCTCGACGTCGTCGTACCTGGAGTCGAAGAGGCGTTTGTCGAGCGGCTGCTCGAGCGTCATCACCACGGTCGCGACCGCGCCCGCGAGCCCCCCTCGCAAGCTCCTCTGCAGCATTGGTCAAGCATCCCAGCGTCTCTGGGCCGATACAACCGCCGCCGCTCAGACCGCGGACTTCAAAGGACGGAACGCACCACGAGCATCCCCCGGCTCGATACGAGATGCGCCAAGTCCTCCGCCAGGCGCTGGACGTGTTCGCTCCCTTGTTGCTCGAAGCGCTTCACTTCGACGATCTCGGCGATCAGCACGTAATCGGCTTCGCGGGTGGACTGGCCGGGCACGTCCGCCGGCCGCGTGAGCCGCCACTCCGAGACCGTGTCCAACGACCCGTGGACGACGTCGCGGTCCTCCGTCATCAGGCGCTCAAAGTCCTCGGCCAGCTCCGGCGAACGCAGCTTGAACCAGATGAGAAGGGTCGCCGGAGGACTCATCCACGAAGCGTAATCGACACTCGCAACCTGACGAACGGGCTCCGACGGCCTCACACGCCGTCAAAGTCATGGCCGAAGCACTAGCGCGAAAAGCGGCTCGCTAGCTGACGCTGTCGATGATGTCGACCAGCTCGTCGCGCCGGTAGCCGTGCGTTCGCGCGAATGCCACGAAGTCGCGGGCACGCGCGATGACGGCGCCCCTCGTGGCGTCGCTGCTCACCGTAATCCCGCGCCCGCGCCTGAAGTCGACTAGACCCTCGGCTCTCAGTGCTCGAAGGGCTCGAAGGACCGTGTTCGCATTGACGCCGAGCACGGCGGCCAGGTCGCGAGCTGGTGGCAGCCGTTCGCCTGGACCCGCTTCACCGTCGGCGATCGCTCGCCGGATCTCGGCCGCCACCTGCTGGTGGAGCTCCGTGTCTTCACCGCGGTCGACCTTGACTCGAATCATGGTGCTAGTGATACTAGCTTCATCAGGTGACGGTGAGCTCCCCTCCACCGAAGCTGCGCCGAGGACGGCTTCGCGCCCTGTTCGAGGAGGCGCGGAAATTGACGAGGCGCCGGCGGCTGAGATACACGGCTGCCGCCGTGGCAATCGTGGCGCTCGGCCTGGCCACGCTGATCGTCTGGCCCGTCGGAGGCGATCGTGCCGGCGACGAGCCGAGTCCGTTACAGGCGGTCCCGACTACGGGGCGCCTGTCCCTGGAGCGCAAGCCTTACCTGGCGGTCTCCTGCCCGCGGCCGAACGAATTCGCCTGCGACCGCGTCGGCCTCGCGATCTGGCTCCGCAAGCCGGCGACTCAACTCACGGCAATCGTCAACGGCAGGCCACTCGCGATGCACTTGCCGTGTTGGAAGGACGCGAACGGACGAGACTGTGGAAGCTACTGCCGAGAGCAGGGTGTCAGGCGAGACCAGCCCTGCGGCACCTATTACGAAGGGTTTCTGCACCGGGCCGGGGTCGTCGACGGCTCGCTCAAGGTGCAGCCGGATCGAGGCCGAGATCACTGGATCGGCACCCGACCGCCCCTAGGAGACGTCCGCATCTTCGCCCGCTACCCCAACGGTCGAACCGCCGCGGCTCGAGCGAAGGTCAGATTGAGTCCCGGGTGGGGCTAGTCGCTGTCGCTGCTCGCTCTTGCTTTCGCGTGATTTGCAGCACTCGCCGCCAGCTCTTGAGAGCTCCTCTCCATCGAAGGGACACTCTGGCTGCTGCGCCACCGGACTGCCGGGCGGCGTTGGACGCGGGTTCATGCATTCCCTATCGACTCCCGCGGCGACTGGACTGGAAACGCGTGAACCCCCGGAGGGAGGAGGTGACACCGGAAGCGAAAGCTCCGCCCCCACGACCAAGCATGACGGCCTCCACGCGGAGCGACGCGTGCGAGCAGCACGCGAGCGATGCGCGGAGGCCGTCAGGCGCCGGTCCTGGGGGCGGAGACGGAGAGGGTGGGATTCGAACCCACGAGGCAGCTTTCGCCGCCCACGCGATTTCCAGTCGCGCACCTTAAGCCGCTCGGTCACCTCTCCAGAGCTGGCGCCAAGGCTAGCCCGCCCCAGCCGGCAGCGGATCGCAAGCGATCGGGGTTTAGGTCGCTATGCGACCCAAAGTCCGATCGATAGCCGCGGGAGGCCGCCGGCGAGCTAAAGGCCGAGCTCGCGCACTCCGCGCTCGCCCCAGCCGAGGTGGTGGCCCAGCTCGTGGCGGAGCGTTCGCTCGACCTGGGCGCGCAGCAGGTCGGGGTCGTAGCCGAAGTCGCGCTCGAGCGTGTCCTGGTAGATCACGATCTTGTCGGGGTAGTTGTCGCGGGCCATGGTGTCGCCCCAGTAGTGCCCGTAGGCCCGGTACTCGGTGCCGTGCCGGGACACGACGACCGGAGTTCGCTCGAGCAGCTCCTGGAACTCGGGCGGCAGGGCGTCGATCGCGTCCGAGACGAGGACGTCGAACTCTGTCGGCGCGTCAGGAGGGTCTGCGGAGCGGGCCAGCCGCTCGCTGCGCTCGAGCAGCCGGTCGAACTCGTGCTCGCTCATCGAGTCGCGGCCGGTGAGGGCGACCGTGGCCCAGGCCGTGAGCACCACGAGCGCCGTGCCGCCGCCGATCAGGGCGATCAGCCCGCCTGCGCCGGAGAGCGACGGCGGGTTGAGCAGGAAGAGCAGGACGCCGACGATGAAGGCCGTTGCGCCGGCGGCCTTGAGCGGGGCTCGGAGCGCGTCCCTCATGACTACGAGGGTACGCGCCGGCGGCTATTCGTCCGGGTCTTCGGCTCCGGCCGCGCCGGGGTTGCCCGTGCCCGTCTCCTCCTCGCCCGGGACGCCGGCCGAGTCCTCGGCCTGGTCACGGGCGCCGGAGTCCTGCTCGTCGTCCGGGACCTGCTGTGAGGGCCCCTCCTCCGGCAGCTGGTCCGACTCCTCGCGGTTCGTCTCCACTACGAGTCCTCTTCCTCGTCTTCGTCGGGAACGACATTGGACTCCGCCTGGGCGCCCGGGACGGAGGGGTCCTGCTCCTTCGACTCCCAGTCGCTCCGGCTCTCGTCGATGCGGCGGTCGATGCGATCCCCCTGCTCCTCGAGCCGCTCCGCCTCGCGCTCGAGCTGCTCGGCCCGCTCCTCGTGCTTGGCCATGCCGGTCCCGTACCCCAGCGGCCGCAGGGGTACTCCTAGAAGATCCGCGCGAGGCGGGTGCCCGATGCCCCGTGCTCCACGGCGAGCACCTGCAACTGGTTGTCGCCGTCATGCAGGAACGGCTCCGGGACCACGGCCGTGAACAGCTCGCCGCGGCGGTGGGGCATGTGGAAGGTCGGGGCCGTGGCGACGATCCAGCCGTTCACCGCGAAGGCGAGCGGCCGCGACGTCTTCTTCGCGTCGCGGCTGATCTGGCCGCTGATCAGGCCCGGCACGAGGCCGGATCGGCGCTCCACGTGGCTGAGCGCCTCGGCCCCGTTGATCCGCGCCCGGGTCCGCCTCGCCGGGCTCACCGGCCAGGTGAAGAGCGGCGTACCCAGCAGCTCCGGGTCCGGACCGATCCCGTAGACCCCCGAGCCGAACAGCTTCAGCTTGGTCCGCAGCCTCGCCTGGCGCTGACGGCGGAGCGCCTGCAGGCTCACCGTGAACACCCTGCCGGAGCGCTGGATGAGCGGGACGCGCGACGGGATCTCCCGGGCGGCCGGCCCGAGCATCGACTTGCCCTGCGTCCGCCAGGGCAGGCGCCTGTGGAGGACGTGCGCGATCGTGGGCACGATGTCCACCGTGCGCACGTGCCGGCGCACGCTCCGGCCCCGCTGCTGATGCGGGAGCTTCACGAACAGCGGCGTGAAGGCGATGTTCGCGGCCTTGTGGTCGGTGATCTGGTGCCTGTCCCCGAACAGCCCGAAGCTCTCGCCGTTGTCGGCCGTGACGATGACGAGCGAGCGGTCGTAGAGGCCGGTCTTGCGAAGCCGCTCGAGGAACTCGCCCACCAGGCGGTCCGTGTATGCGAGCTGGAGCAGGTGCCGCTGGTAGGCCTGCTCCACGAGCCAGTGGCTGTGGAAGGTCTCGACGATCCCCGGAATCGGCTCGGAGATGCTCCGCGTGTAGACATCCCCCGTGGGGTAGTAGCGCAACGGCACGTGCGGCAGGAGCACGTGCTTGAAGTAGAGCGTCGGCCTGCTGTGGGGGCGGACGCCGCGAAGCCAGCTCTCCAAGCGCTCCGGGCGGCCGCCCGCGAGCTCGCGCTTGAGCTCGGCGCGTCCGGGCACGTGGGCGTGCGGACAGTCCCGCTTGGGGCAGAGCGCCGCGGCCTCCTCGGCCACGTCGAGGAGGTAGTCGTCGTCGAGCCAGGTGAACAGGTTGTGCGGGTTGGAGGGGACGTTGCGCGGGCGCTTTCGCTCCGGCGTGTTTCCCGTGAGGATCGTCTCCACCGCCCGGCCCGTCTCGTCGACGGACGCCGTGGCGTCCGGGAACCAGTAGCCGTCCGACGCCAGGGTCGCGAAGTTCGGATAGCGCTCGCGGTCGATGTTGCCGTGCGCGTCGAGCAGCGAGATCGCGGGGAACTCGTCGAAGACGAGCATCACCACCGGCGGCGGGGCGGCGCTCGCCTGCGCCGTCAGCGCCAGCAGGGCCACCAGGAAGGCGGCCGTGGCCAGCGCCACTCGTTTCATCGCCGCCGGCCGAGCTCCGAGGCGAGCGTCGCCACCTGCGCGAACAGCTGGGCGCGCTCGCGGCTGCCGACGGCCCGCGCCTCGCCGCGTCGGTGGCGGTCGATCGTGGCGATCGTGATCACGATCCGCTCGGGCGAGTCCCAGTCGGCCCACGGCGCCTCGGAATAGCCGTCCTCGAGTACCAGGTCCCGCGCCGTGTCCATCACCGACAACCCGCGCTCGAGTCGGTGCCGGGCGGCGGCGTCCACCCAGGCGAGGTACTCGCGCAGAGCCCGGACGTCGTCGGGCCCCGCGAGCGGTCCGTGCCCGGGCACGATCACCTCGGGGTCGAGCGAGAGGATGCGGTCGAGGGCGGCGAGCCAGTTGTCCGTCGGCCCGGCCCACATGACGGGCACGACGCCGACGAACATGACGTCAGCCGCGAAGACCACGCCGGCATCGGGCACATGCACGATCAGGTCGCCCGGCGTGTGGGCCGGACCGACCTCGTACAGGCGCACCTCGCGGCCGCCGGCGTCGCCCACGAGGCCGCCGCTGAAGCCCTGGGTGGGCGGTGTGAGGCGCACGTCGGAGAAGTCGTACGGGCCGAGCATGTTCTCCACGTAGCCGCCGAGCTCGCGCAGGCGCAGGCGCGGGAGGACGGGGAGCGGCAGCGTCCCGAGCACCGGAAGCGGCAGCGTTCCGAACAGGCGCAGCGGCCGGGCGATCGACTTGAGGCGCTGGAGCGCCGCCGGCGGGTCCTCCTCGATGATCGAGATGGCGGTGTCGGTCGAGACGATCCGCGCCCCGCCCACCAGCTGGTTTCCCCAGACGTGGTCGCCGTCCGAGTGCGTGTTGACGACCACCGTGATCGGGACCCCGACCCGCGCCTCCACGGCATCGAGCATCCGCCGGGTCAGCCGCGGGTCCCAGAGGGTGTCGACGAGAAGCGCCTCGCCGTCGCCGACCACGAGCCCGGCGTTCGACTCCCCCCACTCGCCGTTGGGCTGGAGCCAGGCGAACACGCCGGGCGCCACCTCGTGCAGGCCGCCCTCGAAACGCGCAGGCTTTCCGAAGAGCGTCCGCTCCACGGCCGCGGATCCTATTTGTCGAGGCCCGCCAGCTTGCGCAACAGCCGGCGAAGCGTCTCCTGCTCCTCCTCGTCGAGGGGCTCGAGGACCTCCTGCACGGAGTCGCCCGCAACCCTTCGGGCGCGCTCTAGCTTGCGCTTGCCGGCGGCGCTCAGGTGGACCTCGCGGCGGCGGCGGTCGGCGCTGTCCACGCGCCGCTCCGCCACGCCCATCTCCTCGAGCTCGTCGATCAGCCTCACCATGGAGCTCGGGTCGATCATCGACAGGTCGACCAGCTGCTGCTGGGCCGACCCCGGATGGGCGTCGATGAGGTTCATCACGCCGAAGTGCGGCGGACGCAGGCCGAGCGGCTCGAGGTTGTCCGCAAAGGCGGACGCGAGGCGCTTGCCGTTCCACGAGAGGAGGAAGCCGATGGCGCCGGCGAGTGGTTCCGGGGGCGGCTGCTCGAAGCGCATGGCAGGAATCCTACGCCAGCTCAACGATTTGTATTGCAAATGATTCGGGGAAATCCCGCCCCGAGGAAAGGGGGTTGACGCTGGTTCATAATGGGCGAGGTGCGCGAGCACGGGCTTCTCGATCGCGCCTCCGGCCTGGGGCTCCACGGCCACGCCTGCTGGCCGTACGACGACGACGCCGAGATGCGCCAGGCTCTGGTGGACTTCCTCACGGACGGTCTGCGTCTCAAGCAGCGGCTGATCTACGTCGGTAGCGGGTCGGTCGAGGAGCTGCGGGAGGACATCGGCGCCCTCCCACAGCGGCACGCGCTCGTGGAGATGGGGATGCTCCAGATCCTCTCGCTCGACGACGTCTACTCGCCGGGCGAGCCCACGGACCCGGAGGAGCAGCTCGCCACCTACGCGGCGGCCACCGAGCAGGCACTCGCCGACCGCTACACCGGGCTACGCGTGGGAGCGAAGGTCACGGCCCTCGTCGACGACCCGGCCGGCTGGAGCGCGCACACCCGCTGGGAGGCACTCGCCGACGAGTACATGGCCACCCACCCCCTGGCGGCGCTCTGCCTTTATGACGCTCGCGCGCTCCCCGGAGAGATCGTCTCCGACCTCACCTCCGTGCACCCGGTCGCCCACAGGTGCGGTAGCTCCGCGCCCTTCCGCCTCTACAGCGGCGACGACTGCCTCGAGCTCGAGGGCGAAGTCGACTACTTCAGCGCCCCGACGTTCCGCCGTGCGCTCGCCGCCGCCGCGCCGCCCGACCGCGACACGGTGCTCGACCTGTCCCGGCTGAGGTTCGGCGACCACCACGCGGTGATGGCCTTGACGGACCCCGGACCTGCGCGCCTCCGGCTTAGGAACGTTCCGGGACGGGTAGTGCGAATCGCACAGCTCTTGGACGTCGCGCTCCCATCCGAGGAGCGCAAAGGCGACGATGTTCATGACCACACCGTCTAGGCCCAAGACCTTCCGGCACGAAGCCCTCTTCTATCGCGGGGACGACGAGTTCATCGCCGGCACGGTCCCGTTCATCCGCCATGCGGTCACGGCCAACGAGCCGGTGCTCGTGTCCGTCCACCCGGACAAGGCGGAGCGCATCAAGGCTGAGCTCAACGGCGAGTCCGACGCCCTGCAGTTCATCGACATGCCGGCGCTCGGCCACAACCCGGCGCGGATCATCCCGGCCTGGCGCGAGTTCCTCGCCGAGAATCTGGCGGTGGGGTCCCCCGTGCGCGGGATCGGCGAGCCGGTCTGGCCCGGACGGAGCGGCGAGGAGCTTGCCGAGTGCCGCCGCCACGAGTGGCTGCTCAACCTCGCCTTCGCCGACTCCCCGGCCTGGTGGCTGCTCTGCCCCTACGATGCCGAGGGGCTCCCCGAAGAGGTGCTCACTGACGCCTGCGCCACCCACCCCCACGTCGTGGAGGGAGGACTGACCCGGAGCAGCGACAGCTACTGCGATCCGATCAGGGATACGGACCCGTTCCGCGATCCGCTCCCGCCCCCCGCAACGGATCCGGAGCAGCTCACCTTCACGCGGGACGACCTGCCCGACATCCGCCGGGTCGTCGCCCGCCACGCGGAGGATGCCGGGCTGGACGACGAGCGGACGGGAGACCTGCTCGTCGCCGCCACCGAGGTGGCCACCAACAGCGTCCGCTACGCACATGGCAAGGGCAGGCTGAGCGTCTGGCGCGAGGACGCGCGGCTGCTATGCGAGGTGCGCGACGACGGCGTCCTCGCGGATCCGCTCGCGGGCCGTGAGCGACCGGCCCCGAGCTGGGCGCGCGGCCGCGGCATCTGGCTCGCCAATCAGCTCTGCGATCTGGTCCAGATCCGGACCACGCCGGAGGGGAACGTCGTTCGCCTCCACATGAGCGTCTAGCGCGAGTCGAGCACCCGGTCCACGAGGCCGTACTCGCGCGCCTCCTCGGACGTGAAGAAGCGGTCGCGGTCCATGTCGTCGCTCACGCGCTCGACGCTCTGGCCCGTGTGCTTGGCGTAGATCTCGTCCACTCGGCGGCGCAGGTTGATCACCTCGCGCGCGTGGATCTCGATGTCCGACGAGGTGCCCTCGAAGGCGCCCGATGGCTGGTGGATCAGGATGCGGCTGTTGGGTAGAGCGGCGCGCTTGCCCTCGGCGCCCCCGGCCAGCAGCAGCGAGCCCATCGACATGGCGATGCCGACGCACGTCGTCTGCACGTCGGGCTTGATGAACTGCATCGTGTCGTAGATCGCGAGGCCGGCGTACATCGATCCTCCCGGCGAGTTGATGTAGATCGAGATGTCCTGGTCGGGGTCCTCGGACTCGAGGTGCAGCAGCTGGGCGACCACGAGGTTGGCCACCTGGTCGTCGATCGGCTGCCCGAGGAAGATCACGCGCTCGCGCAAGAGACGCGAGTAGATGTCGAACGAGCGCTCGCCGCGCGAGTCCTGCTCGACCACAACGGGGACGAGCGGCATCAGCCCTCAGCTCCCAGCCACTCGAGCACTGCGGTGCGCGAGAAGCGCCACTCGTCGCCTAGCTTGCGCCCCGGCAGCTCGCCCTTCTCCGCCAGCCCGGTCACGAGCTCCTCCTCCACCTGAAGCAGGTCCGCCACCTCCGCGGGCGAGAGGACCTCCGGGGGCTCGAAGGGCCGGAAGGAATGGCTGCCCACCGCCACGTCGTCCACCTCCGACTCGACCACCACGCGCCTCCTTCCCGAGAGTCCCGGCAGACGCGCGAGCTGGCCGGCCGAGTAGCCCTCGAGCAGCGCGCTGACGAGCTGCTGCTTAGGGACCTTGAGCTCGAAGGCTGCGCGATCGAGCTTCTCGGCCTGCTTGACGGGGAGCCTCACGAAGAGCGCTGCCATCTCTGGATCCGCCTCCTTTGCCATATCGAGATATCACGATAGCAAGGACGGCGCGCGGGCAGCGCCCCGTGCGGGCGCGGGACTCAGCCGGCGGCTCGCGCGCGCTCGCGGGTGACGACCCTGTTGCGGCCGGCCTCCTTGGCGGCGTAGAGAGCGGCGTCGGCCCGCTCGAGCATGATCGAGACCTCGTCGCCGCTGTCCGGCTCGTAGCAGGCGATCCCGGCGCTCACCGTGACCACGGAGTGATCGTCGCGCCCGGGGTGCGGGAGCTCGAGCGACTCGATCGCGTCGCGCATCCGCTCGGCGGCGATCGCCGCGGTCTCCAGGGTCTGGTCGGGGAAGACCACGAGCAGCTCCTCGCCGCCGTAGCGGTAGAACGTGTCGCCGCGGCGGCCCTGACGCTGCAGGGTGTCCGCGATCGAGCGCAGCACGTCGTCGCCGGCGAGGTGGCCGGCCGTGTCGTTGTACGCCTTGAAGTGGTCGATGTCGAACAGCGCGACGCAGAACGAGTGGCCGTAGCGCTCGGTCCGGGCGGCGAGCACGTCGAGGTCCTCGTCCTGGCTGCGGCGGTTGCCGAGCCCGGTGAGGGCATCGCTGCGCGAGTCCGCGAAGAGAGCGTCGTTGAGCCGCTCGAGCTCCTGTTGCTGCGCGGCGATCCTTCGGTGCAGGCCGGTCACCCGCTTGGCCGCGATCAGTCGCGTGGCCAGCTCGTCGCGGTCGAACGGCTTCGTCAGGTAGTCGTCCGCGCCCGCCTCCATGCCCTCGACGACGTGCTGGCGGTCGTCGAGCGAGGTATGGAGGATGAAGTAGGCGTAGGGAGAGGACGCCCGGGCGCGCACGCGGCGGCAGAGCTCGTCCCCGTCCATGCGCGGCATCATCCAGTCGCTGATCACGACGTCGACGTCGGTCTCCTGGAGCAGCTCCCAGCCGGCGACCCCGTCTTCCGCCACGAGACACTCGTGACCCATGGCCTCGAGCTCCCGCTTGAGAACGAGACGAGGCGTCGGCGAATCGTCAACCACCAGAATCTTCATGCTGCTCCTCTCTTGAGTTCCTTCACGCGCAGGGAGCAGGCCCCCGCCACGTCCGCAAGGTCCACCTGGTCAAGGATCTCCGCGTGCCGTGCGTCGTCCGGGTCCAGGGTCCGCAGCGCCTGGTCGTAGGCGCGGGCGGCCGCGGCGGGGTCGCCACGGCGCTCCTGGGCGCGGCCGAGCTGGAACGCAGCCAGCCCGAAGCCCGGGTCCACGTACAGCGCCCGCCGCAGCGAGCCCACCGCCCCGTCGCAGTCGCCGAGGCCGAGCTCCGCGAGCCCGCGGACGAAGTAGGCACCGGCGTCGAGCACGTCGGCCTCGAGGATCCCGCCCGTGATCTCGATCGCCCGCTCGAGGTCGCCGGAATCGGCGGCGTCCAGCGCGGCCTTCAGGTCAAGGGCCTCGACCGGCGGCTCCGCCTCTCGCCCCAGCGGGCGGCGAAGGACCCGGCGCGGCGCCGCGGCTCGCTCGCGCGCGGAGTGCCGGCGCTGGCCGTCCCCGCGTGCCAGCCGGCGGGCGGAGTCGCACAGCCGGTCGGCGGCCCCCAGCACCATCGTGCCGCCGGGAGCGAGCGCGCTCTCGAGGCCGCCGATCACGCGCTCGACCGTCTCGCCGTCGAAGTAGATGAGGACGTTGCGGCAGGCGATGAGCTCGAACTTGCCGGGGGCGAGCGGCGGCGGGTCCGAGACGAGGTTGTGCCGCTGGAAGGACACGAGCCGGCGCAGCGAGTCGTCGACGACCGCTCCGTCGCCGCGCGGGACCATGTAGCGCGTGCGCATCACGTCGGGCACGCTCCGGAGCGAGCGGCCGTGGTAGTGGGCCTCGCTCGCGCGCCGGAGGGCGACGCCGGAGATGTCGGTCGCAAGGATCGAGAGCGGCGGCGTGAGCGTCCCGAGCGCTGCGCCCGCCAGCATCGCGAGCGTGTAGGCCTCCTCGCCGGAGGCGCAGGCCGCGACCCAGACGCGGATCTTGTCCGAGCCCGAGGCTCTCGCGGTCTCCAGCAGCAGCGGCCAGTCGATGGCGTCGAGCTCCTCGCGCTGGCGGAAGAAGAACGTCTCCTTGACGGTGACCTCGTCGATGAGGCGCTCGAGCAGCTCCGGGGGCACGCCGCCGGCCGCCAGGAAGTCGGCGGGCGCCGTGCCCGGGCCGAGCCTCGACACGGCCGCCGCGAGCGAGCTCAGCTGCGAGCCCTTGATCACCATGCCGGTCTCGCGGTGCACGAGCTCGGCGAGCTGCTCGAGCCCGGCGCTCACTTGGCGGCCTCCTCCGTCAGGAGCCCGCAAAGCTCCGCCGCGATCGACCCCACGGGCAGGACCGCGGCCCCGGCCTCGGCCGCCGCCCGCGGCATCCCGAAGACGGCCGAGCTGGCTTCGTCCTGGGCGAAGACGCGGCCGCGACCGCGAAGGATGCGGTCGACGCCGAGCGCTCCGTCGCGGCCCATGCCTGTGAGCACCACCCCCACTGCGCCGGCGCCCACCGAGCCGGCCATGCTCTGGAGCAGCATGTCCGCCGACGGGCGGTGCGCGCCCATCACCGTCTCCCGGTCGAGGCTCAGCATCAGCGAGGGCTCGAGCACCAGGTGGGCGTCGTCGGGCGCGAACCAGATGCCGGGCTCGGCGCGCTGACCGTCCTCCGCGAGCGCGACCGGCAGGGGCGCGCGCTCGTCGAGCCAGCGGATCATTCCGTCGATGAAGCCCTCCGCCATGTGCTGGACGACCAGCACGGGGAGCGGGAAGTCCGCGGGCAGGCCGGTGAGGACGGACTCGAGCGCCTTGGGCCCGCCGGTCGAGGTGCAGATCCCGACCACTCGCGGCCTGGCGCCGGAGGGACGCTGCGAGCTCGGGACCGCGCTCCCGTTGCTGCCGGCGCGGGCGAGCCGGCGCAGCTTGTGCCGGAAGGCCACGGCCTGGTCGCCCTCGGGGTCGTCCAGGCGCACCTCGGTCTTGGGCAGGGCCTCGAGCGCGCCGGCGGCCAGCGCCGCCGCCGGCTTGTCGGACCCGCGGCGGACGTGGGCGCTCAGCACGAGGATCGGCAACGCGTGCGGCGAGCGCATGATCTCCTCGACCGCCCGGATGCCATCCATCCCCGGCAGCTCGAGATCCATCGTCACCAGGTCGGGCTTGAGCCTCGGCAGCGCCTCGATCGCATCCTCACCGGTCTCGCAGACGCCGACGACCTCGAGCTCGCCGTCGGACTGGAGGAAGCGGCTCAGCCCCCGCGCGTAGGTCGCGGAGTCCTCGCAGATGAGGATGCGGGCGGCCATGGCGTCACGCGGCCAGCAGGCGCCCGACCGTGTCGAGCAGCGCGCGCTGGTCGAACTCGTCCTTGACGATGTAGGCGTCCGCACCCGCCTCGACCCCGCGGCGGCGGTCCTCCTCGCTGCCCCGGCTCGTCACGACCACCACCGGCAGCGACAGCCGCTCCGGGTCCTGGCGGATCGTCTCGAGCAGCTCCAGGCCTGTCATCTCCGGCATCTCGAGATCGGTCAGGACGAGACCGACGTCGCCGTCGGCCACGACCCGGTTGAGCGCCTCACGTCCGTCGCGGGCGGTCTCGACGCTGTAGCCCGCGGCCTCGAGGATGCTGCGCTGGAGCTCGCGGACGGTGAACTGGTCGTCCACCACCAGCACCTTGCCCGGGCCCTGCTGCGGCTTCGACGCCGGCGTGGGCGTCGCCTCACGCGCGTGTGGCTCTACCAGGAAGGCGGGGTCGAGGATCAGCGCCACGCCGCCGTCGCCCATGACCGCGGCGCCCAGGTAGCCCGGGACGCCGGCGAGCAGCGGCCCGAGGCTCTTGACCACCACCTCCTGCTCCTCCACGACCCGGTCGCAGACGGCGGCCAGCTGGCGGCCGGAGGCCGAGACGACCACCGCGCGCGGGGCCTCGGCCAGATCTGGAGCGTGTCCGCCGAGGATCCGCGCCACGTCCGCGAGCCCAACCGAACCGCCGCGGTGCTCGACGGCCTGGCTGCCGCCCAGCGCGAGCGTGCTCTCAACCGCGATGACCTCCTCGACGTTGGTCAGCGGGATGCCGAAGCGCTGGCCGCCGCGCTCGAGCAGGAGCACCCGCAGCAGGGCGAGCGTCAGCGGCAGCAGAATCGTGACGACCGTGCCACGGCCCGGCTCGGAGTGCACCTCGAGCCCGCCGCGCAGCGACTGCACGTGGTCCTTGACGGCGTCGAGGCCCACGCCGCGCCCGGAGACGTCGTCGACCTCCTCCGCGGTGGAGAAGCCGGCCTGGGCGAGCACGTCGGCGAGCCCGGCGCCCTGACCGCGCTCGCGGATCAGCTCGGCGGGCACACCGCGCCCATCGTCGGCGACCTCGATCGCCACGAGGCTGCCGCGCTGCTCGGCGCGCAGCTCGATCCGCCCGACCTCGGGCTTGCCGGCGCGCCGGCGCTCGAGCGGCGGCTCGAGGCCGTGGCCCACGGCGTTCCTGAGCAGATGGCTGATCGTGTCCGAGATCCCCTCGAGGATCACGCGGTCGAGCTGGGTGTCGGCGCCGCTGATCTCGAGTTCGACCTGCTTCTCGTAAGTGGCGGCCAGGTCGCGTACGGCGCGGGGGAAGCTGCCCGTGATCGAGCTGAGCGGCAGGGTCCGCATCTGGATCACCGAGTGCTGGAGCTCGTCGAGCAGGACCTCCCCGTGGTCGAGCTCGGCCTCGAGGCGCTCGTCGTCGACTCCCTCGCCATCGAGCAGGTGCTCGAGCCGGCGGCTGTGGAGCACGGTCTCGCCGACCGCGTCGAGCATGCGGTCGACCTTGTCGGCCGACATGCGCATGGAGCGCTGCTCCGACGGGCCGGCCGGCTCCTCCTGCTTCGGCTCCTCCGCCGGGGCGTGGCCGTTCTGGCCGGAGACCGCGAGCCTCAGCTCGTCGGTGGCGCGCAGCAGCGGGTCGGCCAGCTCCTTCGGGAAGTCACCGCTTTGGCGAACGCCCTCGAGCTGGTCCTCGATGGTGTGCGCGAGCGCCTGCGCCTTGTCGATCCCGACCATGCCCGCGCTGCCCTTGATCGAGTGCGCGTCGCGGAAGAGGGCATCGATCGCGTCGGCCGGCGCTCCGCCCGACTCGAGCGCGAGCAGCATCTCCTCCATCCGGTCGAGGCGCTCGGTCGCTTCCTCGCGGAAGACCTCGAGCAGCTCAGGGTCGAGCGCGCTGCTCACGCGGCCACCTCCTGCGAGGCGTCGAGCACCGAGGAGATCTCGACGACACCGACCAGGGCCCCGCCCGTCAGGGCAGCACCCCGCAGGTGGGGCGACTCGGCCGGCTCCGTGGCCTCGGGCACCGACTCGACGCCGTCAACCGAGTCGACTGCCAGGCCGGCTTTGCGCCCGCCGTCCTCGGTCACCACGATCCGCTCCGGCCGGCCCTTGCCGGCCAGTCCGAGCACGCTCGCCAAGTCGATCACCGGAAGCACCTGGCCGCGGAGGTTGCGTATGCCCATGAGCGCGCGCCCGGCGCCGGGCACCGGGGCGATCTCCCCGAGCTCGGCCACCTCGAGCACGTCGTCCACGGGCAGCGCGTAGCCCTCCCCCGCCACGCCCACCCGGACGTGGAGCGTGTTCATGCCGGATGGGCGCCGTTGCCGTTCGTACTGGGGGCGGAGCCGTTCGCGGCGACGGCGCTCAGCTCGACCAGCTTGTGGTCGAGCTCGTCGACGAGGGAGTTGACGCGCTCCGCCGTGGCGGCGCGCTGCTGCTGCTCCGCCGCAAGCTGCTCGGCGGCCGAGCGGATCTCGACCATCGCGCCGGCCACCTGCTCGGCGGCCACCTTCTGCTGCTCGGTGGCGCGGATGCTCTCGTCGAGGACGTCGACCGTCGACGTCATCAGCTCGCCGACCTCGCGAGCCTGCTTGGCGCCCTGCTCGGTGGCCATGATCGTCGCGTTGGTCTCGTCCTGGACCGCGGCGATGATCTCGTGGATCGACTCGGTCGAGTGGATGCTGCGCTCGGCCAGCTTGCGAACCTCACCGGCGACGACCGCGAAGCCGCGGCCCGCGTCGCCGGCGCGGGCCGCCTCGATGGCGGCGTTCAGCGCGAGGAGGTTGGTCTGCTCGGCGATGTCGTTGATCAGCTCGAGCACCTCGCCGATCTTCTGCGAGCGCTCGCCCAGTGTCAGCGACCGCTCCGAGATGGCCTGCACCTGCTCCTGCATGTCGCGCATCGTGTCGCCGGTCTGCTCCGCCGCCGTGCTGCCGGCGCGCGCGCTGTCGGCGATCGACGAGGCCGTGGCGTTGAGCTCCTCGATGGTGGAGGCAGCCTCCGAGATGGCGGCCGACTGCTCGCTCGTCGACGACGCCGACTCGGTGGCCGCGGCGCGCATCTCCACCGCAGCCGAGGCGAGCTCGCCCGCAGTCGTGCGGACCTGGTCGAGCTCGTCCATCTGGCGCTCGATGTGCTGGAAGTTCTCCTGGATCTTGCGGAACAGCCCGCCGACGAGGCTGCGGCAGTAGAGGGCCGTGGCCAGTGCCACGAGGCCGGCGAGGGCGCCAACGATGATCCCCCAGAGGCGCGCGGTGTGAGCCTTGGCCTCTGCGTCGATCGCCGTCTGGTGCGCGGCCCCCGCGCGCTCGCGGGCGTACTGGTCGAGCCGAGTCGAGACCCTGCCCTCCGTGGCGAGATACGGCTCGACCCCCTCGTCGAACCTCTTCGTGCCGGCCACCGGCAGCACGCGCCGCCTGAACATGTTGTCGAGGTCCTTGTTGCCGGCCTCGATCGCGTCCACGTGGGTTACCGCGGCGGCGTCGTCGGTGCCGCGGCTGTGAAGTGTGGAGAGGGCGCTTTCGAAGTCCGCGTTTGCGCGGTCGAGGCGCTTCAGGTCTTTCGGGTCGCGATCGCTGCCGTAGGCGTCGACGATCCCCGCCTTGCGCGCGAGGGCCGTTCGCGCCTGCTCGGCGGCCACCTGGACCTGGCTCTCGTCGAGCGCGAGCTGATCGGAGTCGAGCGCCTCGCCGTACCGAAGCAGGCTGACGCCCACCGCCACGGTGACCAGAACGACGATCGCGCCGAGCATCGCCACGAGGCGCTGGGCAGGATCACGGAGCGTCTCCCGGAGGGACGTCACCCGGCTGATATCGGCAGCCGGGGCCGATCCCTCAAGCGTTGGCCGGGCCTACCCGGGCCGGGGCCGGAATGAGCAGCCAGGCCGTGGCGACCGCCCCGGCAAGCGCCAGCGCCGCGCCCGCGATGAGCGCGTGGTGTAGCCCGTCGACGTACGACTGGGGGTCGCCGCCGAGCGCCGCGTGTGCGGGCACCAGCGTCCCGAGCGCCGCGATCCCGACCGCGACGCCCGTCTGACGGAACGTGTCGTTGGCGCCCGCGGCCAGTCCGCTCTGCCGATCGGGGAGCGCGCTCAGCGCGAGCCCGCTTGCGGTCGGGTTGAACAGGCCCGTGCCGAGGCTCGCCACCAAGAGGCCCGGCAGCAGCACCGTCCATGACGAGCCGACATCGAGGATGAGCATCAGGCCCATCCCGGCGGCGACGAGCGCCAACCCGAGGCTCGCGATCTTGGCTGGGGAGAACCTGGCTGCGAACTGCGCGGTCATCCCGGAGACGATGAACACCAGGAACGTACCCGGGAGATAGACCAGCCCGGTCTCGATGGGCGACAGCCCGAGCACCGTCTGCAGGTAGAGGGTGAGGTACAGGAAGGCCGCGAAGAACGAGCCCGAGATCGCGAACACCGCAATCTGCGGCCCCGCGAATCGCCGCTGGCCGAGCAGCCGAAGCGGCAGCATCGGCTCGCGGGAGCGCCCCTCGACGACCACGAAGGCTGCGAGCAGCGCCGCGGCGCCGGCAAGCGCGGCGACGATCCCGGTGCTGCCCCAACCGTCGTCGTTGCCGCGCAGCAGCGCGAGCACCAGCAGGAACAGGCCGCCGACGAGGGTGATCTGCCCCGGGAAGTCGATCCGGCGCGGCGTCGGGTCGCGGCCCTCCGCCACCGAGCGATGGGTGATCCAGAGGACGGCCGCCCCGATCGGGACGTTGACCAGGAAGATCGCCCGCCAGCCGAACCCGTCCGTGAGCGACCCACCGATGAAAGGCCCGAGCGCGAACGAAGCTCCGATCGCTGCGCCATAGGCGGCCAGGGCGCCGGCGCGAGACTCTCGATCGGGCGTCACCTGCGAGATGAGCGCGAGCGCTGTCGCGAACATCATCGACGCACCCAGGCCCTGGATCGCCCGCGCGCCCACGAGCACCTCGATCCCTCCGGCGGCACCGCACAGCGCGGAGCTCGCGGTGAAGAGCGCGACGCCGAGCAGGAACAGCCGGCGGCGGCCGAAGCGGTCCGCGATCGACCCGGCCGTCAGCACGGTGGCCGCGAGTGGAATCGTGTAGGCGTCCACCACCCACTGGAGGCCACCGAGATCGGTGTCTAGCCCATGGGCGATCTTCGACAACGCGGTGTTGATCACGCTGATGTCCAGCATCAGCATCGCGGTCGCCAGGCAGGCGACCGCGATCGTGAGAACGCGGTTGCTTCTCTCGGGTCGAGTCATCGGGATCCTCCGGTCACATTCTTCCGCTTCAACGGGTCTGTCCCTATGACCCGACGCGAAGGAGAGACGTGACAATGGATGAGCGCGACCTGTTGGCGGAGCGATTCGAGGAGCAGCGCTCGCGACTGCGAGGGGTTGCCTACCGGATGCTCGGCTCCCTCGGCGAGGCCGACGACGCCGTCCAGGAGGCGTGGCTGCGGCTCAACCGGACCGAGGCGGACGAGATCGAGCACCTCGACCGCTGGCTCACCACGGTCGTCGCGCGCGTGTCGCTGAACATGCTCCGCTCCCGGAAGTCCCGCCGCGAGGAGCCCCTCGGATTTCGCGTGCCCGACCCGGTTATCGACCGCGCCGACGGATCGGACCCCGAGCACGAGGCGCTGCTCGCCGACTCGATCGGCCTCGCTCTCCTGGTGGTACTCGAGACGCTCAGCCCGGCGGAGCGGCTCGCGTTCGTGCTCCACGACGTCTTCGCCGTGCCGTTCGACGAGATCGCCCCGATCGTGGAGCGCTCGCCCGACGCCACCCGCCAGCTTGCCAGCCGCGCACGCCGGCGAGTCCGCAAGGAGGAGCAGGTGCCCGACGCCGACCTCGACGCACACCGCGAGATCGTCGAGGCCTTCCTCGGCGCCGCGCGCGAGGGGGACTTCGACACGCTCGTATCCCTGCTCGACCCCGATGTGGTCCTGCACGCGGACCTCGGCGGCGGCCGATCGAGGGAGGTCCGAGGCGCCGAGGCAGTGATCGGCCAGGCGCGCTTCTACGCCCAGCTGAACCTGGAGGTCAGGCCGGCGCTCGTCAACGGCGCAGCCGGGATCGTCACCTTCCGCGACGGCGAACCGTTTTCCGTGGGCGGCTACACGATCCGAGACCGCAAGATCGTGGAGATCGACTTCCTCGCCGACCCCGAGCGCCTCAGCCGGCTCGACCTGACCGTGCTGGACGGGTGAACGCCCCTTGCCGGCTCGCTCCGATGAGTTCCCGCGGTCTCGGGAGTCAGTAGGGGTAATCGAAGGAAGGAGCAGGGATGGCAACGGTTGTCGCCGACATGTCGATGTCGCTGGACGGGTTTGTCGCCGGAGGGGGCGACCGGGTGGATGAGGTCTTCTCCTGGATAACCGCCGGGGACGTTGCGGTCGAGTCGGACAACCCGGATCTGGGATACGAGGTCGACGAGGCGAGCGCGGAAGAGCTCCGTGGGGCGAACGTGAAGGCCCTCGTGATCGGGCGCCGGACTTTCGACCTCGCCGGCGGCTGGGGCGGGATGCACCCGGTTGGGGTCCCGGTCTGGATCCCGACCCACGATCCCCCGGAGGGCTGGGACGACGCCCCGTTCACGTTCGTCACCGAAGGGGTCGAAGCGGCGGTGGAGCATGCGAGCGAGCACGCGGACGACGGGATCGTCGGGGTCGGCGGTGCGAGCGTCGCCCAGCAGTGCCTGAACGCCGGGATCCTCGACGCGGTCCGGGTCAGCCTGGTGCCGTATCTGATCGGCGAGGGAATCCCCTACTTCGCCGGACTGACGGAGACTCCGGTGAAGCTCGGCCAGCCCAAGGTCGTCGAGGGCAAGGGCGTCACCCACCTCTACTACGAGGTCGAGCGCTAGCAGCGGGGGCGCAGCCCGGTGGACGCGAGCCATTCGCCGCGGGATACTCGAGAGCACGATGTCCCAGGAGAATGTCGAGCTCATCCAGCGCGGCTTCGAGCATTTCGAAACCACGGGCGAGCCGATCTGGGATGACTTCGCCGAGACCCTCGAGATCCGTGACCACCAGTCGCCGGACCAGGGTTACTACGTCGGCCACGACGGCTGGCGGCGCTGGATCGAAGACTGGAGCGCGGCGTGGACCGAGTGGAGCATCGAGGTCGAAGACATCGTCGAGGCGGGCGAGTCGGTCCTGGTGCTCATCCACCACAGAGCACACGGCAGCTCGAGTGGCTTGGACCTCGATAGCCACGACGGCATCCTCTACGGCTTTCGCGACGGGAAGGTCGTCACCCTCGACTACTACACCGGTCGCGAGCAGGCGCTGGCGGCGGCCGGGCTCGCCGGCTAGCCCCGAGGCATCAGCCCAGTTGCGGCCCGGAGAGCGCGGCGCGGAGCCTCGCGATCTCGGTGACCGCAGCGGCGACGTAGGCACTGCTCACCTCGGCGATCTCGTCGGCGAGATCGGCCATGTAGGCGCTGTCGGCCGCCAGCCCTGCGCTCGACGCGAGGAGCCGCTCGGCCTCGAGCTCCTTCAAGCGGATGTGCAACTCGATCGCGGACATGCGGATCAGTTGCCTGCGCCCCTGACGCCTATTGCCGCCGCAAGGCGTCGCGGCCACTTCCGTCTTGACTTTCGGCCGGTCCTGGCGGCTCGGTAGTCACTGATCGTGACCCCCTCCGGGATCGTCGTCGCGAGGTAGGAGAGCTGGTGGTCCACGGGGACACGTGTCACGGCCGCTTCGCTCTCGCTGTCGTTGCTCGTTGCCACTGAAGATCAGGATCGGCGCCTCAGCGCCGCAACGAATCGGCGATGTCACCGGTCGCGGTCGCCGGTCCACGCCGCCGCATGGCTCCGTCTGATCCCGGAACGGGAAACGGCCCCGCCCGCGTCGGGCGAGGCCGCTTCGGTCCCGGGGAGAGCTGCGTCCTACTTCCTCTTCGCCCTGCCCAGCGCGATGGTCAGGCGCCGCGAGCTCTGCGCGATGCGGCCCTGAGCCCCCGTCGAGGCCACCGCCTCGGCCCTGATGTGGCCCTTGCGGTCGGCCAGGTGCCGGCTGCCGTGAGCCAGTCTCACCTTCAGCGTCCTCGAGCTGCCGGGGGCGAGGCTGTAGTGGGTGCTGCCGAGCTGCACTACGGCCCTTAGCCCGGCGAGCTTCACCGCCTTGGCGGTGCGGAGCACGAGTGAGCCGGCGCAGTTGCCAATCGAGCTCGCCGGACAGCTCACCTTGATCGACGCCTTGCCTCCGGCGACCTTGGCCGTGCGGCTCTCGATCGTCAGCGGGCGTGTCGAGGTGTCGACCGGCGGAGGCGTGACGATCGGCGTCCGGTCGACGGCCTCGAAGCCGTCGAGGATGTCGAGCCGGCTCGAGTCCGCCACGACCGAGTCGTGCCCGGCACCGCCGCTCGCGAGATCGACCGTCCCGTCGCGAACGTTGACCTTGTCGTCACCGTCGTCGGCGGAGACCACGTCCACACCTCCGCCCGGCGTGATCGTGTCGTTGCCCGACCCGCCGAGGAACGTCCCCGACGAACCGCCCCCGGTGAGCGTGTCGTTGCCCGACCCGCCCGAGGCGGTCACCGAGTAGCTCCCGACCTCACTGACGCCGATCGAGTCGTCGCCGCCAAGCCCGTTGGCGTGCAGCGTCTCGCTCGATCCGATGTCGATCGAGAAAGGCACGAGGTTCGTGCGATCGAACTTGATGCGCGCCCCGTTGGGCTTGATCGTGAACACGTCGCCCGCGGCCGGCGCGCCGTTGACCTCCACGTCGTCGCGGCCGTCATCGCCATTGGCAACGTCGCTGCCGTCGCCGTTGTTCCAGACGAGGGTGTCGTCGCCCGCGCCGCCGTTCATCGTGTCGCTGCCGCGGTCGCCGACGATGCGGTCGTCGCCGCCGCCGCCGCTGAGGACGTCGTTGTCCTCACCGCCGAGGATCAGGTCCGGCCCGTCGGAGCCGGACAGCGTGTCCGCGCCCGGGCCGCCGTCGACGGAGAGCAGCGTGCGGGCGCCCACGCCGGCGCTGGCCGTGAGGGAGTCGCTGCCGCCGAGGCCGTTGACCTGGAAGCGCTCGGTGGTGCTGTGGATCGTGAACGGCACGAGGTTCGTCCGCTGGAACTTGACCTGGCCCGCGCCCGCGTCGGGTGCGAGCGTGAAGGCGTCGCCGAGGGTGGACGAGCCGTTGACCTCGGCGCCGTCGTTGCCGGCGCCCCCGTCCTGCGTGTCGGTGCCGTCGCCGTTGTTCCACACCAGCGTGTCGTTCCCCTCGTCGCCGCTCATGGTGTCGGTGCCCTTCGCGCCGACGAGGCGGTCGTTGCCCTCACCCCCACCGAGCGAGTCGTTGGTGTCGGCTCCCGTCAGGACGTCGTCGCCGGCGTCGCCGAGGAGCTTCGCGGCGTCGATCTCGGTCGTCTTCGCCAGCACGGTGATCGCATCGTTGCCGCCGCCGCCGTCGACCTCGACGGCGAACGTTCCATCGGCCGGCACGGTCTGGTCACCGGCCTTGGCGCTGTCCCAGTCGGAGCCGCTGTTGAGCCCACCGGTCGTCTGGCCGTGCACCAGCAGGCCAGCGGACACCGAGACCGTCACGTTGTCGTCGGCGCCGTCGAGGTTGAGCGTCGCGGTCTGCCCGCTGATCGTCGCCGAGCTGACCGCCGCGTCAGCGGGAACCGCGGTTGCTCCGAAAGCTCCGGCCAGCGCTACCGCGAGCGCGGCCAACGTAGTCCTGAATCTCATGCCGGGTCCTTCCTGATCGGGGTGCGTGCGCATCGCTTTCGATGCGGCGATCAGGATCAGGTCCTGGGCACTGAGACGCATCGGTGATGTCGCCAGTCGTGTTCGCCGGTCCTGGCGGCGCCAGAGGTCTAGGATCGGTGCATGTCGACGCCGCAGCTTGAGCGGTCGTCGGGCGCGCTCGTTGGCCGTGAGCGCGAGTGCGCTGTCATCGATGACCTGCTGGAGGCATCGGCGCGCGGCGAGAGCAGCTTCCTCGTGCTCCGCGGCGAGGCCGGAGTCGGCAAGACGGCCCTGCTGACGCACGCCGCGAAGAGCGCCGCCGGCAGCACCGTGCTGCGGACCGCCGGTGTCGAGGCCGAGTCGGATCTGGCCTTTGCCGGCCTGCACGGGCTCCTGCGCCCGGTCTTGGCCAAGCTCCCTGAGCTGCCGGAGACACAGGCCGACGCCCTGGCGGGGGCGCTCGGCCTCGCCTCGTCGGTCGTCTCGGACCGCTTTCTCGTCTCGGCAGCGACGCTGAGCCTGCTTGCGGCAGCGGCTGAGGATGCTCCGCTCTTGTGCCTGATCGACGATGCGCAGTTCCTGGACGCGGCGTCGGCGGAGGCGCTGGTCTTCAGCGCCCGCCGGCTCGCGGCCGAGCGGGTGGCGATGCTGTTCGCCGTCCGCGAGGGCGAGGCCCGCTCCTTCGACGCGCCGGGCCTGCCCGATCTCGTGCTGGCGGGCCTCGCCGGCGATCCGGCCGGTCAGCTTCTGAGAGCGAGCGCGCCGGAGGCCGCCGAGGGCGTGCGGGAGTGGTTGCTGGCCGAGGCGGCCGGAAACCCGCTTGCCCTCCTCGAGCTGCCGAAGGGGCTGTCCGAGACGCAGCTGCAGGCTCGCGCCCCGCTGCCCGAGGCCATCCCGCTGACGGCGCGGCTGCGGTCGGCATTCGAGCAGCGCGTCGGTCGTCTGCCGGCCGCGACGCGGGCGGCACTGCTGATCGCGGCGCTCGACGACGGCGATGACGTCACCACGGTCGTTCGCGCGGCCGGCGAGACGGGTTTGCCGGAGGATGCGCTCGACTCCGCCGAGAGGGCGGACCTTGTTCGCGTGGTCGAGGGGGCGATCGAGTTTCGCCACCCGCTCGTGCGTTCCGCGCTGGTCGAATCGTCAACGCTCAGCCAGCGCCGGGTTGCGCACGCGGCGCTCGCGGCGGCGCTGACCGGCGACGCGAACGCCGACCGCCGCGCCTGGCACAACGCCCTGGCGACCTTGACCACGGACGAGGAGGTGGCCGCGGCCCTGGAAGCGTCGGCGCGGCGCTCCCAGGAGCGCGCCGGACACGCTTCGGCCGCCACGGCGTTCGCCCGCGCGGCGGAGCTGACCGCCGACGAGGTCCGCCGAACCGGCCGCCTCGCCGCAGCTGCCGAGGCGGCGTGGGCCGCCGGGCAGCCCGAGCGCGCCCGCGAGCTGATCGCGCGGGCGCTCCCGCTCACGAGCGGTCAGCCGCGGGCGGAGCTCCTCTTTCTGCGCGGCGTGATCGAGGCACGAACGGGCGATCTCCGCAATGCCGTCTCCGTCCTCGTCGAGGCCGCCGACGCCAGCGAAGACGGCTCGCTCACGCTGGAGACGCTGACCGAAGCGGCCGAGGCCGCCAACTACGCCGGCGACTACGCGCACGCCGCGACCATCGAAGCGCGGGCCGACACGATCGAGCCGCGCAGCCAGACCGATCGTTTCCGCGTGGACGCGCTCAGGGGACTGGCCGCCGAGCTCGGGGGTGACCACGAACGCGCCGCGCGGCTCCTGCTGGAGGCGCTTCGGCGTGCGGAGGAGCTTGAGGATCCGCGCGCGCTGGTCTGGGCGTCCCTCGTGGCAACCATGGGCAATATGGGGGGCACCTTCGCGAACGGCGTGCCGTACTCCACCCGCGCGGTGACGATTGCGCGAGACCAGGGGCTGCTCAGCCTCCTTCCGCTGGCGCTGTGGGCCAAAGGGACCGCGCTGGCCAGCGTGGGCCGTTTCAACCTCGCGCGCTCCGCCACCGAAGAGGGGATCAGGCTCGCGAGCGATTTCGGACACCGTTCGGGCACGAGCTGGAATCTGACGCTGATGGCGCTGCTCGACGCGTTGCAGGGGGACGAGTCAGGCGCACGTGACCGTGCCGACGAGGCCATTCGGCTGGCAGCAACAGGTGGTGCGACGATGGCGCTCGGCGTCACCGAGTGGTCGCTCGGGGTGCTCGACCTGACGTTGGGAAGGCCGGACGAGGCGACCGACCGCCTGCTGCTCGTGAGCACCGTCGAGCGCCCAGAGTCGAACGAGCTGGTCGGGCGCTGGTCCATCCCGGACCTGATCGAGGCGGCGGCCCGGTCCGGACGGCTCGACGAGACGGCAGACCGATTCGTCCGCTACGCGGACTGGGCGCGGCCGTCGTCGTCCCCGGAGCGCCTGGCGGTCCTCGCCCGTTGCCGAGCCCTCCTGGGGGAGGGAGACGTGCGCGAGCAGTTCGAGGCGGCGCTCGCACCAGGCGAGACCATTTCGCCGTTCCTGCTGGCCCGGGCCGAGCTCCTCTACGGCGAGTGGCTGCGACGCGAGCGGCAGCGGACCGAAGCGCGGCAGCACTTGCGGAGGTCCGTCGATCTCTTTCGCCAGGTCGGCGCGCCGCCATGGGAACAGCGCGCCGAAGCCGAGCTGCGGGCGACCGGCGAAAAGGCACGGCGCCGCGACCCCTCCACGCTCGACGAGCTCACCCCGCAGGAGCTGCAGATCGCCGGGCTCGTGGCGTCCGGCATGACCAACCGCGAGGTTGCCGCGCAGCTGTACCTCAGCCCACGCACGATCGACTACCACCTGCGCAAGGTCTTCAGCAAGCTCGGCCTGAGCTCACGGACCGAGCTCGTGCAGATGGGCGTGCCACAGCAGGAGCCCGTCTGACGCGATCCGCGCGGCTCCGAGAGAAGCCGCAATCCACTCCCCGCGCGGCATCCGGCTCTAGCGTGTGTCGCCCTCAAGCCCTGGCGCCAGCCGTTGTCGACGGCTCAGCGGTTCGCTCCAGGAACCTCTTGACCCATCCGGCGATCCGCTGCGCCTGGTTGAGCCACGGGCAGTGACCGCCCTCGCTGATGTGCAGCTCGGCGTCCGGGAGGATCTCAGCCATCCGCCGTCCAGTCCACACGGAGCCCATCGGGTCCTGGTTCGCGAAAACCAGCAGAGAGGGCTGGCGGACGGCGGAGAGCTCGGACTCGGTGAGCGCGCTCTGGGTCCTGGCTCCGCGGAGGCGGACGAGCGCCCTTAGGTTCGATCGGAAGGTCCGCTCGAATCCTGGCATGCGCTCGGTGGCGAGGATGACGTCGGCGATCTCGGACGGCAGCGGATATTGGCGGACCATCTTCGAGAGCTTCTCGACCTGCTTGACAGAGGGCGGCTGAAGCCGCATGAGCAGCGACCCCAAGAATCTCGTTGAGAGCATCCGCATCGGGAGCGGCGCCGAGCTCCCGGGGGCGAGAGCCGGGCATCCGACGTGCGCCATTGCGCCGACGCGTGATGGGCGATCCATCGCCAGCCAAAGCGCCCACAGCGACCCGAGGGAGTTGGTAATGAACGCGGGACGTTCGAGTCCGAGCCCGTCGAGTACGCCCTCGAGGAAGTCGACGGCGTGTACCCGTAGGTCTGACGGCTCCTCCGAAGGTACATCGCTCAGTCCGTAGGCGGGCAGATCGACCGCATGCAGCGTGCGGCCCTCGAGGTGGGCCATGAGCGGCGCCCACATCGCCGCAGGCGTGCCGATGCCGTTAAGCATCAGGACGGGAGGGCCATCGCCGGCCACGAGCACGTGCGCCCGGCCCGCCAACGCCCGAACCTCGACGTACCTGCTCTCCGCCTCCACGCCGAATCGGTGCAGCACCGCCGCCTGGGCCGCCTCGAAGGCCTGTTTCGACTCCGCACGCATCGCAGCTCCTTCCGTCGGGTGGTTTACGCTGCGTAAACGATAGGTAGGAAGTTTACGTAGTGTCAAGTGACTCTCCGCGCGACTACGGCGACCCCGAGACGCGCCATCGCATCCTCGAGGTGACCCGAGAGCTGCTGCTAATGCGTCGATCGGGCCTCCGGCTTCAGGAGGTCGCGGAGCGTGCCGGCGTCTCGCGCCAGGCTCTCTATCTGCACTTCGGCGATCGGCAGGGTCTCATCCTCGCCCTCGTACGGCACATGGATGAGACCCTGGAGCTGGGCGATCTCTTGGCGCACGTCTACGCCGCGAAGGACGGGCGGCAGCTACTCGAGCGGGCAATGCGTCTCAGCACCGAGTTCTGGCGGAAAGTTGCGCCCGTCGCCAGCGTGCTGATGGCAACCCCGGAGGACGACGCCCTCCGCGCGGCGTGGCGGGACCGGATGGCCTTCCGACGCGCAACGTTTCAGCGGATGGTCGAGCGGCTCGACGAACTGGGTGACCTTGCGTCCTCCTGGGACGTCGACGACGCCTCCGATCTCCTGTACGCGCTCACCCATTTCGACTCCTGGCGGGAACTCACTGGGGAGCTGGGCTGGAGCGATGACCACTACGTCGAAGCGATGAGCACGCTGCTCGGGGGAGCGCTTCTGGGTGAGTGAGGGTCCGTTGCTCGAACCGCTCTAGCAAGCGGAAGCGGAGGGGGTGGGATTCGAACCCACGAGGGACCTCACGGCCGCCAACGGTTTTGAGACGTTGCAAGGCCGATGAAAGAGGCCGTAACGGAGCCCTCCCCGGCCCCCCGGCGCTTCCGCGAAGACCTGGTTGGACGGGGGCGCGGTGATGTCGGGATGGGGCCCGGGGCGCCTCATCGGCGCCGACGCAGTCCGTTGACCGGGCTCGTCGCCTGGGCCACGCGGCTGAGCTCCTGGCCCCGGTCGCCGTAGGCGATGACGTCGATCGCGTGCCGTCCGCGGGCGCCGGCGAGGTACCGCGGCAGGAACGCCATCCAGAACCCGAACGACCGCTTGGCGGCTACGCGCCTCCGCAGGGCGCCGCGGACGTTGACGAAATCGATCGGGGCATCGCGGCGTGTGCCGTCGCGGGCTTTGTAGACGACGCGCACGCGGGCGACCGGCCCGCGGGCATAGCCGCTCAGGGTCAGGCGTGAGGTCGCGGGCTGGGCGTCTCCGAGGAAGCCGAAGCCCTTCGCGCCTACCTGCTCGGGGTGGCGGTGGCCGAACGCTGCCGGCGGCGGGATCCGGGGGCCGCAGTAGCCGCCGCTGAGCGTTCTGGGCACATGGGGCCACCACAGGTCGGTGCACACGCCGAAGACCCTGCCGCTTCGCTCGCGGTTCAGTTTGATGGTGACCTCGTAGAGGGCGCCCTCCGGCGCCCTCCCGCGCAGGAGAACGACGGCGCCGCGACGGGCGCGCCTGACTCCGCGCAGGATCTCCGACTCCGATGGGGCGTGCGGCAGGAGAGCGCGCTGGTCGGCGGCTGACAGCGGCACGCCGATCCGCTGGAGCTCGCGCCCTTCCCGGCCGTATGCGATCAGCTCAATCGGGCTTCTCGCACCGGGGTGCTTGGCGCAGCTGCTGCGGGCACGAAATCCCACGCAGCGCTGCAGACCGCCGCGCGCGGCCAAGCGAGCCGGCACGAAGACGACGTATGCGCCGAGCGGCCTCGGGAGACCAGCGCGCTCGCGCAGCTGGCGGCCTGGGCGCGCGAGATCGACCGGCAGTTCCTGCTGTCGCCCGCTCCGGTCCGTGTAGACCGCCCGCAGGCGGCGGGCCACAACGGTCGTCCGCCCGGAGACGTAGAGGTCATCCCCGGAAGGCACTCGCCTCAGAAAGCCGGGCGAGACGACGGTTCGGACCGCCGGCCTGCCGCGCCCCTCGCAGCTGGCGTCGCGGATCCGCCGCCCGGCGGCCGGCCAGTCCAGCGAGAGCGAGAAGCCGCGGAAGCGCACCGGAACGCCCTCGCCATGCAGGTTTACCTTGCAGCCGTAGGCGATCCATTCGTAACGCGTGCCGTCAGGCGCGTCGCCGCGCGCGACCACCGTCGGCCTCGTCGTGAGCTGCAGCCCGCCCGGCCCCTCGCCGCCGATCACCTCGCCGAGCCAGCCGGTCGCCGCTCGACCCGGTGGCGAGAGCGCCGCGGCCAGGAGCAGCGCGACCGCGACCAGCAGCCGCACCCGGCCCCGGCGCCTGGGCGCGACGGAGGTAGGCGAGCGCTGGCCGACCTCCGCGCGCGCGGCCGCCACCGTGCGCTCGCGGGCCTCCTTCGCGGCCGGCACCGGCACGGCCTCCATCAGCAGTCGCAGCCGGTCGGGCCTCATGCCTCCTCCGCCTCCTCGAGCAGCAGCCGGAGCCGGCCGAGGGCGCGGCGCAGCCGGGTCCTCACAGTGCCCGCCGGGAGCTCCAGCATCCTGCCGATTTCCGTCGAGCGGTACCCGAGCAGGTGGCGCAGCACGACGAGCGTCCGGTCCTCGGGCTCGAGTTGGCCGAGCGCGACCATCAGCTCGCCCGAGAGCTCTTGCGTGGTCTCGTTCCCGGCTTCCGGGGTCCGGGCGGTGACCAGCTCCGGCCGCGCCGCCCGTGCCCGCAGGAAATCGAGTGAGCGATTGACGACGATCCGGTGCAGCCAGGGCCGAAACGGGCGCCGCCGGTCGAAGCGGTCGATCGCAGCCACCGCCGCCAGCATCGACTCCTGCGTGATGTCCTCGGCTGCGCCCGCGTCACGCACGATCAGGAACGCCGTGCGGTGCGCGGCGTCCCAATGGCGTCTCACGAGCATCTCGACCGCGTCGGCCGAGCCGTCGCGAGCCTCGCCGATCAGTGCCGCTTCGTCACCCGGACCCGACGGCCGGTACCAGCGCCGAATCGGCGGATCGAGCGCAACCTCCCGGTTGGCGGGGGACGCATGCACACCCCACATACGTCCCACGGTAGGCCGAGTGTTCTCGCTCGGGACGTCCTCGAAGGCCTGAGCCTCACCGGAAGCGCCCTGGGGCCGATCTGTCCGGCGAGGAGCGGAGAACCTGGCCACCTTTCCGACACCCGCGCGGGCGCGCCCCCGCGAGGAGGTGAGGCCGGCCGCCCCATCACGCAAAGGGCGACCGGCCTCGGAACTCGATGCGGGCCCGAGTAAGGCAGCGGGGTCAGACCGCCGACCGATCGGGCTTATGTATCGTGCCAAGCATCCTAGCAAAGTGACTACTTACTAGTTCTGACCGAGGCGGCGGCGCAGAAACGGGATGCGCCCAGGCCTGGCGTCATACTCGCTCGAGCCCCATGCCGCCGGCGTCGAGGGAAACGCGGAGGATGAGCAAGGACGAGCGGCGCGAGCTCGTGCTCGAGGCGGCTATGCGCGAGTTCGCAATCACCGGCCTGCATGGCACCTCCGGAGAGGCGATCGCCGAGCGCGCCGGGATCTCCCAGCCCTACCTCTTCCGTCTGTTCGGCACGAAGCGCGAGTTGTTCATCGCAGTGGTCAACCGCGCCTTCGACGGGGTTTTCGAAGCCCTCACGACCGCAGCCGAGGGGAGCGACCCACAAGCCGTTCTTTCCGCACTAGAAGCGGCGTTTGGAGCTGCTCTGGCCGAACACGGCGGCGAGCTCCTCCAGATGCAGCTATACGCGGCCTGTGGCGACGACGAGGTGCGCTTCGCCGTGCGACGGCGCTTCGCCGACTGCTACCGCTACATCGAGCGCGTTTCCGGCGCGCCGGCCGAGGAGGTGCGGGCTGTATTCGCCGACGCGGTCCTGCGCTCCGTGGCCGCGGCGATGCGCCTCTCCGAGCTGCCCAGCAGCGAGACCTGGGCACGCCGGATGCTGGGTTCGTCCGGCTAGCTCCGAAGCGGTTCCCTCTCAGTCGACCGCCGCAGGCACAGCTGACGCCTGCCCCCTGACACGCAACGGGACTGGCACATAAGTTGTAAGTACTTACTATCTTGTGCCCGATACCTGAGTAGTCCTACCGGTCGGGAGGCGTGGTGAACAAGCGGTGACGGAGATGGAGCGGGGCTCGCGGAACGATCCGGAGTCGGCCGGCTTCGGCGTCGCTCGCCTGGCGGCCCTCGCCGCCGTGATCGGAGCGACCGTGCTCGTCGGGCTGCTGATCTTCGGCGGCGGCGGCGGTTACCGCGTCAAGGCACGTTTTCTCAATGCCGGCCAACTGGTGACGGGCAATCTCGTCGAAACCGGTGGGGTCGCGATCGGCAAGGTCAAGGGGATCCGGGTCACCGACGACGGCCAGGCCGAGGTCACCCTGGAGATCGACGACGCGCACGCGCCGCTGCGCAGGGGAACACGGGCGACGATCAGCCAGGTCTCGCAGTCGGGCATCGCCAATCGCTACGTCGACCTGACGCCGGGGCCGCAGTCGGGCGCCCCGATACCCGACGGCGGGTTGCTGGGCACGGACAGGACGACGACGGCGGTCGACGTCGACCAGCTGTTCAACACGCTGGATCCGCGGACCCGCCGGGCACTGCAGGGGTTCTTCAAGGGCTCCGCTCGGATGTTCCGGGGGCGCGCCGCGCAGGCAAACGAGGGGCTCCAGTACCTCAACCCGGCACTGGCGACGTCCTCGCGGCTGTTCGGGGAGCTGACTCACGACACCCCCCTGCTCGAGCGCTTCCTCGTCGACAGCTCGCGGCTGGTCACCACCCTGGCGGAACGGCGCGACGACCTCGCGGCGCTGGTCGGAAATCTCAACACGACGACGCGTGCGCTGGGCAACCAGCGCTCCGCGCTGGCGGAGTCGATCGGGCGACTGCCGCCCTTCATGCGCCGCGCGAACACGACCTTCGTCAACCTGCGCTCGGCTCTCGACGACGTCGACCCCCTGGTCGCGGCCTCGAAGCCGGTGGCGCGGCGGCTGGGGCCGTTCCTCGAGCAAACGAGGGCGTTCGCGGCAGACGCTCGGCCGACGATCGCCGATCTTCGGGGCGCTCTGCGGCGTCGCGGTCGCTCGAACGATCTCGTCGAGCTCGTCCGCTCACTGCCTGCACTCGAGGACATCGCCATGGATACGCGCCGGCGGACGGCCGCGCCAGGCGATAGGCGGGTAGATCTGGGGGCGGCGCGCGGGGCCTTCCCCGAGCTGGCTGCGGCCGCCAGAGGGAGTGCGCCCTCGCTCGCCATGGCGAGGCCGTACACGAACGACTTCCTCGGCTGGCTCGACGACTTCTCGACCACCGGGCCGTACGACGCGCTCGGCGGGGTGGCGCGTCCCTGGATATCCCTGAGCGAGATCCTGAACGGGCCCCTGAAGACGCGCCAGTTCCGCCGCTGTCCGGGAGCCGCCGACTTCGCGGCGCCGGACCGCTCGAACGTCTTCACTCCTGCGGAGCAGGCCGAGCTGGACTGCAAGGAAAGCGATCGCGCCCCCGGGCCATGAGGCGGCTGCTCGCCCTGATCGCGCTCGCCTGCGCCGGCTCGGCCCTGCTGGTTCTCGGCGGCGCCTCCGGCGGCGCCGGGGGCAAGCGCTACCGCGTCGTCTTCGACAACGCCTTCGGTCTTGTCTCCGGCGGCGATCTGAAGATCGGCGGCGTCCGGGCAGGCAAGATCGTCGGCTTCCAGCTCTCGTCGCTCCGCTCGCCGAAGGCGGTCGTCGAGGTCGAAGTGACCCAGCCGGGGTTCGACGACCTGCGCAGCGACGCGAGCTGCGAGATCAGACCGCAGTCGCTGATCGGCGAGTACTACGTCGACTGCCAGCCTGGCTCGTCGCGACGCGCCTTGCCCAATGACGTCGTGCCCGTCGAGCACACCTCCTCCGGAATCCCGCTCGACCTGGTCAACGACGTGATGCGCCGGCCCTACCGCGAACGTCTGCGTCTCATCCTCACCGAGCTGGGGACCGGCCTCGCCGGGCGGCCCCGCGATCTGTCCGAGGTCCTGCGACGTGCTCATCCGGGCTTACGCGAGACGAACCGCGTTCTCGAGATCCTCGGACGCCAGAACCGGACCATCGCGAGCTTCATCCGCGACGCCGACACCGTCGTCGGTCAGCTGGAGCGGAGAAAGGCCGACGTCGCCCGTTTCGTGACCAAGGCCGGCGACGCCGCCGAGATCTCGGCCGGCCGGCGGAGCGAGCTCCGGCTCGCCCTGGCGCGACTGCCGGGCTTCCTCGACGAGCTGCGGCCGACGATGGCCCGCCTGGGCGGCCTCGCCGACGAGCAGGTTCCGCTGCTGCGGGGGGTTCGCACGGCGGCGCCCGCCCTCGACCTGCTCCTGGCCAGGGTCGGGCCCTTTGCCGCGGCCTCGCGTAAGGCACTGCACGCCCTCGGCCCCGCTTCGGCCGCCGGTCGCAGGGCGTTCGCGAGAGGGCGGCAGGAGGTAGGCGTGCTGCGCCGGCTCGCGCCTGACGCCCCGCCCACGCTCAAGCCACTGCGCCAGCTGCTCCAGACCCTCGACGACCGCCGCCGCGCGCACGTCAGCGACCCGCTCGCGCGGAGCAGTGCACCGCCGCCCCCCGATCCGACCGCCATCCCCGCCCGGGCCCAGGGCGGGTTCACGGGCTTCGAGGCGATCGCCAACTACCTGTTTTGGCAGGCGCTGTCGATCAACCGCTTCGACTCGATCGGCCATGTGCTCTCGATCGTGGGGCTCACCAACGACTGCGCCAACTACGAGACGGGGCCGGTTGACTCTTCCAACGCGGACCTCTTCAGGCGCTGCAACCAGTGGCTCGGGCCCTATCAGCCGGGCGTCAACGCGCCCGACCCCACCAAGACCGCGGGCGAGACGAGCGCCCCACGACTCGGACGAACGCCGGCGCGGCGGGTCGGCGAGCGCCGCGGCACGGGTCAACCCGAGGCCGGCCCGCTCCCCGGCCAGCACGACATCTCAAAGCCCGACCCACCCCTGCTGCCGGCGCTGAAGCGGCTGCTGCCGGCTCTGACCCGGCGCCAGGTCCGCAGGCCAGCCCGCGGTGCCCCATCGAGCTCCTCGGCCCTTCTCGACTACCTGCTCTCGCCATGAATCGGCGCTCGTCAGCCTCCATCGTCGCCAGCCCGGTGCTGGTTGGAGCGGTGAGCGTGCTCGTGACGATCATCGCCGTCTTCATCGCCTACAACGCCAACTCCGGGCTCCCCTTCGTGCCCACGTATGACCTGAAGGCCGAGCTCCCCTCCGGCGGCAAGCTCGTCAAGGGCAACGAGGTTCGCATCGGCGGCTTCCGCGTCGGCGTCGTCAGCAGCATCGCGCCGAAGCCGAGCCCCGACGGGCGCCGCTCCATTGCCGTCATCGAGATGAAGCTCGACAAGAGCATCGCGCCGCTGTCGCGGGATACCAAGCTCACCGTGCGGCAGCGCTCCGCCCTGGGGCTCAAGTACGTCGAGCTGAAGCCCGGGCGCAGCAGCGCCACATATTCGCCGGGGGACACCATCTCGCTGCGCAACTCGGGTCAGCAGCTCGAGCTCGAGGACGTCTTCTCCACGCTCAACCCGCGGACGCGCACAGCGGTACGTGCGGCGACGGAGGGCTTCGGCGACGCCTTTGCCGGTAGGGGCGAGTCCCTGAACGGCGCCATCGAAGCGCTGAATCCGCTTTTCCGTCACCTGCGGCCCGTGATGGCGGGCTTGGCCGATCCGCCGACGCAGCTGGACCGCTTGTTCGTCCAGCTCGAGCGCGTTGCCGGCCAGGTCGCGCCGGTGGCCGGCGTACAGGCGGAGCTGTTCGGCAACACGGCCGACACCTTCGCCGCGATCGCCCGCGATCCCGGCGCCCTCCAGGCGACGATCGAGAAGTCGCCGTCGACGCTCGAGGTCGCCACACGTTCCCTTCGCGTCCAACGGCCCTTCCTCGCGGACCTGACCGACGTGTCGCACCGCCTGAGGCCGGCTGTCGCGGAGCTGCCGCGGTCGTTGCCCGCTCTCACCTCGGCGCTCGCCGCGGGCCGGCCCGTGCTGGCACGCTCGGTGCCGCTGGGCCGGCGCTTCGAGCAGGCCAACACGGCGCTCGAGGAGCTCTTCGCCAACCCCAACACGCTCCTGACCCTGCGTGACCTGCGGACGGCTCTCGAGGTGACACGGCCGGCGGTCGAGTACCTGGCGCCTTACCAGCTGGTGTGCAACTACGGCGTGATCTTCTTCAATCAGCTCGGCCGTCACTTCGGTGCCCCGCTGGCGGCCGGCACCGCCGAGCGAGTGCTGTTGAAGCTGGCGCTCAATCCCGGCCAGGACAGCCAGCTCGGCACGACGGAGTCCTCCCATCCCGCCGACATCGCCGCAGACCAAGACCCCCAGAGGGCGCAAAACGCTTTCGGCAAGCTCCAGGTCCTTCACGGCCAGCCCCGCCCGCCGGCCGTCGACGCCCAAGGAAACGCGGACTGCCAGTCGGGGCAGTGGGGCTACCTCAATCGCCTCGTCGCCAATCCGCGGGCCAACGGACCGTCCGGTCTCGGCAACAACCACGTCGTCGTGGAGAACAACACGCCGGGCCTCGCCGGCCCGACCTACGACACGCTCCGGCTCGGCATCCACAACCTCAGCGACGTGCCCTAGCGATGGCCCGTCGCAGATATCCGCGGGATGACGGCGCGTCGCCGTTTAAGGTCGGCCTCGTCGCCCTCCTGGTCCTGGCGCTGCTCTCCTGGGTCGGCCTGACCCGTTGGAACCCGTTCTCACACCCGTACCGGCTCGAGGCCGTGTTCCGAAGCGCGAACAACCTCAAGCCGCGGTCGCCGGTTCGGATCGCCGGTGTCGACGTCGGCAAGGTCACGAAGGTCGAGCCCGTGGACTCGGACGGGGGCGGGGCGCGAGTGACGATGGAGATCGAGGACAAGGGCCTGCCGATCCACCGCGACGCAACTCTGAAGGTCCGGCCGCGCACGTTCCTCGAGGGCAACTTCTTCGTCGATCTCCAACCGGGCTCGCCGTCGTCACCCACGCTCAACCAGGGCACCCCGATTCCGTTGGGGCAGACCGCGACGCCCGTCCAGCTCGGTCAGGTCCTGACGGCGCTCCAGGCCGACACCCGCTCCGACCTTCAGAGCTTCCTGCGCGAATACTCGGCCGGCCTCGAGGGCAGCGGCGCCCGCGGCTTCAATCGCTCGATCCGCTACTGGGCGCCGGCCTACCGCGGTGCCGCCCTGGCAAACCAGGCGACGCTCGGCGAGCAACCGGCCAGGGACCTCCAGAGGGTCCTGCGCGGCCAGCAGCGGACCTTCGCGGCGCTCGGCGCCGACGACCAGTCCCTCAAGGGACTGGTCACGCACTTCAACGTCACCGCGGCCGCCCTGGCTCGCGAGGACACCGCTTTGGAAGCCTCGCTGCCGGCTCTGCGTGACGTCCTGAGGGTGGCCCAGCCGGCGCTCGGCTCCCTGAACGACGCGCTGCCGTCGGTGCGCGCCTTCGCCCGGGACGCTCTCCCTGGCGTCCGTTCCTCGAACCCGACACTGGCGGCTTCGCTGCCGTTCGTCGGCCAACTGCGGGCGCTCGTCTCGGGGTCCGAGCTGCGCGGGCTGGCTCGCGAGCTACGAGCACGGGTTCCCGCGCTGACGCGCCTGACCCGGCTCTCGGTCCCGCTGCTCGCGCAGAACCGGAGCTTCGCCGCCTGCTCGAACAGGGTGCTCAACCCCGCGCTTCAGTCGCGTGTTCCCGATCCCGACTTCCCCGCCAACTCGGGACGGGTGATCCAGGAGGCCCAACGCGGTTTCGTCGGGCTCGGCGGCGAGAGCCGGACCAATGACGGCAACACGCCCTTCTACCGCATCCAGGCGGTCTCGCCGCTGCAGACGAACAAGGTGCGGCCGGCGGCGCCGCCGGATGACGGCAAGACCCCGCCCCCGCACCGCCCGGATGTCCCCTGCGAGACCCAGGAGCCGCCCAACCTGAACGCGCCGGGAGGCCCAGCCGCCGAGTTCAGCAGCCGCGGCAGGGCGGGAGCGGTGAAGCCCGTTCCGCTGCGGACGCTGAGGCGACTGTTCGATGCCGACAAGCGCCGTTTGGAGCGGTTGAGCCGCAAGCAGCGCCGCCTCGACGCCCTGGGACAGCGGCGAGGTCGCCGATGAGGCGGGCTATCCGGAAGCACCTCGCCGACGTCGTCGGCATCGCCGCGGTCTTCCTTGTCGCGCTCGGCATCGGCGGCTACATCCTTTCCCAGCAGCGAGTGCGCTTTCCCCTGCTCGAGAAGGCGCCGCTGGTGATCAAGGTAGAGCTCCCGGACGCACAGGCCGTGCAGCCCGGGCAAGGCCAGACCGTGCGCGTGGCCGGCATCCGCGTCGGCGACATCGGCAAGGTGCAGCTGGAGAGCGGCCATGCCGTCGTGGAGCTGCAGATCGACCACAAGTACGAGGGGCTGATCCGCGAGGACGCGACCGCACTGCTGCGCGCGAAGACCGGGCTGAAGGACGAGTTCCTCGAGGTCGATCCCGGGCGCGGCCGGCCGCTCAAGGCCGGTGAGCGGATCCCGCTGAGCAACACCGCGCCGGACGTGGATCAGGACGAGATCCTCTCCGCGCTCGACAGCGACACGCGCGACTACCTCAAGCTCCTCATCGCCGGAGCCGGCAAGGGGCTCCGCGGCCGAGCCTTCGACCTTCGCGAGACGCTCCGCCGGCTCGAGCCGCTCCACCGCGATCTCGCGCGCGTGGCCGGCGCCGTCGCGGAACGGCGGCGCAATCTCCGCCGCCTCGTGAATCGCTACGGGCTTCTGGTCCACGAGCTCGGCGACCACGGCGGCGACCTGACCCGCCTCGTGCGCGCCTCGAACGCCACCCTCGGCGCCTTCGCGGCGGAAGACCAGAGCCTCTCGGCCAGCGTCTCCAAGCTGCCGGCGTCGCTCCGGCAAACCCAGTCGACGCTGACCAAGGTCGACGTCCTCGGCCGGGAGCTCGGCCCGGCGCTCGAGTCGCTGCGACCGCCTTTCCGGCGCCTCCCCGGCGCCAACCGAGAGCTCCTTCCGCTGGCCCGCGAGGGAACCCCGATCCTCCGGGGCCAGGTGCGGCCGTTTACTCGCGCAGGCCGGCCCTTCGTCCGTGACCTGGGCCGGGCGGCGAAGAACCTGGCCCGGGCGACCCCGGACCTGACCACCGCGTTCGGCAAGCTCAACCGCCTCGCCAACATCCTCGCGTTCAACCCCGGCGGCAACGAGGGCCTGACGGGGCAGGCGGGGCGAGACCGCGCCCGCCAGGAGGGCTACCTCTACTGGCTCGCGTGGGCCGGCGAGAACGGGGCTTCGGTCTTCAGCACCGCGGACGCCCAGGGCGTCTGGCGACGGCTGACGCTGTGCAGCGCCGACCCGGCCGCGCTCGTCTCGACGCTCGCGCCCGCCCTGTCGCAGCTCCCGGCGGCGACGCAGACTCATGTGCTCACCGCGCTGGCAACCTCCGGCTTCGGAGGCGCCTGCCCGTGATCAAGGAGACCCCCAGCCTCGGACGAGTCGCGGCGATGGTCCTCTTCTCCCTCTCCTGCATCGGGCTGCTGATGTTCCTCTGGCTGACCTTCGGAGGATCGATCCCGCTCGAGGCAAAGGGCTACCGCTTCAAGGTCGCCATTCCGGAGGCGGCGACGCTCGCCCAAGAAGCCGACGTGAGGATCGCCGGCGTCAACGTCGGCAAGGTGAAGAGCAAGAGCCTGGAGCCGGGCGCCAGGCGGACGCTCGTCGAGATCGAGCTGAAGTCGAACTTCGCCCCGATCCCGAAGGACTCCAGGGCCGTCTTGCGCCAGAAGACCCTGTTCGGCGAGTCGTATGTGGAGCTCGCTCCGGGTCACAGGGCGGCCGGACTGTTGCCCGACGGCGGCACCCTGGCCAGCTCCCATGTCGAACCGACGGTTCAGCTCGACGAGATCTTCAACGCCTTCGACCGGCCGACCCGGGAGGCCTTTCGCCAGTGGGTGGCGGAACTCGCGCGGGCGAGCCGGCGCTCGCCGGGGCGGCCGACCCCGGAACGGCTCAACGACGCCCTGGGCAACCTCGAGCCGACCGCCGTGGACGGCTCGACGCTGTTCGAAGTGCTCGACGAGCAGGGGCTGGCCGTTCGCAGGCTGGTTCGCAACACCGGTGCCGTCTTCGGTGCCCTGAGCCAGCGGGAGGGGGCGCTCCGGCAGCTGATCGTCAACGCCAACAGGACCTTTTCGGCGACCGCCTCGCGCGACCAGGCGCTGGCGCAGACGTTCGCCGTCTTCCCGACGTTTCTCGATGAGTCGCGCGCCACCCTCGCACGCCTCGAGCGCTTCTCGCGCTCAACGCGACCGCTTGTTCGCGACCTCCGCCGCCCGGCGGACGACCTCCGGCCAACGGTCCACGACCTCGGCGAGCTCTCGCCGGACCTCAAGGCGCTCTTCCGCGACCTCAACCCGCTGATCGACGCCTCCGAGCAGGGCCTTCCCGACGCCGCGCGCATCTTCCGCGGCGCCGAGCCGGTGGTCGAGGCGCTCCACGGTGCCTTTGCCGAGCTCAATCCGATCCTCGCGTACCTCAGCTTCAACCAGCAAGTGATCGGTGGCTTCCTGAGCGACGGGTCCTCGAACCTCGCCGCTGGGACCAGCCCGACGACGCCCTACTCGGTGCAGAACGGGATCATCGACGGCCGCAGCTTCGAGGAACACGCGAGCCGTCCCGGCTATGACCGGGGCAACGCCTATATCGCGCCCAACGTCTACGCGCGCGCGAGCGGGCTGGGAACAATCGAAAGCTTCACCTGTCCCGGGGGCAAGGAGATTCCAGATCCGGTCGACACCAGGCCACCCGGGGGAGAGGAAGCGGCGCCGCCGTGCTTCGTCCAGCCGCCGTCGCTGTTCGCAGGGCAGCAGTTCCCGCGGCTGGTCAAGGGCAAGGCTCCGATCGAGCCGGCGCCGAGCGGCCGCCAGGGCAGCCGACCCGCGGCGGTGCACTGAGGCGGGGGACTTCGCGGGCTACAAGGCCCGCGCGGGGACAACCTCCACGTACAGGAGGTCGTCGAGGTGCACAGTTGTGCCGAGGCAGCCGAACGAGCGACGGGACGCTCCCTCAAGTGCCCGCCAGGCGGCCTCGTCCTGCCCGGGGCCGAGGACCCGGGCGTCGCCGTCGACGCACATACCGGTCGGCCGTCCCGCGGCCGTGCAGGAGACAACCCTCACCTTGGCGATGTTCCAGAGGCGCTGCACCGCCGGGCTCGAGGCCGCGAGTTGCAGGTAGAGCCGGCCGTCGCCCGGAGCGAAGGGAGCACGCGTCTCCACCCCGGTGCCAGTCCAGTCGAACGTCGTCAGCAGGCAGAAGCTCAAATCCGCGATCCGCGGCTCGGGGGCCACGGGCGCCAACCTGGTCTCTGGATTCATCGCTCTGCACTCCCCTCCGTGGATCGTTCGGCGGCGAGCTTAGCAAAGCTTCAGCTTATATAAGTCAATGCTAAGCTATGGCTGCGAAATGGAGATCTTCGAGGCAATCGCTCAACCCAAGCGGAGGGAGATCCTCCGACTGCTCGCGGCGGGTGAGCTGAGCGCGGGCGAGGTCGCGTCCCGGTTCGCCGTCACTCAGCCGGCGATCTCGCAGCACCTCAGGGTGCTGCGAGAGACGGGGCTTGTCAGCGAGCGCCGCGACGGGACGCGGCGCCTCTACAGCGTGCGCCCTGAGGGCCTCGCCGACCTGAACGCGTTTCTGGCACAAGTGGTGCCCACAAGCCTGGAACGTCTGAAGCAAGTCGCTGAGGACGAAGAACGGGGGACCGGTGCCCGCGACGCCCGCCGGAACTGAGGTCGTCGAGCACGAGATCTGGGTCGCGGCTCGTCCGGAGACCGTCTTCTCGTTCTTCACCGACCCAATGAAGATGATCCAGTGGATGGGGATTCAGGCAACCCTGGACCCACGCCCGGGTGGCGTCTGCCGCATCAGGTTTCGACCACGCCGAGCGGTGATCGACTTCTGGCAATCCGCCCTGGGTCTGCAGAGGGAGCCGCCAGGGGTGGCCGAGACCGGCGTCGTGATGTCGGGCGAGTTCGTCGCCATCGACCCCCCAAAGCGCATCAGCCTGACGTGGGGCTGGGAGCAGGAGCTGTTTGCGACCCCACCGCAGACGACGGCCGTTGAGGTGTCGTTCACCCCCGATGACTCCGGCACGCTCGTACGCCTCGCCCACCGGCGACTGCACGCAGCAGCCGTCGAGTTCCATCGGAACGGCTGGGGCCATTATCTCCCGCGGCTCGCGCTCGTCGCGGCCGGCAGGGATCCGGGACCGGACCCGCTTGAGGCGTCGACCAAGGAGAACTGAAGTGCCCGAGCTAGCTCCCGAAGCAGCCACGGACGCCGCCGACAAGACCGCGGAGGCCCCACCGGTCCTCTGGCACCTGAAGGTGTCCCACTACAACGAGAAGGCGCGCTGGGCGCTCGACTACAAGCAGGTTCCTCATCTGCGCAGGGCCGCAATGGGGGGCCCGCATCGCGCCATCGCAAACAAACTCAGCGGCGGCAACACGTTTCCGGTGGCGGTGCTGGACGGGCGCGCCATCGGCGACTCCACGCAGATTATCGCGGCACTGGAGCAGCGCTACCCCGCGCCGCCGCTCTACCCCGAGGATGCCGACGCGAGGCGACGCGCACTCGAGCTCGAAGACTTCTTCGACGAAGAGCTGGGCGCGCATACCAGGCTGCTCGCGCTCCATCACATGCTGCCCGACGGGAGGTTGTTCCTCGGCGCCTTCGCCCCTGATCTCAACGGAGCACGCGGCGCGCTGGGGCGTGCGATGTTCCCGCTCGTGAGGCGCCGCATGACCTCCGAGTTCGGCATCAGCGAGGAGTCGGTCATGCTCGCCTACGAGAAGCTCTCGCAGGCCGGGGAGGTCTTTCGAGGTGAGCTGGGACCCGGCGGCTACCTGGTGGGTGGCGAGTTCACGGTCGCCGATCTCACGCTGGCGGCCCTCGTGGCGCCCCTCGCAGCGCCAGCGGAGTTTCCCTATCCGCAGCCACAGCGGGGGCACCCGCTGCTCGCGCCGGCGCGCGATGCGCTCGCCGAAGCAGGCATCCTCGACTGGGCGTACGAGATCTACGCGCGGCACCGGAGCGCTTCGGCGGAGATCGTCGCCAGCGACCGCAATCGAACCCGCGGCCTGCAGCGTGCAGGGCGGCTGCACAAGTCGAGCTAGAGCCGTGAAGATCGGCTCGTGGCTGGTTGTGTTCCTCTCGAGAGGAGGCGGGCATGGAACATTTCAAGCTCGCGGATAGCCGCGTGCTACTCACCGGCGCCTCGAGCGGGATCGGGCGCGAGCTCGCGAAGGAGCTGGCGGCGCGTGGCGGCCTGCTCGCGATCAGCGCGCGCAGGCGGTCGCTCCTCGAGTCGCTGGCCGACGAGATCGCCGCTCGAGGCGGAACACGGCCCGCGATCGTCGATGCGGATCTGTCTCAGAAGGGAGCCGCCCGGGCGCTTGCGACGGAGGCCGAGGCCGAACTCGGGCGAGTCGACGTCTTGGTCAACAACGCCGGCGGAGGCGTCGGCGGAAGGATCTGCGCGGTGGGCGACGGAGAGGAGGCGCGCGATGCCTTCGAAACCAACTACTGGAGCCCGCTCGCGCTGATCAAGGCACTCGTGCCTCCGATGAAGGAGCGTGGACACGGCGCGGTGGTGAACGTCACGTCCATGGCGCAGGTGAGCACGTGGCCTGGGTTCGGCGCGTACGCCGCAACCAAAGGGGCATTCGGCGTCGCGACGGAGACCTTGGCGATGGAGCTGGCGGCCTCGCCGGTGCGGGTGTTGGAGGTGATTCCGGGGCCGGTCGACACCGCCGTCCAGGGCGAGACCAGGCTGGCGCCCGGGATCGAGCGAATGCTTGACCGAACGCCGCTTGGGGACGCAACAGTGCTCGCGCGCCTGACCGCCGTTGCGCTGGAGCGTGGAAAGACGCGCCTGATCTACCCGAGGCGCGCACGTCTCGGCTACGTACTGCCCACGCTGGCCCGCTGGGACGCGCGCCGGCTGGCCGCCCGGGCTGCGGAGGAGACCGACGAGGCGACGCGCGCCGCCCTCGAAGGGCTCGTGGTAAGGACCGGATCGAGCGGCGACGAGGTGGCACGACAGGCGCGCGAGGCTTGGGAGCGCGAGCGCGGCAGGGTCCCTGGCCCGTGAGCTGGGGACTCGCGCGCCTCCAGCGGTTCGGTTAACTTACTTGATGTCTAGCAAGTTGTAGACTCTCATCGATGGCTGTGCTTGCCGCCGGACCGCGGATCCGCGACGCGGATCGCAGCCGCAGGGCGATCCTGGATGCCGCCGAGACGCGGTTTGCCGAACGTGGCTTTGAGGCGGTGAGCCTTCAGGAGATCGGCGACGCGGCGGGGCTGTCGCGGGGCACACCCAACTACTTCTTCGGCTCCAAACAGGATTTGTACGTCGCAGTGCTGGAGCGCGTGTTCGCCGATCGGGAGGAGGCCACCGCGCGGGCGTTCGCGCCGGTCCGAGCCTGGTGTGAGTCAGGGCGAGCCGGCTCCCTTCGCCAGCCGCTCACTCGCGCGATCGAAAGCTATATGTCGTTCCTGCTGAGGCGGCCGGCGTTCGTGGGACTGATCGTCCGCGAGGAGCTGCGTGGCGGCGAGGGCCTGCGCCTAGCGCAACGCAAGGCCACCGCGATGCGCGAGGCTCTGGTGGCGGTGAGAGCGGTCGCACGTAGGCGCTCGCTGCGTTCCTTCGACGTCGACGACGCTGTGTTGGTCCTGGTCTCGCTCACGTTTTCGCCGCTGAGCCAGCAGTCGACATTCATGGCCGCCCTCGCCCGCGATCTCCGGGATGCCGCAGTCCGCCGGCAGCACGTCAGCTTGGTGGTTGAGCAGATGCTGCACCTGCTCGGCGCCTCGAACACGGGGAGATGAGTCGCTGACGGACGCTGTGAGCGAAGAGGTCTCGATCCGTCCGGCCACCGAGCACGTGATGCTCGTGGAGTTCAGCCGCCCGCCCCACAATTACTTCGACGGGGCGCTGGTCGGCGCGATCGCCGACGCCTACGAGCAGCTCGAGCGCGGTGGCTCGTGCCGCGTGATCGTGTTGTGTTCAGAAGGCAAGAATTTCTGCGCCGGGGCCAACTTCGCCGGCAAGAACCCGGCCGAGGGTGATCTGTATGAGCAGGCGGTGAGGTTGTTCGCCGCCCGCCTGCCGGTGGTGGCGGCGGTCCAGGGAGCGGCGGTGGGCGGCGGCCTGGGGGTCGCGCTCTCAGCGGATTTCCGCGTGGCCGCCCGCGACTCGCGATTCAGCGCCAACTTCGCCCGGCTGGGCATCCATCACGGGTTCGGGATCACGGTAACCCTCCCGCTCGTCGTGGATAGCCAGCGCGCCCTCGAACTGCTGTACACCGGCGCGCGGTTGCGCGGCGAGGAAGCGCACCGGATCGGCCTCTGTGACCGGCTTGTGGCCCGCGACCGTCTGCGCGAAGAGGCCGTGGCGCTGGCCAGTGAGATAGCCGCCTCGTCGCCACTAGCGGTCCCCGCCATCCGCGAGACGATGCGCGGGCATCTGGCCGACCAGATCCGCGCGGCCACCGCGCACGAGGCGGCCGAGCAGGCCAAGCTGTTCGGGACCAGCGACTTCCGTGAGGGTGTTAGAGCCGCGGCCGAGCGACGGCCACCGCGGTTTACCGGCAGCTGACAAGCTCCGGGGGCCAGTAGGCCGTGTGAGGCCGTCGTAGCTCCCGGAGCCCACTCATTCCCGGGCGGGACCTCCGGGGGCCCAAACGTGCCTGACTTCTCGCTGATCCCCTGCGAGCAAGACGCGAGCTACTCACCCGCCGTGGCTTCTGACGGGTAGATCGCGCCAACCCGCCGGATGGTGTCCCCGGCTCGCGGCGCACGATGAGCTCGACCGTGCCGAAGTCCCATGGGGAGCCGCGAGCCAGGGCGTGCCGGACCGCAGTCGGCCTAACGACCCGAAATCGCGGCGCTCCCTTCCTCCGGCCCGCCGTCGTAGCGCAGGCTCGGCTGGAAGGACTGCCCGGAGCTGCCCTCCTCGGGACCGCCGTCGTAGCGGACGCCCGGCTGGCTGCCTTGGCTCGCCGGCGTTGTGCTCGAGTCGTCCGACGAGCCGCCGATGGCGAGCACCAGCACGACCGCCGCCGTCGCGGCCAGCGCCAGCAGCGCGGCCAGCACGACCGTCCGATGCGAGCGGAATGTGGTAATCGGGTGGGTGAGCTGTGACATGGGAATCTCCTTTGTCTGCGAGGGAGCGTCGGCCCGCTCAGCTCAACGCCGAGACAGTGGTCCAGATCGCCATCTGCGCAATGCAGAGGCCGGCCACGATCACGGCCGCGGTCGACCGGGTCTTGCCCACTCCCGCTCGGCGGGCGCGCACGCCGAGGACGATGGCCGCGACGGCCAGCGGCAGGCCGATGTAGAAGCCGCCGCCCGGCAGGTCGAAGGCAACCGTCGAGCCCGGGACTGCCAGCACGGCCAGCAGTAGCCCGAGGCCGGGCCTCGGCTTGTCAGTCGCGATGTCGACGGCCGGACGGGTGACTGAGCTTTCCATTTGCTGCTCCTTTCGAGGGGTGAGCGGACAGCTCGAAGCTACGGTCGCCGCGGCGGCTCGCCATCGAGACAGCCACCTGACCGCGCCACGTGCCAGCACGTGTTTCCGACCGCGCGCCAGCGCGCTTGTGGGACCGCTGCAATCGGGCGATCATCCGCGCATGAGCGTCCCGCTCGCGAAGCGACTCTCCTGGGGACTCGTGACGCTCTGCCTCGTGGTCCTCGGGTGCGGGCTTGCGCTTTACGCCGCCGGGGACGCCGGGCTCAACACGAGCAGGGTCTTCACCATCGCGCTGACGGCCACGCTGCTCCCGGTCGGCGTTCTCGTGACGCGACACCAGCCCGCGAACCCGATCGGCTGGATGTTCCTGCTGGTCGCATTGACCGTCGCCCTCGGCGCCCTGGCCGCCGGCTACGCGCACTACTGGACGTCGGGCGCGGGCGGCTCGGAGGGGCTCGGCGAGGCGGCGGCCTGGTACGCGAACAGCTCCTGGACTCCGTGGGTGCTCATCCCGGCCACCTTCCTGCTGCTCCTGTTCCCGGACGGAAGGCTCCTCCCCGGGCGGCGCTGGCGGATCGTCGCCTGGTGCGCTGGACTCGGAATCGCGCTGACGTGGCTCGGATCGCTGCTCAGCCCCGGGAAGCTCGAGGATTACCCGCGCGTGCAGAACCCGTACGGCGTCGGGCTCGCGGATCCGCTGCAGGGGATCGGGTTCCTGCTCGTCGCCATCGCCCTCGCTGGGTCGGTCGCCGCCGTGGTGCTGAGGTCCCGCCGCGGCGACCGCGAGCAGCGCGAGCAGATCAAGTGGATCGCCCTCGCGGCGGCGGTGATCGCCGTGATCCTCCCGTCGGGGATCGCCGTGTACGACGTCGTCGGCGCGCACGTCGCCAACGTCGCGATCGAGTTCAGCATCTTGGGGCTGCCAGTCGCCGCAGCCGTGGCGATCCTGCGCTACCGCCTCTACGACATCGACATCGTGATAAACCGGACGCTCGTCTACGCCACCCTCACGGCGGGACTCGCGGCGGTCTATGCGGCGATTGCGCTTGGCCTCGGGGTCGCGATCGGATCGGGATCGACCGTGCCGACGGCCGCCGCGACCCTGGCCGTCGCGCTCCTCTTCCGCCCGCTCCGCACGCGCGTCCAGAAAGCCGTCGACCGGCGCTTCGACCGGGCGCGCTACGAGGGCCTGCAGACGGTCGAGCGGTTCCTCGCCGAGCTTCGGGCCGGGCGGGCGGCGCCGGAGAAGACCGGGGCCGTGCTCGCCGAGGCGCTCGGCGACCCCGATCTCGAGCTGCTCTTCTGGCTCCCTGAGGAGGAGATTCATGTGAACGCCACCGGCCGTGCGGTCGGTCTTCCGGACGCGTCCGGGCGAGCTCGGACGCCGGTCCGCCGGGGCGACCTCCAGCTGGCGACCGTCATCCACGACGAAGCGCTGGCGCGCCGGCCGAACCTCCTGGAAGCGGTCCTCGCCGCCGCCGGCCTGGCGATCGAGGTCGGGCGCCTGCGTGCCGAGGTCAGACGGCGTCTCGCGGACGTCGAGGACTCCCGCGCTCGGATCGTGACAGCGGGGTACGAGGAGCGGCGCCACCTCGAGCGTGACCTCCACGACGGCGCCCAGCAGCGGCTCGTGTCGATCGGGCTGGCCCTGAGACACGTCCAGGGGCAGCTCCCGGGCGCAAGCCGGGAGGCGGCCGAGCTCGACGCCGCCGTGGCCGAGCTCACGGACGCCATCGAGGAACTGCGGGAGCTCGCTCGCGGCGTCCGACCGGCCGGGCTCGACGACGGCCTGGCCGCGGCGCTCCGCGCGCTCGCCGCTCGCTCGCCCCTGCGCACGACGGTCGAGGCGACGAACGAGCGCTTCGATGACCGGCTCGAGACGGCCGCCTACTTCGTCGTCAGCGAGGCGCTGACGAACACGATCAAGCACGCCCACGCGTCCCGCGTCACGGTCACAGCCGCGCAGCGGAACGGGACGCTGGTCGTCTCCGTGCGCGACGACGGGGCGGGCGGTGCCGGCAGCAGCGGAGGGTCAGGACTCGTAGGGATGAGCGACCGCGTCGCGGCGCTCGGCGGGCGCTTGCGGGTGGAGAGCGAGCCGGCCGCGGGGACGCTCGTGACCGCGGAGCTCCCGTGCGCGTAGTCATCGCCGAGGACCAGGCCCTGCTGCGCGCAGGCTTGAGCCGGTTGTTCGAAGACGCGGGCCACGAGGTCGTCGCCGCGGTGGCTGAGCCCGACGGTCTTCGCGGCGCCGTCAGCGAGTACGACCCCGACCTGGCGGTCGTCGACGTGCGCATGCCTCCCTCGTTCACGGACGAGGGCATCCGTGCCGCGGAGTGGATCCGCGACGCGCACCCGGGGGTTGCAGTCCTGGTCCTCTCTCAGCACGTTGAGTCAGCCGGAGCCGTAGGGCTTGTCTCGCAGGGCGGCTTCGGCTACCTGCTGAAGGACCGGGTGCTGGACGTCGCCGAGTTCCTCGACGCGGCCGAACGCGTGGCCGGAGGCGGCTCTGCGCTCGATCCCCAGGTCGTCGCATCGCTCGTTGGGGGCGAGGCCGACGCGCTCGCCGATCTCAGCGACCGCGAGCGGGAGGTCCTTTCGCTGATGGCGGAGGGGCTCACGAACAGCGGCATCGCGCAGCGTCTTGTCCTGACCGAGCGGACCGTGGAGGGCCACGTCCGAAACGTGCTGATGAAGCTCCGGTTGCCCCAGGGCGAGGACACCCATCGCCGGGTGCTCGCCGTGATCGCGTACCTGCGGGCGAGCGCCAGAAACGCCGACGGCGCCTCGCACATCGCCACTGATTGAAGCGGCCTACGAGCGGAGGGGGTGGGATTCGAACCCACGAGGGACCTAACGGCCCCCAACGGTTTTCGAGACCGCCCCGTTCAACCACTCCGGCACCCCTCCGAGCGGTCCAAGCAGTCTAGGCGCTGTCCCCTACTCTCCGGAGGCGGGGATGTCGAGGGAAGGGATCACCAGACGAGGTCTGATCGGCACGGCGGCGGCCGGCGCGGCCGGCACCGGACTGGCCACGGCGGCGGGAGCGCAAGCCGCCGGCAAGCGGACCCGACACGTCGACGTGGCGGTCGTGGGCGCGGGGATCGCCGGCCTCACCGCGGCGCGGCAGCTGGTGCGCGCCCACAAGTCCGTCCTCGTGCTGGAAGCGCGCGACCGCGTCGGCGGCCGGATGCTGAGGGAGTCGCTCGGCAGCGGCGACTACGCCGACATGGGCGCCGGCTTCATCGGTCCGACCCAGGACCACATCGCCGCGCTCGCGCGCGAGCTCGGGGTCAAGACCTTCAAGACATACAACGAGGGCAGCAACGTCCAGTACTTCGGGGGCAAACGGAGCCGCTACCCGGCCACCGGCCTGCCGACGGATCCGGGCGTCATCAAGGACCTGCCCGCCCTGCTGCAACTGGACGCGATGTCACGAGAGGTCCCGGTCGACGAGCCGTGGAAGTCCGCCCGTGCGAACGAGTGGGACTCCCAGACCTTCGAGACCTGGAAGCAGGCGAACCTGACGACGAACAGCGGCAAGGCGGCGCTGGACGGTGCCGTCCAGCCCAACTGGGGGGCCGAGGCGCGCGACCTGTCCCTGCTCTTCGTCCTCTTCTACATCGCAGCCGCCGGCAACGAGCGCAACCCCGGCAGCCTCCTGCGGCTCATAACGACCGGCGGGGGGGCGCAGGAGACGCGCTTCGTCGGCGGCACCCAGCTGATCGCCCTGCGGCTGGCCAAGCGACTCGGCTCCCGCGTGGTGCTCGAGTCGCCGGTGCGCGGCATCACGCGTCTGGACCACGGCGTCCGGGTCTACTCCGACCGCTTCAACGTCGAGGCCAAGCGCGTGATCGTCGCGATCCCGCCGGTCCTGACCGCGGAGATCGAGTACCACCCGAAGATGCACGCCCGCCGCGTGCAGCTGATCCAGCGGTACCCGCAGGGCTGGCTGCTGAAGTGCGAGGCCCTCTACGACAGCCCGTTCTGGCGCGCGGACGGCCTCTCCGGACAGGCCATCTCGGACACCGGGCCGGCGACCAGCACCTTCGACGCCAGCCCGGAGGACGGCAAGCGCGGGGTCCTCATCGGCTTCGTCGGCGGCGACGAGGCGCGCGGCTGGGCACCCAAGGACGTCGCCGACCGCCGCCAGGGCGTGCTCGGGTCCTTCGCCCGCTACTTCGGCGACCAGGCGCTCCACCCGCGCAGGTACATAGAGAAGGACTGGGCGACCGAGGTCTGGACGCGGGGCTGCCCCGTCGGCTTCACGACGCCGGGCGCGCTGTCCGAGTACGGCCGCTGGATCCGTAGGCCGATCGGCCGGATCCACTGGGCCGGCAGCGAGACCGCCACCTACTGGAACGGGTACATGGACGGCGCGGTCCGCTCCGGGGAGCGCGCGGCGAGCGAGGTTCTGGCGGAGCTCTAGTGGCTACCGCGATCAGCGTCAGGGGGCTGAAGAAGAGCTACGGCGCGCTGGAGGCCGTTCGCGGGATCGACTTCGAGGTAGAGACCGGCGAGGTGTTCGGATTCCTCGGCCCTAACGGCGCGGGCAAGACCACCACGATCGAGGTCCTCGAGGGCTACCGGGAGCGGACGGACGGCGAGGTCTCGGTGCTGGGCGCCGACCCGGGCCGGCCCACGCGCGAGTGGCGCGACCGCATCGGCCTCGTCCTCCAGGACTGCGAGCTCAACCCGCTGCTGAGCGTGGCCGAGACGCTCTCGCTCTACGCGAGCTTCTACGGCTCGCCGCTGGCGGTGCGCGAGGCGGCGGACCTGGTGGGGCTCGGCGACCGGCTCGGCTCGCGCGCAGGGACGCTCTCGGGCGGGCAGCGGCGGCGCCTCGACGTGGCGGTGGCGCTCGTGGGCGATCCCGAGCTCCTCTTTCTCGACGAGCCCACGACCGGCTTCGACCCGTCGGCGCGCCGGGACGCCTGGAACATGATCGAGGGGCTGCGGGACCTCGGCAAGACCGTGCTGCTCACGACCCACTACATGGACGAGGCACAGCACCTCTCCGACCGCGTCGCGATCCTGCGCGATGGCCGCATCGTCGCGGACGGCCGGCCGGATGAGCTCGGCCCCCAGAACGGGGCGACGGTCGTGAGCTTCGAGCTGCCGGACGGAGTGACGCCGGACGAGCTTCGCTCACGGCTGGAGGCCGCCGTGGAGACGTCCGGGCGAGTGGTGACCGTGCGGACCGACGACGCCCAGCGCACCCTCTACCGCCTCACCTCCTGGGCGGAGGAGTCGGGCGTCCATCTCGATTCGCTCGAGGCGCGCCGGCCCAGCCTCGAGGACGTGTTCCTGGAGCTGACCCGTGGCTGACGTGCGGCTCGTCCTGGTGCAGGCACGCTACGCGCTGCTCACGATCGCCCGCACTCCCCGCGTGGTGGTGTTCGGGATCGTCTTCCCGGTCATCCTGCTCGTCCTCTTCAACTCGATCTTCAGCTCCGGCGGCGACCCGACCGTGAAGTTCGGCGGCGGAACGATCGACGCCCAGGCCTATTTCACGGCCGGGATCGCGGCCTACGCGATCATGCTCGCCTCCTTCTCGACGGTCGCCGTGGCGCTGACCACGCAGCGTGAGTCGGGCCAGCTCAAGCGCCTTCGCGGCACGCCGATGCCGCCCTGGACCTTCATGACCGCGCAGATCGTGCGGGCGATCGTCCAGGTCGTGATCACCGTCACCGCCCTGGTGCTCGTCGGCGTGATCGCCTACGGCGTCCACCTGCCGGGAGAGCGGGTAATCGCATTGGTGGTCTACGTGGCCCTCGGCACGGCCTGCCTCGTGACGCTCGGGATCGCGCTCACGGTCTTCACGCCCACCGTCGAGGCCGCTTCGACCATAGGCCCCTTCGCCGCGGTGATGCTGTCGTTCGTCTCGGGCGTCTTCGTCTCGGTCGACAACCTGCCGAACTGGCTCGAGTCGATCGGAAAGATCTTCCCCCTGTACCACCTGGCGGAGGGCATGCAGACGTGCTTCGTGACCGGCACGAGCGGGACCGGCCTCTCGGGCCAGAACGTCAGCTCGCTCCTCGTCTGGGGAGCGGCCGGCCTGATCGTGTCGGTGCGCCGCTTCCGCTGGGAGCCGCAGGCCGCGGCGGCTTAGGTCGCTAGCGCCTGCCGGCGAAGAACTCGCGCAGGAGGTCGGCGCAGTCGCCGGCGAGCAGCCCGCCGGCCACCTCGGGACGGTGGTTGAGCCGCGGCTCGCCCAGCACGTCGAGCACGCTGCCGGCCGCGCCGGCCTTGGGATCCTCGGTGCCGTAGACCACGCGCGGCACGCGCCCCAGCACGATCGCGCCGGCGCACATCGCGCAGGGCTCGAGGGTCACGTAGAGGACCGTGTCGAGCAGGCGCCAGCTGCCGAGCGCCCGCGCCGCCTCGCGCAGGGCGAGGATCTCGGCGTGGGCCGTGGGATCGGCTCGCAGCTCGCGCTCGTTGGGGGCGGCGCCGATCACCTCTCCGCCGTGAACGATCACGCAGCCGATCGGCACGTCGTCGTGGTCGACGGCGCGCTCGGCCTCGCGCAGCGCCAGCCGCATGAAGTGCTCGTCGCGCGGGAAGAAGCCCGGCCTCATGGGCCGCTGACGAGCCGCCGGCCGAGGTAGCGCTCGGCCGTGCGCATCCCGGCGAGGACCCCGGTCCTCTCCGCCAGGCGGACGCCCGCGGCCGCCAGCGACATCGACGACACCGAGCCGCCGTCGAAGGCGCCGTCCTCGATCAGGTCGCGGTACCACCGGATCGTGTCGCGAAGGGTGGTGTTGAGCGAGCGCACGCGGTAGCCGAGCTCGCGCTTGGCCTTGCGCGAGGAGAAGCGCCAGTTCTGCGCCATCAGCTCGAATGCCTCCGCCGGCACCACGCCCGGCAGGCGCAGGGTCTCGGCGACGCGGGCGACTCGTGCCGTCTCGCGCGGGAGGACGAGCAGCGGCTGCTGCACGCCGGAGAGCTCGGCCACGCGCTCCATCAGCTCGACCCAGCGGATGTCGTGGCCGCCGAGCACGTAGCGCTCGCCGGGCGTGCCCTTGTCCGCGGCGCCCAGGTGACCCTGCGCCACGTCGCGGACGTCCGAGGCGTTCGTCTCGCCGTCGACGATCGCCGGCAGCCGGCCGCGAAGGTAATTGCCGATCATGCGGTTGGAGGTCTCGCCGGGCTGCGACGGGTCGACCGGCACGCCGAACACGTACGAGGGGTTGACCACCACCACCTCGATGCCCAGACGGGCGCCCGCGGCCAGCGCCTCCGACTCGCCCTCGTGCTTGGCGTCGACGTAGGTCAGACCCAGACCGCCGCCGCGGTACACGTTCTCCTCGGAGCCGACCTCGCCCGGCGGAGCGGGACCGATGCCGGCCACGCTCGAGGTGATCACGATCCGCCCGACGTCCTCGGCCGCCGCGGCCTCGACCGCGATCCGCGGCCCGAGCGCGTTCACCTCCCAGACCCGCTCGGATGGCCTGGCGCCTACGAACCCGGCGGTGTGATACACCAAGTCGCAGCCGCGGAAGGCGCGCCGGAGCGCGGAACGGTCCATCGTGTCCGCTCGCAGGGGCTCCACGTCGAGTTTCTCGAGGCGTTCCAGCCGTTCCTCGTCGCGGTAAGTAACGCGGACCGACCCCCTTCGGGATTCGAGCCGAGCGACGTGACCGCCAATGAATCCCGTAGCCCCAGTGATGCAGACCGTCACAGCGGTTGCCGCGACTTCGCTTCGAGGCGTGAAAACTTCCCTGTATACAGGGTGTTCATTGGGCGTACATCTGGTAAGGCAACCTACTCAATGAGAATCCGCCTGATCTTCGCGGCCGCTCTGGCCCTGGTCCTCCTGGCGGCGCCTGGCGGCGCCGCCGCTTCGCAGTACGTTCCCGGCCGCCTGATCGTGAAGTACCGGAGCGGCACCGGGGCGCACGTGCGGGACACGGTCAGGCAGATCGTGGGCGTGCGCTCCCAGGGGACGCTGCCGGGCGGCTCCCAGGCGGTGGCCGTCAAGGACGGCGACACGGTTCGGCGGACCGCCGCCGAGCTCAACGCCGACCCGAACGTCGCCTACGCCGTTCCCGACTACATCGCGCACGCGTCCGCGCTTCATCCGAACGATCCCGGCTACCGCCGCCAGTGGAACTTCTCGGGCACATACGGGATTCACATGCCGGACGCCTGGTCGCTCGCACGCAGGCTCGGCTCGCCCGGCGGCCGCGGCACGGTCGTCGCCGTGCTCGACACCGGAGTCGCCTATCGCAACTTCAAGCGCTACCGGCGCGCGCCCGACCTGCGCCACTTCACGAAGGGCTACGACTTCGTCGACGAGGACCGCTACCCGTTCGACCTCAACGGCCACGGCACCCATGTGGCGGGAACGATCGGCGAGACGACCAACAACAAGAAGGCCGCCGCCGGCATCGCCTACCGGACCAAGATCATGCCCGTGCGCGTGCTCGACGCCGAGGGCGCCGGCGACACGATCGCCATCTCCCGCGCGATCCGCTGGGCCACCCGCCACCACGCCGATGTGATCAACCTGAGCCTCGAGTTCGACTCCTCCGTGCGCGCGTCGCAGATCCCCGACGTGGTCCGCGCGCTGCGCTACGCCCATCGGCACGGCGTCGTGGTCGTTGCCGCGGCCGGCAACCAGGCCGACAGCACGGTGGCCTACCCCGCCCGCGAGTCCGACACCATCGCCGTGGCGGCGACCACCGACTCCGGCTGCGAGGCCGACTACTCCAACGCCGGCGCCGACGTGGACGTCGCGGCACCCGGCGGCGGCGCCAACGCGCCCAACGACGACAACGCCTGGGACCTGCGGGAGTGCTCCCGCGGGCGCGGCCGCGACGTCTTCCAGCAGACCTTCACCTCGAGCATCCGCCGCTTCGGCCTGCCGGGCGGGTACGAGGGCACGTCGATGGCGGCGCCCCACGTCTCCGGCCTGGCCGCGCTGATCATCGGCACCAAGCGCCTGGGACGCCACCCGACCCCGAAGGCCGTCCAGCTCCAGATCGAGCGCACGGCCCGCGACGCCGGCCCGCCCGGGTTCGACGAGCGCTACGGGTATGGGTTGATAGATGCGGCGGCAGCGCTCCGCTGAGTCGCTAGGCGTTAGTCGTTAGTCGCTAGGAACGGCCATGACCCGGCGCCCTAGCGCCTAGCGACTAACGACTAGCGCCTAGGTAGTCCGGATGATCATCACACTGCACGGCGCGTGATGCGACACCTTGTTGGGCACGCTGCCCAGCAGGAAGCGCTTGGCGCCCGTCATGCCCTTGTTGCCCACCACGATCAGGCCGGCCTTCTGCTCCTCGGCCACGTCGAGGATGGCGTCGGCGGGGTCGCCTTCGCGGGCGTGGGTCTGCACCTCGACGCCGGTCTGCTTGATCTGCTCGCCGGCCTCGTCGAGGACGTTGGTCACGTCCTCGCGCGGGTTGACCATCCACTGGAGGTCGTCCGGGACCTGCTGGCGCTCGTCGCGCAGGCGCCCCTCGGGGACCGGCTCGTACGCGCTTACGAGGTCGATCCTGGCGCCCACCTGGCTAGCGAGCTCGGTGGCCTGGCGCACCGCTTCCCTCGCGGTGTCGGAGCCATCGGTGCCTACGACGATCGAACCGAACAAGTGCGTCTCCTCTATTGCCCAACGGACGGCGGCAGCATATCCCGAAGAAAGAAAGCACTGGCCTTCAGGCCTTTTAGCGTCTAGGGTTACCCCAGCTTCGATGACCAGACCTGTTCGGTGTCTGGCGGTCGACGATCACCCGACTGTTCGTCAGGGACTCGCACTCCTCTTCGGGGCCTCCCCCGATTTTGAGTTGATGGGGACTGTCGAGAACGGCGAGGAAGCTTTGGCCGCCGTAAAGCGCCTCAAGCCCGAGGTTGTCGTCATGGACGTCCGGCTTCCGGGCATCGACGGCATCTCCGCCGTCAAGCGCATCCAGGACGAGGCCCCGAGCGTGAAGACCGTCGTCTTCTCCGCCTACGGCGACAAGCGCCTCCTCTCCGACGCGATCGCGGCGGGCGCGCGCGGCTACGTGATGAAGGGCTCGCCGCCCGAGGACCTACTGCGGGCGATCCGGACGGTCAACGACGGCAAGGCGTTCGTCGACCCCTCGCTCTCGCCCACCCTGCTGATGACCCAGGGCGCCGCCGACGCGCCGCTGTCGGAGCGTGAGCGGGAGATCCTCCAGCTGCTCGCCGAGGGCTACCACACCGAGGAGGTCGCGCGCCTCAGCCCGCAAATCGTGCTCATCGATGTTCGCCTGCCGGGCATCGACGGGATCTCCGCGGTGAAGCGAATCCACGAAGCGGCGCCCGGAGTGAGCTTCGTGATGTTCTCCGCCTACGGCGACAAGCGGCTGCTGTCAGACGCCATCGCCGCCGGCGCGCGCGGCTACGTGATGAAGGGCTCGCCGCCCGAGGACCTGCTGCGGGCGATCCGCACGGTCGCCGACGGCAAGCCGTTCGTGGACCCGTCGCTCTCCCCCGCGCTTCTCATGACGGGAGCCAGCACCCGGGAGCAGCCGCTCAGCGAGCGAGAGCGGGAGATTCTCCAGCTACTCGCCGAGGGCTACCACACCGAGGAGATCGCGCGGCGGATCGGGCTCAGCGTCGAGACGGTGAAGTCTGATACCAAGCGTGTCATCGCCAAGCTGCAGGCCGACACCAGGACGCACGCCGTCGCGATCGCGCTGCGCCAGTCGCTGATCGATTGAATCAGCTGCCGCGCTTCTGGATCGCGATGCAGATCGTGATCATCATCTGCGTGCTAATCAGCGCGGTCATTGTCGTGATCAAGCTCTAGCTCAGGTCTTACGCTCGAGGTCCGCTACC
>DASXBA010000095.1:0-37560 GCA_036406475.1 Thermoleophilaceae bacterium | reverse complement strand
ACGTCGTTCACCCGGCCCGCAAAGGTGTGCCGAAGCGCGTCCTGTCCGCGGGCTGACCGGCTCGTTTTCGCGTTCCGGAGAGGGGGTACCTGTGGCTCGCCGCGTGGCCCGTTCGACCCTGTCTAGATTCGCCTCGTGCGTTGCGGCCGCGACCGCCGCCGCCGTCGTCGTCAGCGGCTGCGGCGAGCAGTCGCCGCTCAAGCCGGAGAGCGGCCCGGCCCGCGAGATCGATCACCTCTGGTGGTGGATGTTCGGCATCGCGGCCGTCGTCTTCTTCGGGGCGATCGCGATGCTCCTGGTCGGCTGGTTCAGCCGGCGCGAGGAGGGACTGCCGCTGGTCGGCAAGCGGGAGAGCGTCGAGACCGGCGCCGTCGTGGTGTTCGGGATCGTCGTGCCGATCGTGGTGCTGGTGGGGGTGTTCGCCTTCGCGAACCTCGTCGTGCTCAAGGACACCGACGCGCCCAAGGCGTCGAGCACAAAGCTGACCGTGGAGGTGACCGGTCACCAGTGGTTCTGGGAGGTGCGCTACCCCGGGACGCGCGCGGTGACCGCCAACGAGATCCACATCCCGGTCCGCACGCGCGTGAACCTGGTCGGGAAGACGGACGACGTGATCCACAGCATCTGGATCCCGCAGCTCAACCGCAAGATCGACACGATCCCCGGCCACCCCAACCGGATCCTCCTCTACGCGGACAAGCCGGGGCGCTACCGGGGCCAGTGCGCTGAGTTCTGCGGGCTCCAGCACGCGCACATGTCGATGTACGTGTTCGCGGACCCTCCGGGCCGCTTCCGCGCCTGGCTGCGCAACATGGAGCGCCCGGCGCTGCCCGACGCGGCGGGCGAGCGGGCCTTCGCCTCGGAGCAGTGCGCGAGCTGCCACACGATCCGCGGGACCTCCGCGCGCGGTGACATCGGGCCGGACCTGACGCACCTCCAGACCCGCACCACGCTCGCCGGGCTGACGATCCCGAACAGCGGCAGCTACCTCGAGCGCTGGATCCGGGACCCCCAGCACTTCAAGCCCGGCAACAAGATGCCTGCCCTCGGCCTCAGCGATGCGCAGGTGCGCAGGCTCGCGAACTACCTGGAGGGGCTGCGCTGATGGCAACGATGCCCGCCCCGCTCGGGCGGCAGCGCACCGAACGGCTCGAGCGGATCTGGGCTGAGCCGTCGGGCGTGGTCGGCTGGCTGACGACCGTGGACCACAAGCGGATCGGCCTGATGTTCTTCTTCACGTCCCTCGTCTTCTTCGCGGCCGGGGGAGTCGAGGCGCTCTTGATCCGCACGCAGCTGCTCCACGCGAACAGCGGCCTGCTCTCGCCCGGGGCCTTCGACGAGGCGATGACGATGCACGGCGTGACGATGATCTTCCTGTTCGTCATCCCGATGTCGATCGGCGCGTTCGGCAATTACCTGCTGCCGCTGATGATCGGGGCCCGCGACATGGCGTTCCCGCGGATGAACGCCCTCTCGTTCTGGATCTACGTCGCGTCCGGGCTCTTCGTCTACACGGGCCTGGCGATCGGGAGCGCCCCGAACGCGGGCTGGTTCGACTACCTCCCGCTCGGGTCGAAGCAGTTCTCGCCCGGGCCGAACATCGACTTCTACACGCTCGGGCTGATCTTCAACGGCATCTCCTCGACCGCCACCGCCGTGAACCTCGTCGTCACGACTTTCAAGCTGCGCGCGCCGGGGATGGCGCTCAACCGGATGCCGCTGTTCTGCTACGCGATGCTGGCGACGTCGTTCGCGCTCGTGTTCGCGCTGCCGCCCCTGAACACGGCGCTGATCTTCCTCGAGCTGGACCGCGCCCTCGGCTTCCACTTCTTCGACGTGGCCCAGGGCGGCGACACGCTGCTCTGGCAGCACCTGTTCTGGATCTTCGGCCACCCCGAGGTCTACATCATCATCCTGCCCGCCTTCGGGATCGCAACGGCGATCATCCCGACGTTCACCCGGCGCAAGATGGTGGCCTTCCCGCTGGTCGCGCTGGCCGAGGTCCTCGTCGCGTTCATCGGCTTCGGCGTCTGGGCGCACCACATGTTCGCGGTCGGGCTCAACACCGTCACGACCGTCTACTTCGCCGCGGCGAGCCTGATCATCGTCATCCCGAGCGGCATCCAGCTGTTCGCCTGGATCACGACGATCGTCACCGGTACGCCCCGTTTCAAGACCCCGCTCCTGTGGATCGTCGGCTTCATCGTGCTGTTCCTGCTCGGCGGCCTGTCGGGCGTGACCTTCGCCGCGATCCCGTTCGACCAGCAGCTGACGGACACCTACTACGTCGTCGCCCACTTCCACTACGTGATCTTCGGCGCCGCCGTCTTCCCGCTGCTCGGCGGCATGTACTACTGGTTCCCGAAGGTCACGGGCCGGATGTACTACGAGCGCGTGGGCCAGGCCAGCTTCTGGCTCACCTTCGTGGGGATGAACCTGACCTTCTTCCCCATGCACATCGTCGGGCTGCTCGGGATGCCGCGACGCCAGTACACCTACCCGCACGGCCTCGGCTGGGACGGCTACAACCTGGTCGAGTCGATCGGGTCGTACCTGTTGGCGGCGGGCCTCCTGATGGTCGTCGCGAACCTGGCCATGAGCCTCTTCCGCGGCGCCCGGGCGGGCAACGACCCGTTCGGGGGAGACACGCTCGAGTGGTCCACCAGCTCGCCGCCGCCCCCCTACAACTACGCCGTCATCCCGCGCGTTACGAGTCCCTACGCGATGTGGGACCGCGAGGACCGGGAGGCCGACCAGCGCGACCTCGCCGGACCCGCCGAGCGGGTGCTGGACGAGGGGCACGAGACGCCGGCGTCGAGCGTGCTCGACGCCGACTGGGACGAGATCCTCGAGATGCCGTCCAAGTCGTGGTCGCCGATCCTGCTGGCGGCGACGCTGGCGGCCGGTTTCACGATGCTGCTCACGCGGCACTACGTGGTGGCAGGAACGTTGGCCCTGCTCGCGCTGCTGGTGGTGGGCGGCTGGCACTGGAAGGAGCCGCAGGAGGCATGACGTTGGGTAGCGATGCCGGAGGCGGAGCAATGGGCTCAGCACGCGGGGCTGGAGGCCCCGCGGAGGATTCCGTGACGCGGAGCACCGAGGCCACCAGCGCGGTCTCCGCCTCCTACGCGGCCCGGCGGCGCGTCTCGCTCCCGGTTGGCACCTGGGGCGTGATCCTGCTCGTCGCCACCGAGATCGCCTTCTTCGGGACGCTGATCTCGTCCTACCTCTACCTGCGGCTCAAGGTCTCGCACTGGCCGCCGCCCGGCATCGAGCCGCCGGACGTGACGGCGCCGCTGATCCTCACCGCGATCCTGGTGGCCACGAGCGTCCCGATCTTCCTGGCCGTGCGCGCCGCGCGCGCGACGCACGTGCGCCGGGCCTGGCTGCTGCTCCTCGTGGCGCTGATCGCCCAGGCCGTCTACCTCGGCGTGCAGATCCACCTGTTCAGCTCGGACCTCGACAAGTTCCAGCCGACCGACAACGCCTACGGCTCCATCTACTTCACGATGCTGTTCGCGCACCACGTGCACGTGCTCGTGGGCATCCTGATGATCGGCTGGCTCCTCGCCCGCCTCCTCGGCGGGCTCACCAACTACCGGCTGGTGGCGGTGCAGGTGGTGGCGATCTACTGGTACTTCGTCAACGCCGTGGCGATCGCGATCGTCCTCACGCAGGTGTCGCCATCGCTATGACGCGGCTTCAATGGTTCGGGCTCCTGGGAGCCCCGTTCGCGTGGACCGTCCAGCACGTGGCGGGCTACTGGCTCACCGAGGTCCGCTGCGAGCGCGGCGGCGTGAGCGGGCTGTCCCTCGACGCCTGGGTGACGGTGATCACGGCGATCGCCGCGAGCGTGGCGCTGCTCTCGGCGCTCGCCGCGATCAGGGCCTTTCGGGCCACGCGCGGAGCGCGCGGCGCCGGGGGCGCGGAGGAGGACCCGCCGCAGGGCAGGATCCATTTCCTGGCCACGGTGGGGATCGCGATCGCGCCCCTGTTCTTCTTCATCATCGTGATGGACGGCGTGGGGGTGGCGATCCTCCAGAACTGCCATCAGGGATGACCGGTCCGCGCCTGCTCGCCGCCCTTTGCCTCGCCGCCCTGGTGGTCGCGGCGCCGGCCGTGGCCCAGCCGAGCTCGGGGGTCTCGAAGCCGAAGGGCGGGGAGGGGCTGTCGCTGCGCGAGCTCGGCGAGCAGCTGTACGCGGGCAACTGCTCGAGCTGCCATGGCATCGACGGCCGCGGCGTCCGCTCGCCCCGCCCGGGCGCGGGCGACGTACCGAGCCTCGGCCCGTCCCTTCGCGGGGTCGGCGAGCTGGCCCCGGACTTCTACCTGCGGACCGGCTACATGCCGCTCGGCAACCCCTACGACCAGCCCACCCGCCGCGACCCGCTCCAGTTCAGCGACCGCGAGATCAGGGCGCTCGTCGACTACGTGGGCTCGCTGCGCGGCGGGCCGGCGATCCCGGCCCCGCATCCCGAGCAGGGCAACGTCGCGGAGGGACAGCAGCTCTTCACCGAGCACTGCGGAGGCTGCCATCAGGTCGCCGCGCGGGGCGGCTTCGTGACGGGCGCCCGTGTGCCGCCGCTGGGAGACGCGAGCACGACGCAGATCGCCGAGGCGGTGCGGATCGGTCCCTACGTGATGCCGCGCTTCTCGAAGAAGCAGATCAGCGACCCCGAGCTCGACTCGATCATCGCCTACGTCCAGCGCACCAAGCACCCCGTGGACCGCGGCGGCTGGGGCATCGGCAACGTCGGACCGATCCCCGAGGGCATGGTGACCTGGTTCATCGCGGCCATCGTGCTCGTCATGGCCTGCGTCGTGATCGGGGAGAGGATCCGCGCGTGAGGCGGCTGCTCGCCGCGCTCCTACTCTGGCTGGGCGGCGGCCGCCGCCGGCGGCGGGAGCGCGAGGAAGAGAAGGAGCGGATCGTGGAGCCGGCGCCGAAGGCGCCCCGTGCCGAGCTCGTGGTGGTCGCGCTGCTGCTGTGCGCGGCCGCGGCGGCCGTCGCCTTCATCGTCTTCTACGCGATCGACGGCCTCCGCGGCCAAACCCAGTGGTTCGGGCTGGCGCTCGGCGGCTCGTTCGCGTTCCTCGGGGCCGCGCTGATCCTGTGGGGCAGGGAGCTCGTCCCGGTCGAGGAGATCGAGGAGGACTACCCGGAGCGCGAGCATCCGGAGGAGCAGGAGGCGGTCGAGCGGATCGTCCACGAGAGCGGGACGCGCATCACGCGAAAGCGGCTCCTCACAGCCGCGGCCACGGCGGCCGGCGGCGCCATCGGGCTCGCGGCGCTGACGCCGGCGGTTTCGCTCGGGCCGGTGTTCGACACCGGCTCGCTCTACTCCACGCCCTGGCGGCGCAACCGGCGCCTCGTCGACGAGGACGGCAACCCGCTGCGGGTCGACGACATCGACGAGGGCACCTTCTACACCGCCTTTCCGGAGGGCGCGAGCCAGGACACGATCGGTGCGCCGCTGGTGGTCGTCCGAATCCCCGCCGGCGAGATGGCCCTGCCCGCCGACCGCGCGGACTGGGCCGTGGAGGGCATCGTCGCCTACTCCAAGGTCTGCACCCACGCGGGCTGTGCGATCTCCCTCTACCGCAAGCCGCTGTTCCCGCCGACGGCGCCGCGGCCGGCGCTCGTCTGTCCCTGCCACTACTCGACCTTCGACCCGGCGCGCGCGGGCAAGGTCCTGTTCGGCCCCGCGGGCCGCGCGCTGCCGCAGCTGCCGCTCCGGGCCGACCGGCGGGGCGTGCTCCGGGCCGCGGGCAACTTCTCCGGCCCCGTCGGCCCGTCCTGGTCGGGCGTCCGCAGGAAAGGGGCGCGCTCGTGATCCGGCGCGCGATCGGCGTTGTCGACTCGCGCAGCGGCGCGGCCCCGTTCCTCACCAAGCTGCTGCGCTACGTCTTCCCCGACCACTGGTCGTTCCTGCTCGGCGAGGTCGCGCTCTACGCGTTCATCGTGCTCGTCGCCACGGGCGTTTACCTCACGCTCTTCTTCGAGCCGAGCCTGAGCAACACCGTCTACCACGGGAGCTACGCGCCCCTCCGCGGCATGGAGATGAGCGAGGCCTACCGCTCGGTGGTCGACATCTCCTTCGACGTCCGCGCGGGACTCCTCATCCGCCAGACCCACCACTGGGCGGCCAACGTGTTCGTAGCCGCAATCGTCCTCCACCTGCTGCGCATCTTCTTCACCGGCGCCTTCCGCAAGCCGCGCGAGGGCACTTACCTGATCGGGCTCCTGATGCTCATGGTCGTGCTGCCGGAGGGCTACCTGGGTTACTCGATGGTCGACGACCTGCTCTCGGGCATGGGCCTCGCGATCGGCTACGCCGTGGCCGAGTCGGTGCCGTTCGTGGGCGGCAACCTGGCGCTGCTGGTCTGGGGCGACCCGTATCCGGGCCACGCCGCCTTCGAGTCGCGCATGTACATCACCCACGTCTTCATCCTGCCGGCGGTGATCGGCACGCTGATCGCGGCGCACCTGACCCTCGTGGCCAGCCGCCATCACACGCAGTTCAAACGGACCAAGCGTCAAAGCGAGCGGAAGCTGCTCGGGCTCCCGACCTTCCCCGGCCAGGCGCCGCGCTCCCTCGGGCTGATGAGCTGCGTCGCCGCCGTGCTCTTCCTTCTCGGCGGCCTCGTCCAGATCAACCCGATCTGGCAGTGGGGCCCGTACCAGGTCGCACAGTCGACGAACGGCGCCCAGCCCGACTGGTATCTGGGCTGGCTGATCGGCGCGCTGCGGCTGGTGCCGGGCTTCGATCTCAGGATCGGCGACTACACGCTGGTGCCCAACCCGTTCTGGGGCGGAGCGCTGTTCCCGCTCCTGATCTTCGTGATCCTGGGCATCTATCCATGGCTCGAGCGGCGGCTCACGGGCGACCGCGGCTACCACAACGTGCTCGACCGCCCGCGCGACGCGCCGGGCAGGACCGCCTTCGGGGCGGCCCTTCTGAGCTGGATCCTCGTGGTGTTCTTCGCCGGCTCGATGGACCGCGCCGTGGTCACCTTCGGCTTGAGCTATGCGGCCCAGGTCTGGATCTACCGGGCGGCACTGGTCGTCCTGCCGCCGCTGGTGTTCCTGGTCGTCAGGCGGATCTGCCGCGAGCTCCAGAGGAGCGAAGAGGTGGAGGAAGACCAGCATCGGGCCGAAGCCGAGGCTCGGGCCGCACGCGCTTAGGCTCCTCGCGCATCCAGTCGAGGAACAGCCAGGCGATCACGAGGAGCGTGACGATGCTGCCCTCGGTGAACATGATCAGCCCGCCCGTCACCTGGTCGGACAGCGGCGTTCCGTACCAGTCGTAGAGCGGGTGACCGGCCCAGATGAACACCATCGCGAGCGCCGCGCCGACCGTTCGGACCGCGAGCACGTATGCCACCTTGGCGCCGTTGCCGAACCAGGCCGGGCCGGGCAGCGGGCTGAGCACGGCCGCCCACATCAGGGCGCCGCTCACGAAGAACAGGCTGTGTTCGAGCGCGTGCAGGCCGGAGTGGGCGAGCGCCGCGTCGTAGAGCGCGGGGATATGCCAGGCGCATAGGACCAGCGCCCACAGCGGCAGCGCCAGCAGCGGGTGGGCGAGGACCCGCAGCCGCCCCACGAACGGCAGCGCCAAGAGCGGCCGCAGGAGCGGGCCGGTCAATCCCTTGACCACGCAGTACGCGGCCAGGTCGCCGAGGAGCAGGTGCTGCACCATGTGCACCCAGAAGAGGTCGTGCTCGCCGATCCGGTCGATCGGCGACGCCAGCGCCACCGCGAGCAGCGCCAGCCCGGCGGCGAACCAGGCCTGGCGGCGAAGCGGAACCGGCCGGCCGCGGCGGGCGAGGGTGCCCGCGCGGCGGGCGTAGGCGAAAGCGCCGAGAACTATGGGCGCCAGCTGGAGCGGCTCGAACTGCCACACGGCACACGGGGTTTTCCCTGTACTGCTATCGGCATAACGACCGGCTCCAGCGGGCAAGAAGTCCGTGGTGCTGTCAGAGCGTCGAGAGGATCCGTCGAGTCGCCCGGCTCCGGTGCGGCTGATCGAGGCCGTGCCCGACCTGGGCGCGGAGTTGCCGCCCGCCGAGCGCGAGCTCGCGCATGCCGCGCTCGTGGTCCGAACGATTGCGCTCACCCCCGGCCCGTGGATGCCGGAGCAGGACCTGCGGGGTCACGAGGGCGATCTCGGCGTCCTGCTGCTCGAGGGTCTGCTCCTCCGAGACGTCGAGATCATGCACACGACCTGTGCGGAGCTGGTCGGCGCGGGCGACCTGCTTCGGCCCTGGGACGACGTGAACACCGGCGCCCCGGTCCCGTCCGAGGTCGTCTGGCACGTCATCTCGCCGGCCACGCTCGCGCTGCTCGACCACCGTGCCGTGGCCATAGCCGGCCGCTGGCCGGAACTCATGTCGGCTCTGGTCGGCCGCGCGGTGAGCCGCGCTCAAACGCTCGCACTCGCTCTGGCCATCAGCTCCATCACCGGCCTCAAGCTGAGGCTGCTCGTGCTGCTCTGGCACCTCGCGGACAGGTTCGGCAAGGTCGGCCGTGACGGGGTCTCGGTGCCCGTGCCGCTGACCCACCGCAGCCTCGCCCGGCTCGTGGGGGCCAGCCGCCCGTCCGTCAGCACCGCCATGAAGGAGCTGGAGAACGAAGGCCGGGTGGCCAAGCTCCTGGATCCCGGCAGGGGCTTTCTGCTGCTCGGCGAGCCGCCGGAGCTGCTCACGGCACTTCGGCATCCCGCTTCGGCTACAGGAGCTCCCAGTGCTCGCCGCGGCACCTTGGGCAGACGGGAAGGTTCGTGACCTTCCCCTCCTCGACCGTGTGCTCCTCGCCGCAGTTCTTGCAGCGGAAGCGTCCCGGCGTGACGGTCTCGCCCGACAGCAATCCGGCCGCGCCGCGCGAGTAGGTCTCGCGCTGATGGTCCTTCACTGGTCCATCGCCATCTTGATGACCTCCGCGGTGTGCAGCGGACGCCGGCCGGTCATCTGCTCGACCTGTGTCTTGCATGAGAACCCGTCCGCGATGACGAGGGTGTCGGCGGCGGCGTCACGCACCATCGGCATCAGCTTGTGCTCACCGATCCGGAGCGAGATCTCGTGGTGCTCGCGCTCGAACCCGAACGAGCCCGCGAGGCCGCAGCAGCCGGAGTCGAGCAGCTCGTAGTCGAGGCCGAGGCGGTCGTACACGCTTTGCTCGCCGTCCATTCCCATCGTCGCCTCCTGGTGGCAGTGGCCGTGCACGATCGCCTTGCGTTGCAGCCTCGGTACGTCCCAGTCCGGTGCGTGCCTGTCCAGGAACTCGGAGAGCGTCAGCGTCTGGAGGCTCAGGCGCTTGGCGTCCTCGACGTGGGGGAGGAGCCCGGGAAGCTCGTCCCTGAACGACGCCACGCAGCTCGGCTCCGCGCCGACCAGCGGCACGCCCTCGTGGATGTGCGGCTCGAGCGTCGAGAGCGTTCGCCGCCAGAAGACCTTGGCCAGGTCGAGCATCCCGTAGTCGTAGAGCGGCCGTCCGCAGCAGAGCTCCCGCGCCGGGACGACCACCCGGAAGCCCGCTGCCTCGAGTACCTCGGTCGACGCTTTGAGCACCTCCGGATGGAAGAAGTTGTTGAAGGTGTCCGGGAAGAGGAGGACCGGGTCGGCGTTCGGGTTGACCTGGCCGCGGCGCTCGTACCACTTCTTGAACGTCTCGCGAGCGAAGGGCGGGGCCTGGCGCTCCGGCGAGAGCCCGCCCAGGCGCTTGAGCGGCTTGCGGTTGGCGAGGAAGCTCGCGAGTCGCGGCGCGAGCGAGCCGAGCCGGGCGTGGAACATGATCAGCCCCATCGAGTAGGCAGCCCGCGGCCTCAGGCGGCGCTTGTAGTGCTTTGAGAGGAACTCGGCCTTGTAGGTGGCCATGTCCACCGACACCGGGCAGTCGCCCTTGCAGCCCTTGCAGGAAAGGCAGAGGTCGAGCGCGCCGGCGACCTCTTCCGAGCGGAAGCCGTCCTCTATGACGTCGCCCTGGAGCATCTCGTAGAGGATCCGCGAGCGGCCGCGGGTGGTGTGCTTCTCCTCCCGCGTGACCATGTAGCTCGGGCACATCGTCCCGCTCTCGGTGTCGCGGCACTTGCCGGCGCCCACGCAGCGCAGGGCTGCGTGCGCGAACGAGCCGCCGTCCTCCGAGTAGGCAAAGTGGGTATTCGGCTGGGGCGGGTTGTAGTCCGCGCCGAGCTTCAGGTTCGACACGATCGGATAGGGGTCGACCACCTTGTGCGGGTTCATGCGGCTGTCCGGATCCCAGATCCGCTTCATCTCCCCGAATCCCTGAACCAGCTCCTCGCCGAACATCTTGGGCAGCAGCTCGGCCCGCTGCTGGCCGTCGCCGTGCTCGCCGGAGATGGAGCCGCCGTGGTCCACCACGAGGTCGGCGGCCTCGTCGAGGAAGTTGCGCCAGTCGCGCAGCCCGCCGGCCGTCCGCAGGTCGAAGTTGATGCGGCAGTGGACGCAGCCGTCGCCGAAATGGCCGTAGAGCGAGGCGCGGTAGTCGTACTTGTCGAGCAGGGCCTTGAAGCGACGCAGGTACTCGCCGAGCCGCGCCGGCTGCACCGCGGCGTCCTCCCATCCCGGCCAGTGATCGCGTTCCATCGGCACGTAGGCGGTCGCCCCGAGGCCGTTCTCGCGGACCTTCCAGATCGTCTCCGCGGCCTGCTCGTCGTCGATCAGCTTCATCGACGGACAGAGGTCGTCCTTCTCGAGCCGCGTCATGCACTCGCGCGCGCGCTCGTCGGCCTCCTCCGTGGTCTCGCCCCCGAACTCCGCCAGCAGCCAGCCTTCGCCCTCCGGCAGCTCTTCGATGCCGGGCATCGCGTTGCCGCCGCGGCGCATGTCGTTGATCAGGTGGCCGTCGATGCCCTCGAGCCCGGTGGGGCCGTACTCGAGGATCTCCATCGTGTGGTCGGCGGCGTCGTAGATCGTCGGGTAGCCGAGCACGAGCAGGGTCCGCTTCGGCGGCGAGTGGACCAGCCTGACCTTGGCCCGCAGCACCGTGACCAGCGTGCCCTCCGATCCCACGAGCGCTCGGGCGACGTTGAAGCCCTTCTCCGGCAGGAGCTCGTCGAGGTTGTAACCGGAGACCCGCCGCGGGATGTCCGGGTAGCGCTGGCGGATGAGGTCGGCGTAGCGATCCCGCAGGTCGCGCATCGCCGCGTAGATCTCCCCGCGCCGGCCGCCCTCGCCGATGATCCGGTCGAGCTCCTCGTCGCTCGTCTCCCCGACTGTCATCCGCACCCCGTCGTAGGTCACGACGTCCAGCTCGTAGACGTTGTCCGAGGTGCGGCCGGCCATGATCGAGTGGATGCCGCACGAGTTGTTGCCCAGCATCCCGCCGAACGTCGCGTACGCGTGGGTGGAGGTGTCCGGGGCGAAGGTGAGGTCGTGCTCGGCCTCCGTCAAGTTGGAGAGCTGGTCGCGGATCACGCCGGGCTGGACCCAGGCGTAGCCCTCCTCGGCGTTGACCTCCTCGATCTCGCGCAGGTGCTTGGAGTGGTCGATCACCACCGCGACGTTGGTGGTCTCGCCGGAGAGGCTCGTGGCGCAGCCTCGGTTGAGGACCGGCGCGCCGTGGTCGTGGCAGACGCGGACCGCCGCCACCACGTCGTCCAGCGTCCTCGGCACGACCACGCCGAGCGGCGCCTGGCGGTAGTTGGAGCTGTCGTGCGAGTAGATCGCGCGCGTCCCGGCGTCGAAGCGGACCTCGCCGGAGACGGCCGCCGCGAGGTCGCGTTCGAGCGCTTCCCTGTCGACCTCGCGCTCCACGCTGTCTCGCCACGCCGCGACCGCCGGCGCGGTCCAGCGCTGGGGCTTCTCGACAGTGCTCACGAGCGCGTCTTCAGCTCGATGCCCAGTCCAGGCCGGGAGCGGTCAGGCCGCAGCGCGCCGCCGCTCGGGTCGAGCGTCCCCTCGAACAGCAGCTCCTCGGCGCGGACGTGATCGTGGAAGTACTCGAGGTGCACCAGCGACTCCATGGCGCAGCAGACATGCGCGGAGATCGCGGGCGCGCAGTGCGCCGAGAAGGGCAGGTTGCGCGCCCTGCAGATGCCGTCGAGCCGCAGCATGGCGGTGATCCCGCCGCAGCGGGTCACGTCGGCCTGGAGCACGTCGACGCAGCCGGCGAGATCGTCGAGCTGGGGGAGGGTCCACTCGTACTCGCCGGCCGCGATCGCCATCCCCGCTGGGGCGCGGTCGCGAACGCGGCGCAGCCCTTCCCGGTCCTCCGAGCTGACCGGCTCCTCGAACCAGCTGACGCCGAACTCGCGGTAGCGCTCGGCCCAGTGGAGCGCCTCCTTGGGCGTGAACGCGCCGTTCGCGTCGATGAAAAAAAGGGCCCCGTCCCCAATTGCGTCACGGGCCAGCTCGAGTCGGTGCGGGTCGCGCTCCGGCTCGCGGCCGACCTTGATCTTCACGCGCGGGATGCCCATGTCCACCCAGCCCGCGAGCTGCTCGGCGAGCCGCTCGTCGGAGTAGGACGTGAAGCCGCCCGAACCGTAGACCGGCGCCTCCTCGTGGAAACGTGGGAGCAGGTCGGCAAGCGCGACGCCGAGCAGCTTGGCCTTGAGGTCCCACAGCGCCACGTCCACGGCCGAGACGGCCATGGCGCCAACCCCGGGCCGGCCGGCGTTGCGGATGGCGCGCTGCATCGCCGCCCAGGTCGAGGCGGGGGAGAGGGCGTCCGCCCCCTCCACGAGGCCCGCCAGCATCGACTCGATGAACGGCGCCACCGACCGGTCGCCGTACGTGTAGCCGATGCCGGTCTCGCCCCCCGCCTCGACCTGGACGACGATCATCGTGGTCGAGTTCCACTCGAGCGTGCCGTCGGACTCGGGCTCCTCGGTCGGGACCTCGTGGACGAACAGGGAGGGGGCCCCGACCTCGACTTCCGCCCGAGTCGCGACGGCCACGCCCATCAGCGGTTGACGAACTCGTGCAACTTGCCCTTCGCCGACTCCTTCATGATCTGGGCGGCGTTCGGCTCGCCCTTGGCGATCGCCTTGGCCATGTGCTTGGCCTGGGTCCACTTGATGTGCGGAGGGAGCGGCGGGTACTCGGGATCGGTGATCGCCTCGAGCACCACCGGACGGTCGGCCGCGAGCGCCTCGTCCCATGCCCCGGCCACCTGGTCGGGCGAGTCGACGCGGATTCCCCGCAGTCCGAGCAGCTCCGCGTAGCGGGCGTACTCGAACGGCGGTAGCACCTGCGAGGACTCGAGCTTGGGATCGCCCGAGAGCACGCGCTGCTCCCAGGTCACCTGGTTGAGGTCGCGGTTGTTCAGCACGACCACCACGAGCTGCTTGTTCGACCAGCTCTCATAGCGGTAGGCCACGTCGATCAGGGCGTTGATGCCGAGCATCTGCATCGCGCCGTCGCCGAGCGCCGCGATCACGGGGCGGTCCGGATAGGCCATCTTGGCCGCGAACGCGTAGGGCACGCCGGGGCACATCGTCGCGAGCGTCCCCGAGAGGGCGGCCTTCATGCCCTTGCGGAGCTTGAGGTACCGCGCCCACCAGTTGGTGGCCGAGCCCGAGTCGGCGGTGACGATGCAGTCGTCGGGGAGCCGCGGCGACAGCTCGTGGAACACGAGCAGCGGGTTGAGCGGGTCGGCGCTGTCATGCGCCTGGTCGTCGAGGATCTGCCACCAGCGCTCCACCTCGTGCTCGATCTGCTCACGCCAGGAGCGGTCCTGCTTGCGCTCGAGGTGCGGGATCAGCTCGCGCAGCGTCTCGGCCGAGTCGCCCACGAGGTTGACCTCGTTGGGCAGCCGGATCCCGATCAGCCGCGCGTCGATGTCGATCTCGACCACCTCGACCTCGCCCGGCTCCGGCAACCACTCGGCATAGGGGAAGCTCGTGCCGATCATCAGCAGCGCGTCGCAGCCCATCACCATCTCGTGGCTCGGCTTCGTGCCGAGCAGGCCGATGCCGCCGGTGACGAAGGGGAGGTCGTCGGGCAGCGCGTCCTTTCCGTTCAGGGCCTTGGCGACGCCGGCGCCGAGCAGGTCGGCGACCTGGGTCACCTCGTCGGCGGCCTTCGCAGCGCCCTGGCCGATCAGAATCGCCGGCTTCTCGCTCCGGTTGAGCACCTCGGCCGCCCCCCGGATCTGCGACTCCTGCGGGATCACCCGCGGACGCAGCCCGTCCTCGACTCCGGTGAACACCGAGCCGTGCTCGCGCGGCGGGTCCTCGTAGGGGGCCTCCTGGATGTCGTCCGGGACGATCACGCAGGTCACCGTCCGCGACGCCTTGGCCACCTTCACGGCGCGATCGATCAGGTGCCTGATCTGCGGCGGCGACATGCAGTACTGGACGAACTCGGAGGCGACGTCCTTGAACAGGGTCTGGAGGTCGACCTCCTGCTGGTAGTTGGCGCCGAGCGAGACCGTCTTCTGCTGGCCGACGATCGCGACCACCGGCTGGTGGTCGAGCTTGGCGTCGTAGAGGCCGTTGAGCAGATGGATCGCGCCGGGCCCGGACGTCGCCATGCAGACGCCGACCTCGTCGGTGAACTTGGCGTGCGCGGTCGCCGCGAACGCGGCGATCTCCTCGTGACGGGTCTGGACGAACTCGACGTCGGACTCGTGGAGCGCGCCCAGGAAGCCGTTGATCCCGTCGCCGGGGTAGCCGTAGATCCGCTCGATGCCGTGCTGCCTGAGGCGCTCGAGGGCGAAGTGGGCGACCGTTCCTGATTGTCCCTTGGGCATGGTCCTCCTCAGTCGCCGGTTTGGGCGATGTTCGAAAGCACGTTCGCGGGTTACCCGCCACCCGAATCGGCACAAACGATGCGGTCACCCCCCTGACACGCCGTTTCCCGGCGCAGGGCAACCCGAACTGTTCGCCAGATGCCACCAAGGCCGTACCCTGTGTGGTTCCTTGGGGGCACCGGGAGCGAGCATCGGCACGGAGAGCGACGCCGGCGAGGCGCGGCTGAGGCAGCTCGCGCGCGCCGAGGCGGCCGTGGCGGACCTTGGACGCCGCGCCCTGCTGGGCGCCGAAACGGATGAGCTGATCCAGGCCGGCGCGGAGACCGCGGTGGACATGTTGGGGCTCGACCTCGCCGCCGTGTTCGAGCTCGCACCTGACCGCGACGAGCTCACGGTGGCGGCCGTCCACGGCTTCGAGAGCGACATCGTGGGAACGGTGATCGCGGGCGGGACGGCCTCGCTCGGCGGATACACGATCGTCGAGAACGCTCCGGTGGTTGTCCACGACCTCACCGCCGAGGACCGCTTCACCCCCGAGCAGCTGCTGGTCGGCCACGGCGTGCGGAGCGCGGTGTCGGTGCCGCTGCGGGCGCGTCCCCGCCCGCTCGGTGTCCTGGCGGCGTACAGCCTCGAGCCGCGGGTCCTGGTCGAGGACGACGTGAACCTTCTCCGCAGCGCCGGCAACGTTCTCGCCGCAGCCATCGCCCGGGCGCGGACCGAGGACGAGCTGCGCGAGGCGCACAACCTGCTCCACGGAGTCGTGGAGGGCTCCTCCGACCGGGTGTTCGTCAAGGACGCGGACGGGCGCTACCTGCTCATCAACATGGCCGGCGCCGTGGTAGTCGGGATGACTCCCGACGACGTGGTCGGGCGGACGACGGCGGAGATCTACGACCCTGAGACCGGGGCCGCCCTGGATGCCAACGACCACCGGGTGATGGACGAAGGCAAGCCGATCACGTTCGAGGAGGTGATCCCGGTGGACGGCGTGAACCGGGTCTTCCTCACCGTCAAGAGCCCCTACTTCGACCGGCAGGGCCGCGTCGCCGGGATCATCGGCATCGCGCGCGACATCACGGAGCGAAAGCGCACCGAGGAGCACCAGCGCTTCCTCGCCCAGGCGAGCGCGGTGCTCGACACGTCGCTCGACCCCTCGCGCACGCTCCAGACGATCGCGAACCTTGCGGTGCCCGCGGTGGCCGACCTGTGCGTGATCGACCTCATGGAGGAGGACGGCGGGCTGCACGGGGTGGCCGTCGCCGCGCTCGAGGACAGCGTGGGCGAACGTCTCATCGACCTGCGCAAGCAGTTCCCGATCGATCCGCGGGGGAGTCATCCGGTGGCGCGGGTGCTGCGGGCGGGCGAGACCGAGCTCTTTGCCGAGCTCGAGAGCCGCTACCGCGACATCGCACAAAGCGACGAGCACCTCACCTTCGCGCGCGACATGGGCTACCGCTCGGCGGTGGTCGCTCCCCTGACGGCCCGCGGGCGGACGCTCGGCGCGATATCGCTGATCCGCTACCGGACGAGCGAGCGCTATGGCGAGCACGAGATGGAGCTCGTCCGCGATCTCGGCCGCCGAGCGGCGATGGCCCTCGACAACTCCAGGCTCTACGCGCACGAGCACGACGTGTCGGAGACGCTTCAGCGAAGCCTGCTGCCCGAGAGCTTCCCCGAGTTCCCGGGGCTGCGCTTCGCCGCTCGCTACGTTCCGGGCGGCCCGGGCGTCGGAGTGGGGGGAGACTGGTACGACGTCTTCGATCTGCCCGGCGGCTTCGTCGGGCTCGCGATGGGAGACGTCGCCGGGCGCGGCCTTCGGGCGGCGAGCGTGATGGGGCAGCTGCGGACCACGCTCCGGGTCTGCGCGTCCGACGAGGACTCGCCAAGCGCCATGCTCGGGGAGGTCGACCGGTTGTTCCAGCGCTTCGAGCCGGGGGAGATGGCGACCCTGTCCCTGCTCTCGCTCGATCCCGCCACCGGAGCCGTCACCTACTCGGCGGCGGCGCATCCGCCGCCGCTCGCCGTCGACGCGCAGGGCCAGGCGACCTATCTGGAGGGAGGGCGCGGGCTCCCGCTGGGTGTGGCGCCGGCGCCGCGGTTCGAGGAGGCGCACGGGGTGTTGCCGCCCGGGGCCACGCTGCTGCTCTACACCGACGGCCTGATCGAGCGGCCCGGCCAGAGCATCGACGAGGGGCTTGCCCGCCTGCGCGAGGTGGCCGCGACCGCTCCGGCGGACGCCAACCTGCTCGTCGAGCACATACTCCGGGAGATGCTGGAGGACGCCGCCCGTCCGGACGACGTGGCCCTGCTCGCGGTGCACCTCGTCCCGCTCTCGTCGGAGCTCGACATCCGCCTGCCCGGCCCCCGCGACGACCTGTCATCGCTCCGCGAGGAGCTGAGAGTCTGGCTCGGACGGCAGGAGGTGCCCAGGCGGCACGCAGAGGAGATCATCCTGGCCTGCAGCGAGGCGGCCGCGAACGCGATGGAGCACGCGTACGGCACGCGCGAGGGCCCCGTTCGCGTGCGCGGATGGCGCGACGGCGAACAGGTGAGCCTGAGCGTCCGCGACTCGGGAAGCTGGCGTCCGCCGAGGCAAACCGAGCGCGGCCGCGGCCTTGGCGTGATCGACGCCGTGATGGACAGCGTCGAGATCACGAGGGGCGATGACGGCACGGAGGTCCGCCTGATTCGCGAGCTCTCCGCGGCCGAATAGGGCGGGCTGCCCCGCGTCCCCGCCGGGTCCGCGGGACGACCACGCCAGGACTCGCTTACCCGGTTACGTCGCCCATTCCCAGCGGTCGTCTAGTCAGCGCTCGCTCAATGCCGCGGCGGACGCCTCGGCATGAAACCTGCGCAAGCCGCCCAGCTGCGCCTCGGCGCGGTCGACGAGCCCCTGGAGCTCCTCCTCGTCGAGCCGGGGCTCCCGGGGGGAGATCTCGAGCAGCGCCAGCCATGCGGCCCGCTTACCGGACACGCCGAGCAGCAGCGCCTCGACCTCCACCAGACGGCTGAGCGGCGAGTAGCCGGTCAAGCGTCCGTTCAGCTTCAGCCGGCCGGCCTTCTCGCCGGTCCAGCCGGCCACGACCTTGAGCCTGTCCTTGCCGACGCCCAGGCGGTCCATGATCCGCTCGAGCGCCTCCCGGTCCTCCTCGAGCTCCACGACCAGTCCCGCCAGGAAGTCCCCGAGCGGGGTGCCGGCGTTTGAGCTCTGCGCGCGTCGAGCAAGCTCCAAGCCTCCGGTTGCGCCGGCGAGGTGGTCGTTGAGGTAGATGCCGAGGAGGTCGCTACCGAGCAGCGGGACCATGGCGGCCGAGACTAGCGCCGCACCCCTCGCCGACATTAGTACGACGACTATCGAACACTTGCTACGGTGTTCGTGTGGAGCAGCAACAGGCACAGCGCCCCCTCTGGCCGACGCTCGTCCTCGCCTGCGTTGCCCAGTTCATGGTCATCCTCGATGTCTCCGTGGTGAACGTCGCGCTGCCGTCGATCCGGACCGGCCTCGGCTTCAGCCAGCAGGACCTCCAGTGGGTGGTCAACGCCTACACCGTCACCTTCGCGGGCTTTCTCCTGCTCGGCGGGCGCGCCGCCGACCTCCTCGGCCGCCGCCGCGTGTTCATCGGCGGCCTGCTCCTCATGGCGGTCGCGTCGCTGATCGGCGGCGTGGCCGGCAGCCAGGGCATGCTGGTCGCCGCGCGGGCGGCCCAGGGGGTCGGCGCGGCCGTCGTCTCGCCGGCCTCGCTGTCGATCCTCACGACGACATTCAAGGAGGGTCCGGAGCGCAACCGGGCGCTGGGCGCGTGGGGCGCCATGGGCGGCGCCGGCGGCTCGGCCGGCGTGCTGCTCGGCGGAATCCTCACCGACGCCCTCAGCTGGCGCTGGATCCTCTTCATCAACGTCCCGATCGGCCTTGCCGCCGCCGCGCTCTCGCTTCGCTACGTGGCCGAGGGCCGCGAGCCCGGCCGCACGCGCAACTTCGACCTGGCGGGCGCCGCCAGCGTCACGCTCGGCCTCGGCGCCGTGATCTGGGCGATCGTGCGCACTGACGTCAACGGCTGGGGCTCGTTCGAGACGCTCGGCGTGCTGGCTGTCGGCCTCGTCCTGATCGGCCTCTTCCTGGCGATCGAGGGCCGGTTCGCGTCCGCGCCCCTCATGCCTCTCCGGATCTTCTCCTCGCGCATGCTGAGCGGCGCCAACCTCACGATGCTTCTGATGGGGGCGGCGATATTCGGGATGTGGTTCTTCGTCTCGCTCTACCTCCAGCAGGTGCTCGGCTACTCGCCGATCGACGCGGGCCTGGCCTTCCTGCCGATGACGCTTTTCATCGTCGCGGGCTCGACGATCGCCTCGCGGCTCGTCACCCGGGTGGGCGTCCGTCCCCTGCTGGCCACGGGCATGACGATCCAGGCGCTGGGCCTGGGACTGTTCGCCGCCGTCTCCGCCGACGGCACCTACGTGGGCGACGTCCTGCTCCCGTCGCTGCTGGTGGCCGCGGGCATCGGCCTCTCCTTCGTCCCGGTCACGATCGCGGCGGTCGCCGGGGTGGAGCCGCGCGAGGCGGGGCTCGCCTCGGGCCTCGTGAACACCTCCCGGCTCGTGGGCGGTGCACTCGGCCTCGCGATCCTCGCGACCGTGGCAACCTCGCGCGCCGACGGCGACCTTCACTCCGGGACCGGCGTGCACCAGGCGATGACCGACGGCTACCAGCTCGGGTTCATGGTCGGGGCGGCATTTGCGATCGCGGGCGCCTTGTCGGCGCTGATCGTCCTGCGCGGCGGGTCGCGCAGGCGGCTCGAGGCCGCCGCCGAGAGCGCCGGCTAGGCGTTCTCGGCGGCCGCCTGCTCCGCCAGCGCCAGGCCCGCCTCGATGTGGGACAGGTGGGTGAGCGCCTGGGGGAAGTTGCCGAGCATCTCCCCGGCGTCGGGGTCGTACTCCTCTGCGAACAGGCCAAGTCCGTTGGCGGTCGCCATCGCCCGGTCGAATGCGGCCCTCGCCTCCGGCAGCCGCTCCTGCCCGGCGAGCGCGGTCACGAGCCAGAACGAGCAGGCGAGGAAGGCGCCCTCGCCCCCTTCGAGCCCGTCATCGGCCGTGTAGCGGCGCAGCAGCCCGTCCCAGTCGAGCTCGGCGCGGATCGCGTCGGTGGTCCGGACCATGCGCTCGTCCGCCCAGGCCAGGAACCCCAGCGTGGGCAGGCGGAGCAGCGCGGCGTCGATGTCCTCGTGCCCGAACGCCTGCACGTAGATGCCGCGATCCTCGTCATAGCCCTCGCTGTTCACCGCCTCGGCGATCTCCTCGCGCGCCCGGCTCCAGCGGCGCTCCGGCGCCTTGCGCATGCACTCCTCGGCCAGGGCGAGGCCGCGGTCGAGCGCCGCCCAGCACATGACCTTCGAGTGGACGAAGTGGCGCGGCTCCCCGCGCCACTCCCAGATGCCGGCGTCCGCCTTCTGCCAGCGCTCCACCACCGACTCGACCAGCTCGACCAGGAAGCGCCAGTAGTCGTCATCGGGTGCGTGCCCGCGGCGGTGCCAGTCCCAACTCTGCATCACGAGATGGCCGCAGGAGTCGAGCTGGACCTGCTCCACCGCGCCGTTGCCGCTGCGAACCGGGCCGATCCCGCGCCAGCCCTCGAGCCCGTCGAGCTCGCTCTCCTTGAGCCGGTGCTCGCCGCCGACCCCGTACATGATCCGCATGTCCTCGGCCTCTCCCGCGGCGGTGCGCTCCATGAAGCGGCGAAAGGCGTCCGCCTCCGCCTCGCAGCCGAGGCGCGCCAGCGAGCGGCTCGCCAGCGCGGAGTCGCGGATCCAGCTGTAGCGGTAGTCCCAGGTGCGGCCGCCCACGGAGCCCTCGGGCAGCGAGGTGGTGGGCGCCGCGACGATCGCGCCGGTGGGCGCGTAGGAGAGCGCCTTGAGCACGAGGGCGGAGCGCGCCAGGCCCGGGGCGTTGTCGCCCTCGATCCGCAGGCTGCCCGCCCAGTCGCGCCACCAGCGCACGGTCGCCTCGAGCTCCTCGTCGATCGCGTCCGGCTCCGGGTGCTCCCACTCGTCGTCGTCGATGTCCTCCGGGCGGACGAAGCCCACCAGGAGGCGCACCCGCTCGCCGGAGCGCACCTGAAAGCGCGCGCTCAGGCCGCCTTCGTCGTCCTCCTCGAGCTGGGCGTCGCTCCAGGCGAGGAGCCCGTCGTCGCCGCCGGTCGCGCTGTAGGTGTTGCGGCCGTGGTGCCGGATCCAGGGTTGAAGCACGCCGAAGTCGAAGCGGGGCGCGATGCGGGCGGAGAAGGCCACCGTTCCCCTGGTGCCATCCACCACGCGTAGCAGCCGCCGGCTCTCGTCGGTGCGCCGGATGGCGGGCGGGCCGAGCAGGCAGTCCGTGACGGTCGCCTCGCCGCCCTCCGCCCGCCAGGCGGTCTTCAGGATGAGCGTCTCGTCGACGTAGTCGCGGAAGGGCTCCCGCTCAGCCCCTTCGGGAGCGACCTCGAGGAAGCCGGCGCGCTCGCGATCGAGCAGCCGCCCGAACGTGCTTCCCGAGTCGAAGCGTGGAAGGCAGCACCAGTCGATCGAGCCGCCGAGCGAGACCAGCGCCGCCGTATGGCAGTCGCCGATCAGCGCGTAGTCGCCGATCGCGGGGTAGTCAGCTGCCGCCAAGCCCGCGGTCCTCCGCGGCCTTGTAGGCGATCTGGAGGAAGTCCGAGATTGTGAGCGCCGTGAACGTGGAGGCGATCACCCGCGTCGTCCGCGGTGCGAACAGGAGGCCGACGTGCAGCCCCGCCGAGGCCCACAGCCCGAGACAGTAGGGACACGCGATCAGCTCCCCGATCCCGCGCCGCAACCCCTTGCCGCGAACGCTCTCCTCGAATTCCGCAGGCCCGGCGCTGCCCTCGTACTCCGTGAAGGGCGCGCGGATGAACGCCGTCACCTTGTCCTTGGCGATCAGCCGGCTCAGCTTGTGGCTGGCGACGCCGATCAGCGCCACGTCGCCGGCTTTGACGTTCTCCGGGAGCCGCCCCCGGCGGGCGGCGGCCACGAGCGCAGCCCCGAACCCGGCATTGAAGACGCCCGCGAATGCCGCGAACGAGCCGAGCGGCGGCCGCTCATCGGGCGGGGCGTAGCCGGCGAAGGGGCCGTTCTGGGTCTCTACCGACATGTCAGCTTGGTACCTCCCGGAGCTCGAAGGACGGTTCTCTGGCGGTGCGACCCGCGCGGCTCCGCTCGCGCTCGGCGTTGAGCTCAGCGCCGAGCAGGATCGCGACGTTCGAGAGCCAGAGCCAGACGAGGAAGACGACCACGCCGGCGAGCGCGCCGTAGGTCTTGTTGTAGGAGGCGAAGTTGGCGACGTAGACCGCGAAGGCCGCGGAGGCCGCGATCCAGAGCAGCAGGCCGGCCACGCTGCCCGCGCTGACCCAGCGGAAGCCGGGCTGCTTGACGTTCGGGGCGGCCCAGTAGAGGACCGCGAAGATCGTGAGCACGCCGAGCAGGACGACGGGCCACTTGGCGATCGACCAGGCGGCGAGCGCCTCCGAGCCGATCCCGAGCACGCCGCCCGCCTGCTTCGCGAGCGGGCCGGTGAAGGTGACCGCCACAGCGATCGCGCCCACGAGCAGCAGCAGCACCACGGTGAGTGCCAGCCGCGTCGGCAGCGTCTTCCAGAGGGGCCGGCCTTCCTCCACGCCATAGACCGCGTTGGACGCGCGCATGAACCCGCCGACGTAGCCGGAGGCGGTCCAGAGCGCCGCGGCCAGCGAGAGCACGAAGAGCACGCCCGCCGCGCCCTGGCTCTTCTCGATGTTGCGCAGCGCGTTCGTCACGATCTCGTTGGCCGGGCCGGGGGCGAGCGACTCGAGGTTGTGGATCAGCGGCTGGGTGATCGAGGGGCCGATCAGCCCGAGCACCGAGACGAGGGTGAGCAGCGCGGGGAAGATCGAGAGGATCCCGTAGTAGGTGAGGGAGGCCGCCCAGTCGCCGAGGTCGTCGTCGCGGTAGGCGGCGATCGTTCGCCGCAGGGTGGAGCGCCAGGACGTCGTCTCGGCCATCGCTCTGCCTTTCCCCGCGAGAGGGCCCTCGACACCCGGTTTTCGCCGGGAGCCGGGGCGGGTAGGGAGTCGAGATGAAGATCGTGGCCGTACTCGGCGCCGGCGGGATCATGGGCCGCCCGATCGCGACGAACCTCGCCAAGGCGGGATTCGAGGTGCGCGCCTGGAACCGCACCCGTGAGCGCGCCGAGCCCCTCGCGGACGAGGGCATCGACATCTTCGACAGCCCCGCCGAGGCCGGCTCCGGCGCCGACGCCGTGCTCACGATCCTGAGCGACGCGGACGCCGTGGCCTCCACCGCCGCCGGCGCGCTGCCGGCCGGCGCGGTCTGGCTTCAGATGAGCACGATCGGCATCGCCGGCACCGAGCGCTGCGCCGAGCTCGCCGAGGAGGCGGACGTCCGGTTCGTGGACGTCCCCCTGCTCGGCACCAAGGCCCCGGCCGAGAAGGGCGAGCTCGTGGTGCTCGCCTCCGGGCCCGACGAGCTCCGCACGGAGCTCGAGCCCGTCTTCGACGCGATCGGCCAGCGGACGATGTGGCTCGGCGAGGCCGGCGCGGGCACGCGTCTCAAGGTCGTCGTCAACAGCTGGATCGTGGCCCTGGTGGAGGCCATCGGCGAGACGATGGCGCTGGCCGAGGGGATCGACGTCGACCCGCAGCTCTTCCTCGAGGCGATCGGCGGCGGCGCGATGGACCTGCCCTACGCGCAGATGAAGGGCAAGGCGATCATCGAGCGCTCGTTCGAGCCCTCGTTCAAGCTGGCGCTGGCGGCCAAGGACGCCGCCCTCGTCGAGGAGGCGGCCGAGCGCCACGACCTCGACCTCCCGCTCGTCTCCGCCATTCGGCGGAGGATGGAGGAGGGCATCGAGGAGCATGGCGACAAGGACATGGCCGCCACCTACCTGACGAGCGCCGAGGCCGGCGGCGTTCGCGACTAGCCGCGAACCTCGGCGAGCACGCCGAGCACCTCGTCGGCCAGCTTCGCGCCCTCGTTGCGATCGACCGGCGTGGCGCTGACGCGAACCACCACGTCGTCGCCGTCGAACTCCTCCAGGTCGATGTGCGGGTCGTGCCGGGTCGGGACCGTCACCCGGTCCTCGAGCAGCTCCTCGATCGCGCTCGGCTTGACCTCGGCGTGGAGCCGCGCGCGCAGGTCCACCGCCGCCGGCTCGCGCAGCGGGATCACCGCGGCGGAGAGCACCACGTTGTTGGGGACCATGATCCGGTCCTCGCCGCGCGCGAGCGTGGTGTAGAGCAGTCCGAGCGAGACCACCGTGCCTTCGAGCTGGCCCGCGAGCGGGCCGGCCTGGAGGCGGATGCGGTCGCCGACGCGGAAGGGGCGGGCGCTGAGGAGGACGGTGCCCGCGATCAGGTTGCCGAGCGTCTGCTGGGCCGCCAGACCGAAGATCACTGCGGTGATCGCGCCGCCGACCGCCAGCGTCTGGGTGTGGAGGCCGGCGAGGCGCAGGGCCACCAGCACCGATATCCCCAGCGTGGCGAGCCGGATCAGGAAGCCCGCCGTGCCGGCGGTGCCGGGGTCGAGGCGCTTGAAGAGGATCGGCCCAAGGGCCCGGCCGAGGTCGCGCGCGAACGCCCAGCCGAGGATGACCAGGGCGATCACGGCGCCGATCCGCACCTCGACGTCGAGGCCGAAGAGCTGGTGCCGGTACTGGAAGGCGTAGACGACCGCGGCGATGAGCGGAAGCAGGAGCAGCGCCTGCCGGCGCGCCCTGCGGGCGCGCTCAGCGGCGGTCTTGCGCATCTGCCGGACGCGGTCGGATCGATCGCTCATCGTTTGAGGCTCCCCGTCCTGTAAGCGCTCAAACCGGGACGGGTTTTCGGCTTCCGGGGGCGGGTATCTTCCGAATCGCGTTGGGCGACTGGCTTCCACCGCTCCTGAAGCAGCTTCGCGACCCGCTGGCGCTGGGCCGCGCGGCCCGGTCGAAGCGGTCCGAGACGCTCAAGCCGCGCACCGCCACCGCGGACCGCGTCGTCAAGTCGGTCTGTCCCTACTGCGCCGTCGGCTGCGGCCAGCGGGTCTACGTCAAGGACGAGAAGGTCGTCCAGATCGAGGGCGACCCCGACAGCCCGATCTCGCGCGGGCGGCTCTGCCCCAAGGGGGCCGCCACGGAGCAGTACGTCAACAGCTCGAGGCGCGAGCACAAGGTCAAGTACCGGCGCCCATACGGCACGGAGTGGGAGGAGCTCGACCTCGACACCGCCACGGACATGATCGCCGAGCGGGTGATCAAGGCGCGCGCGGAGACCTGGGAGGGCGAGGACCACCTCAACCGCACCCGCGGCTTCGCCTTCCTCGGCGGCGCGACGCTGGACAGCGAGGAGAACTACCTGATCAAGAAGCTGTTCACCGCGCTCGGTGCCATCCAGATCGAGAACCAGGCGCGCATATGACACAGCTCCACGGTCCCCGGTCTGGGGGCCTCGTTCGGTAGAGGCGGCGCGACCACCTTCCAGCAGGACCTCCAGAACTCGGACTGCATCGTGATCCAGGGCTCGAACATGGCCGAGTGCCACCCGGTGGGCTTCCAGTGGGTGATGGAGGCCAAGGAGCGCGGCGCCAAGATCATCCACGTCGACCCGCGCTTCACCCGAACCAGCGCGATGGCCGACCTCCACGTGCCGATCCGCGCCGGCTCGGACATCGCGTTCCTTGGCGGGATCGTCAACCACATCCTCGAGAACGGGCGCGAGTTCCGCGACTACGTCCGCCACTACACGAACGGCCCGGTGATCATCACCGAGGAGTTCGCGGACACGGAGGACCTCGACGGGTTCTTCTCGGGCTGGAACTCCGACGACGGCGCCTACGAGATCGACAGCTGGCGCTACGCGGATACCGAGCAGGAGGCGGCCGCGGGCAAGAAGGAGCAGGAGGGCGACGTCTCGGGCGAGCAGGCGCACGGCGTGCACGGGATCACCCTCAACAAGGGCGAGCCGCCGGAGACCGATCCGGACATGGAGCACCCGCGCTGTGTTTTCCAGCTCCTCAAGCGGCACTACAGCCGCTACACGCCCGAGCTGGTCGAGCAGCTCTGCGGCGTGCCGCGGGAGCAATTCCTCGAGGTGGCGGAGACGCTCTGCGAGAACTCGGGCCGCGAGCGCACGGGCGCCTTCTGCTACGCGGTGGGCTGGACGCAGCACACGGTGGGCGTCCAGTACATCCGGACCGCGGCGATCATCCAGCTGCTGCTCGGGAACATGGGCCGCCCCGGCGGCGGGATCCTGGCCCTGCGCGGCCACGCGAACATCCAGGGCTCGACGGACATCCCGACGCTGTACAACATCCTGCCCGGCTACGTCCCGATGCCGCATCCGGAGAGCGAGGGCCGGCTCGACCACTACCTCGAGAACAACGCCCCGAAGACCGGCGTCTGGGGCAACCTCGACTCCTACCTGATCTCGATGCTCAAGGCCTGGTGGGGCGACGCAGCCACGGAGGAGAACGACTTCTGCTTCGACTGGCTGCCGAAGATCGACGGCGACCACTCGATCTACTCCGTCTTCGACCGCATGCTCGACCACAAGGTCAAGGGCTTCTTCGCGGTCGGCCAGAACCCGGCGGTCGGCTCCGCCAACTCGAAGCTGCACCGGCTCGCCCTCGCAAATCTCGACTGGCTGGTGGTCCGTGACCTGCCCGAGATCGAGACCGCCTCCTTCTGGCTCGACTCGCAGGAGATCGAGACCGGCGAGCTGACGACCGAGGAGATCGGCACCGAGGTCTTCTTCCTGCCGGCCGCCGCGCACACCGAGAAGGACGGCAACTTCACCAACACCCAGCGGCTCCTCCAGTGGCACTCAAAGGCGGTCGAGCCGCGCGGGGACTGCCGCTCGGACCTCCATTTCTTCTACTGGCTCGGACGCAAGATCCGCGACAAGCTCGGAGCCTCGGAGGAGGAGCGCGACCGGCCGATCCAGCAGCTCACCTGGGACTACCCGCTGGTCGGGCCACACCAGGAGCCGGACGCCGAGGTCGTGCTTCGCGAGATCAACGGCTTCGACTCGGACTGGAACCTGCTGCCCAAGTACCAGGAGCTGAAGACCGACGGCTCCACCGCCTGCGGCTCCTGGATCCACTGCGGGATCTTCAAGCAGGGCGCGAACCAGAGCGCCCGCAAGAAGCCGGGGCGCGAGCAGGACTGGGTTGCCCGGGAGTGGGGCTGGTCCTGGCCGGCCAACACCAGGATCCTCTACAACCGCGCATCCGCCGACCCGGACGGCAAGCCCTGGTCGGAGCGCAAGAAGTACGTCTGGTGGGACGAGGACGAGGGCCAGTGGACCGGCGCCGACCACCCCGACATCGGCCCGGCGGACAAGCGCCCCGACTACGTTCCGGAGGACGACGACGCGACCGCCATCGACGCCCTCCGCGGCAGCGCCCCCTTCATCCTCCACCCGGACGGCCTCGCCTGGCTCTACGCGCCGGCAGGCATCGTCGACGGGCCGCTCCCGACCCACTACGAGCCGCACGAGTCCCCGGTCGAGAACCCGCTCTACGGCCAGCAGCAAAACCCGGTCCGGCAGCGCTTCCACCGGCCCGAGAACCCCTACAACCCCACGGGCGCCGAGCTTGGTGCCGGCGTGTTCCCCTACGTGATCACCAGCTACCGGCTCACCGAGCACCACACGGCCGGCGGGATGTCGCGCGGGCTGCCGTACCTGTCGGAGCTCCAGCCGGAGCTCTTCTGCGAGATCAGCCCGGCGCTCGCGGCCGAGCGCGCGCTGGAGCACGGCGGCTGGGCCACGATCGTCACGGTGCGGACGGCGATCGAGGCGCGCGTGATGGTCACCGACCGGGTGCGGCCCCTGCGCGTCGAGGGCCGGGTCGTCCACCACATCGGGCTGCCCTACCACTGGGGCAAGCGCGGGCTCGTGACCGGCGACACCGTCAACGATCTCTTCCCGCTCGTGCTCGACCCGAACGTGCACATCCAGGAGGTCAAAGCGGCCACGGGCGACATCCGGCCCGGCCGGCGGCCGCGCGGGAAGGCCCTGCTCGATCTCGTGGAGGGCTATCGCCAAGAGGCGGGTGTGGCCGCTTGACCGCGCTCGGCTACGGAGCGGAGGCGAAGCCGCGCAAGGGTTTCTTCACGGACACCTCGATCTGCATCGGCTGCAAGGCGTGCGAGGTGGCGTGCAAGGAGTGGAACCACGTGCCCGACGACAACTCGGGCTTCAGCGGCCACTCCTACGACAACACGCTCCAGCTCGACGCCAACACCTGGCGGCACGTCGCGTTCGTCGAGCAGCGCAAGCCGCTCGGAGTCGATGCCGCAGCGGAGTCGCTGGTGGAGGCCGCGCACCTCAACGAGATCGCGGAGCGCGAGGGCGTCGAGACCTACCAGGAGGACGGCGGCATCCGCTGGCTGATGGCCTCGGACGTCTGCAAGCACTGCACGCATGCGGCCTGCCTCGACGTCTGCCCGACGGGCGCCCTGTTCCGCACCGAGTTCGAGACGGTCGTCGTGCAGGAGGACGTCTGCAACGGCTGCGGCTACTGCGTCACCGCCTGCCCCTTCGGCGTGCTCGACCAACGCGAGGACGACGGCCGCGTCTGGAAGTGCACGCTCTGCTACGACCGGCTCAAGGACGACATGGAGCCGGCCTGCGCCCAGGCCTGCCCGACGAACTCGATCCAGTTCGGCGATCTGGACGAGCTGCGCGAGCGGGCCGAGAAGCGGCTCGAGAAGTTCAGCGCCGCCGGGGTGGAGGAGGCCCGGCTCTACGGCGCCGACGAGGAGGACGGGGTGGGGGGCTTCGGAGCGTTCTTCCTGCTGCTCGACGAGCCGGAGGTCTACGGACTGCCGCCGGACCCGGTGGCCACGACCCGCCACGTCGGCCACGTCTGGACCGCGGCGCTCGCGGCGGCGGCCGCGCTCGGGGCGGCGCTGGCCGGCGCCGTGATGGGAGGCCGCCGGTGAAGGAGCAGTCGATGGTCCCGAGGGCGGAGCCGCAGAGCTACTACGGCCAGCCGGTGATCAAGGAGCCCGTCTGGACGTGGGAGATCCCCCTGTACTTCTTCACGGGAGGGCTTGCGGGCGCGTCCAGCGGCCTGGCCTTCCTGGCCGACCTGCGCGGCAACAAGACGCTCGCCCGCAACGCCTGGGCGCTCGGCATGGCCGGCTTGCTGGCCAGCCCGCCGCTCCTGATCTCCGACCTCGGGAGGCCGAGCCGCTTCCTCAACATGCTGCGCGTCTTCAAGGTCACATCGCCGATGAGCGTCGGGTCGTGGCTCCTCAACTTCGAGGGGATGCTGTCCACGGTCGCGGCCGCCAACGCGTGGACCGGCGCGCTCGAGGGGCCTGCCGCCATCGCGAAGCCGGCCGCCGCGGCCTTCGGCCTCCCGGTTGCCACCTACACCGCGGCGCTCATCGCCAACACGTCGATCCCCGTCTGGCACCGGGCGCGCTGGACGCTGCCGTTCCTGTTCGCGTCCGGTGCGGCCGTGAGCGCCGGGGCCGCGGCCGCCGCGGTCACGGCGCCGCGCCAGGCCGCCCCCGCCCGCCGGCTCGCGCTGATGGGCGCCGCCGGCGAGGTGATCGTCTCGCAGCTGATGGAGCAGGACCTCGGCGAGCTTGGCAAGCCCTACCACGAGGGCGCGGCCGGCAACCTCAACCGCGTGTCGGGGGCGCTGACGGTCGCCGGCGGCTTTGCCCTCGCGTCGAGGCTCGGCAGCCGCCGCAGTGGCGCCGCCATCGGCGGCGCGCTGCTCCTCGCGGGCGCGCTCGCCAAGCGCTGGTCGGTCTTCAGAGCCGGCTTCCAGTCGGCGAGCGATCCGGCCTACACCGTCGAGCCGCAGCGCCAGCGGATCGCCGAGGGCCGTGCTCGCGGCGCGTCGCGTAGTGCTCGCTGACGTTCCTCGCTTCTCATGGGTGTCGTACGCTCACGGCCGGGACCTACCGCCGCATGCCCTCGTCAGACTTCACGCTTGAGCGCCATTCCTACGAAGGGGTGACGCTTCTCCTCGCTGGCGGCGACATCGACATGACCGCCTCGCGTGAGTTCGGCCGCCGGCTCGAGGCCGCGCTGCGCGCCGCGCCGGGCGACGTCCTGCTCGACCTCGACGGCGTGATCTATCTCGACTCGACGGCGCTCCGCGCTCTGCTGCACGCCCGGAAGCTCGCGGAGGAGGGCAGCGCCGGGCTCGCCCTGGTGTGCAGCAACCGGTCCGTCCTCCACGTCCTCGACGTGACCGGCCTCACCGAGATCTTCGACGTCCATGGCGACCGCGCGGCGGCGCTCGCGGCTATTGGTGCGGCTGACAGACCAAACCGTTGACGCTCCTGCCCGTTTGAGGTACGTTGCGTACGCCACGAAGGCCCCGGGGAGGACCGGTTTCTTTGCCCTATCTGAATTGCCCCAGCTGCCGCATGACGGTGTACGCGAGCACGATGTACTCGCTCCGCGACGAGTGTCCGCGCTGCGCGGCCAAGCTCGGTCGCGCCAGTCGCCTCTTCCGCTCCGACCTGCCTCATCGCCTGATGGAGCGGATGGAGAACGCGGTCTCGAAGAGCGAGCCCGAGTCGACCGGCACCTAGCCATCCGATGAGGCTCGAGGTTCCAGGCCCGCCGGGGCCGCCGACGCCCGATCCGTCTCCGCCGGATCCAGGGCCGCCCGTGCCGGCGCCCGACCCGATGCCGGACCCCACCCCGCCGGGTCCCGAGCCGGCGCCGGAACCTCCGCCGGCGATCTAGCCGGCGAACGGAGGCTGGGTAGGAGGGCGGTCGCCTCGAGCGCGGCGAACGTCCAGTTTGCCCCCCTCTGGGGGTCAATATGGACGTTCAAGTCGATCCGCCGACGGGAGTGGGCTTCTCCGCGCATTCGCGGCAAACTGGACACGCGCCCACCGAACGGCCCGATTCCCACCCAGCTGCCGTTCGCTGGAGCTGACGCCAAGGAGTGGCGACCGCCAGGCGGCCGGCGATCTAGCTCGGGGCGTTCAGTACGCGGAGCTGCTTGTCCGCCGCCTCGAGCACCGATGCGCGGTCGCGGTTCGCACGCTCGTAGAGGAGGATCGCCGCCAGCTCCTCGCGGCTCGCGGCGCGGATGCGCTCCACGAGCTCGTCCGCGTGCAGGCGGTCGTAGCCCTCCCACGGCTCGGCCAGCTCGACCTCGGCGCCGGCGCCGTCCTCGGCCCCGTCCTCGGCGAACTCCGCCACCACGGTCGCGCCCTCGTCGACGTGCGCGGGCTCTGGCGGCTCGGGCTCCACGGGCTCAGGCGGCGGTGGGGGCGGGGGCGGTGGCGCCGGCCTGGCGACGGTCTCCGCGGGCGCGGCCGGCTCCGCCGGCCGCCGCGGCTCGTCTCCGTTGCCGCCGATCGGCAGCAGGTCGACCGCCGTCCGCACCCCCCAGAGCGCGACCCGGAAGCCGATGCGGGCAGGGGCTGTGACGGTGCCGACGATGTCCATAGCCGCCCGCTACCCGGCCGCCTCGGGGGTCTAACCCGTGCAATCCGGGAAATGCCGCCCGGTGCGGACCGGGAGCCGCCACGCTGTCCCGCGGATGTGGTTCCTAGAACGAGGGCGGGCCGTCCGAGGACGGCCCGCCTCTCGTTTTTAGGGAACCGCTGAGCGGCACCATGCCGGCCACGGGGAGGCCGGCCCGGCCCTGTTTCCCTCGCGCCGCGCTTCCCAAACCGACCCCGCAATTTGCGGTCTCGACCGCCCCCCGATCGTTGCACCGGCCCGGCTGTCCGGGGTAGCGTTCGCGCGCGGAGCTAAGCCTGGACGCGACAGCGGTAGGGGAAGTCCGCCTTCACGCGACGCGGGACGCCGCCTAGGGAGGCTCATCGGGCGCGCGAACCACGCCGTTCCCCGGTTGGGCGACGGGCCGCGCCCTGGGCGCGGCCCGTCCGACGTTCGGACACCTGCGCCCCGGGTACCCATCGGAATTCTGACCACGACTCAGGAGAACCGATGGCCGAGCTGACAGCTCGCGAGACCAAGTTGATCCAGTACCTCAACGAGGCCTACGGCAAGGAGAAGGAGCTCGAGACCGCGCTCCAGGCTCACATCGCGATGACCACGCGCAAGCCGTACAAGAAGCGCCTCCAGGAGCACCTCAAGGAGACGAAGGGCCACGCCCGCGGCGTCCAGCGCCGTATCAAGCAGCTCGGCGGCAAGGCGGAGATCGTTCCGGCGCCGGGTCCGGTGGGCGACGCCGCCAGCGCGGTGACGAGCGCCGCGTCGAAGGCCGTGTCCGCGGCCAAGGGCCCCCTGCACGCGCTCCGCGGGACGGGCGAGCAGGAGAAGATGCTCAAGAACGCCAAGACGGAGTACTCGGAGGAGCACGAGGAGATCGCCACCTACACGGCGATCGAGACCCTGGCCGAGGCCGTCGGCGACAAGGAAACAGCCAAGCTCGCTCGCGGCATCAAGCGCGAGGAGGAGCGGATGGCGCGCTTCCTCGAGCGTCAGATCCCGACGCTCACCAAGGCCGTGACGCAGGAGGAGATCCCGGCGTCCGAGCGGCGCACCAACGGCGGCCGCCGCAGGCGCACGAAGAGCCGCTCGAGCAACGGCTCACGGAGCAGCAGCTCCCGGAGCAGCAGCAGCAGCAGCTCGCGCGGCCGTAGCAAGTCGCGCAGTCGCAGCCGCTCGTAGCATTCCGGCAGGGGCGGCCGGCGGGTTGCCGTGGCAACCCGCCGACTGCGCTTGCGGGCCCCTTCCCTAGGTCTTGCGATCGACGCGCGTCGCGCGCAGCTGCTCGCTGCGCTCGCGGAGATCGACGGCGTGCTTGCGTGCCAGCCGACCCTGCGCCCATAGGGCTTCCGACTGAGAGGTCTCATCCCGAGCCACGTCCTGGGCGGCCATGGCACTGGACACCTGGCGTGCGGGTCCCACGAACTCAGCGCGCCGGCCGGCGTCGTAGGAGAGCCTGCTCAGCGCTGCGTCACGCACGTACTGAGCGATGCTGACTCCGAGCCTCTCGGCCTCGAGATCCAGCGCGCCCCACAGATCCCCTCCGAACCGGACCGTGGTCTGGTGCATCCTCTTGCGAGCGGGCGCGCGAGTTTCCTTCTCCATAGGCTTGGATAAATGCTATACCAGAGCGATATCGTATGCGAATTCGGCCGGGGGACCAAAAGCCGATGTCTTTTCCGATATCCGATGCTGACGGGAGCCAGACGGCCACCCGTCTCGACGGTGGCGAGCTGCTCGCCGGCATCTCGCGGCGGATCGTGCAGCTGCTTGCCCGCCACGCGGGCAAGGGCCCGACCAGGTGCAAGACCCACTGGGCAGGCCCGGACATGCTGGTCGTCGTCCTTGGTGGCGGCTACACCGAGGCAGAGCGCACCCTGTACGAGCGCGGGCGGGCCGACGAGGTGCGGGCTTACAGAAGCGCGATCCAGGAGGTCCTCCGCGAAGACATGTCCGGCGAGGTCGAGGAGCTGACCGGCCGGGGCGTGGTCGCATTCATGAGCACGTCGCACCAAGACCCCGACCTCCTCGTGGAGATATTCGTCCTCGAGCCGCTCGAGGAAGGCGCGAGCATCACGGACATCACGCCGCCGCGGACACCGGCGGCCTGACGCGATGTCACCCGGGCGGCTCGATTCGATCCGCCAGCGGCGGGAGGCGGCCGAGCTGCGGGCGGCGGAGGCACGGCGCCGGGCCGGCGAGGCACGGGCCGACGAGGCCGAAGCCGAGGACGCCGAGACCGCCGCGCGCTACGCGCAGGAGGCCGAGACCCACGAGCGTGCCGCCAGACTCCAGGAGCAGGCCGTCGAGAGCCAGCGGGACCACGAGTCCCACGTCGAGGAGTAGCCGCCAGGGCGCCCCGGCTCGGGGCTCGCCAGTTCCCTAATCTGTGCCCATGAGGGGTGCGCCCGAGTTAGGCGAGCACACGGACGAGGAAGCGGTCCTCTATCGCGACGTGATCGTCGTCGGTGCTTCGGCGGGCGGCGTCGAGGCGCTCGAGCGGCTTGTGAGCGGGCTGCCCCCCGAGCTGCCCGCGTCGGTCTTCGTGGTGCTGCACCTCCTGTCCACGGGAACGAGCGTGCTCGATTCGATCCTGGCGCGCTCCGGCCCGCTGCCAGCCACCGTCGCCGAGGACGGTGAGCGCTTCGAGCGCGGGCACATCTACGTTGCGCCGCCGGATCATCACCTCCTGATCCGCGACGAGCACATCCAGCTCACCCTCGGCCCCCGCGAGAACGGCCACCGCCCCGCCATCGACCCGCTCCTCCGCAGCGCCGCCCGGGCGCGAGGGTCGAGAGTGGTCGCGGTGGTCCTGTCGGGGTCTCTCGACGATGGAGCCGCCGGCGCCCGCTTCGTCAAGGAACGCGGCGGCGCGGCCGTCGTCCAGGAGCCCTCCGAGGCCCTCTACCCGGCGATGCCCGTCAACGCCATCGCCGCCACCGATGTCGACCAGGTGGCGCCGATAGCGGAGATGCCGGACGCGCTCTGCCGACTCATAGAGGAGCCGCTCGACAAGGCGCTCGAGGAGGAGGCCGATGCACTCTGGGCCGCCGAGGACCTCGAGGAGCGCGCGGAGGGCGACCCGTCCGGGCTCACCTGCCCCGACTGCGGCGGGTCCCTCTGGCAGCGCGAGGAGGGCTCCCTCGTGCGCTTCGCCTGCCGAACCGGCCACGCGTTCTCTCCGGAGAGCCTGATGGCCGAGCAGTCCAAGGCGCTCGAGACCGCGATGTGGTCTGCGCTGCGCGGCCTGGAGGAGCGAGCCGACCTCTTCCGGCGAATGGCGCGCCGTGCCGGGGGCTCCGGCACCGCCCAGCGCTTCGAGTCGCGGGCGCGTGCTGTGGAGCGCCACGCCGGGGTCGTCCGCGAGGCGATGGCCAGGCTCGGGCCTGCCCTCGAGCCCGACACGGAGACCGAGCCCGCGGCATGAGCGCCGACTCCGGCCTTCAGCCCCTCCTCGACTACCTCAAGCAGAGCCGCGGCTTCGACTTCGGCGGCTACAAGCGGAGCAGCCTGGAGCGGCGCATACAGAAGCGGATGGCCGACGTCGGCATCGCGAGCTACCAGGACTACCAGGACCACCTCGAGGTCACGCCGGACGAGTTCACCGACCTCTTCAACACGATCCTGATCAACGTCACGGACTTCTTCCGTGACAAACCGGCGTGGGACTACGTCGCGGAGGAGGTCGTGCCGACCCTCCTCGAGCGCATCCCCGACCCCCAACCGATCCGCGTCTGGTCGGCGGGGTGCGCGTCGGGCGAGGAGGCGTACACGGCCGCGATGATCCTCTCCGAGTCGCTCGGCGAGGAGGAGTTCAGGCGCCGCGTGAAGGTCTACGCGACGGACGTGGACGAGGAGGCCCTCACCATCGCGCGAGCAGCCACCTATGCCCGCGACGCCCTCAAGTCCGTCCCGGAGGGCCTCCCAGAGAAGTACTTCCAGCCCACGCCGCTCGGTTACGTCTTCCGGCCCGAGCTGAGGCGCTCGGTGATCTTCGGCCGCAACGACCTCGTGCAGGACGCGCCGATCTCGCGGATCGACCTGTTGATCTCGCGGAACGCCCTCATGTACTTCACGCCCGAGGCGCAGGGCCGCATCCTCGGCCACTTCAACTTCGCGCTCAACGAGACGGGCTTCCTCTTCCTCGGAAGGTCGGAGATGCTCGTCACGCACACCGATCTCTTCACGCCTCATCACCTCAAGTGGCGGGTCTTCACCAAGGTACCCCGGGCCGGACTCCGCGAGCGGCTCTCGTTCGTGACAGACGCTCCCGCGATCGAGGCGGAGCAGAGCGAGCAGCGCTACAGCCAGCTCCGGGCGGCCGCGCTCGAGATCGCTCCGGAGGCCGTGATCGTGGTCGACCCGGCGGGATTCGTCGCGGCGATCAACCAGCGGGCCCGGGTCCTGTTCGACCTGGGGCCGGCCCATCTCGGCCGGCCGCTCCAGGATCTCGAGCTCTCCTACCGGCCCGCCGATCTCCGAACGCCGATCGGGCGTGCGACGGAAGAGCGCAAGCGACTGCAGCTCGGGCGCATGCAGTGGACGCCTCGCGACGGAGAGCAGATGACTCTCGAGGTGACGGTCACCCCGATGGCCGGGGAGGCCGGGCAGTTCGGCGCCATGGTCATCTTCGAGGACGTCACGGAGCACGCCCGGCTGGACGAGGAGCACGACCGGGCCAAGCGTCAGCTCGAGACGGCCTACGAAGAGCTCCAGTCGACGGTGGAGGAGCTCGAGACGACCAACGAGGAGCTTCACTCCACCAACGAGGAGCTCGAGACGACCAACGAGGAGCTCCAGTCGAGCAACGAGGAGCTCGAGACGATGAACGAGGAGCTCAGCTCGACGAACGACGAGCTGGAGTCGGTCAACACGGAGACGCAGGCCAGGAGCATCGAGCTCGACCGCGTGAACATGTTCCTCGAGGGAATCCTCGGCAGCCTGGGCGTGGGCGTGGTCGTGATCGACCGGGAGCAAACGGTCCAGGTGTGGAACGCGTCGTCGATGGACCTCTGGGGACTGCGTCCCGACGAGGTCGAGGGCAAGCCTCTGCTCTCGCTCGACATCAACCTGCCGCTCGGGGAGCTCCGCGAGCCGATCAGTACGGCTCTGGGCGGAACCGCCGAGCCCCTGGAGCTGACGCTCGACGCGGTCAACCGGCGCGGTCGCGGCTTCCGCTGTTGGGTGAGGGTGCTGCCGCTCCGAGACAGCGGCGACGAGCCCTACGGCGCGATCCTGCTCATGGCCGACCGCGAGAAGGCCGGCGAGCTAGTCAGCTCCTAGACGGCCGCTCCCTCACCACTTCACGGGCCGGCTTGTCGTCTCGCAGGCCGATGTAGCGCGGATGCCGCAGGCGGCCGTCGCGGGTCCATTCGGTGAAGCCGATCTGGCCCACCAGCTCGGGCTCGACCCAGCGTGTGCCCTTGGGGACCGGCTGGACGTCGACGAACGGGGGCGACTCGATCTCGAGCGAGCGCATCCGCTCGCCGAGGTCGCGCAGCGTCTCGCGGTCGAAGCCCGTGCCCACCTTGCCGGCGTAGCGCAGCCCCCCGTCCTCGTAGTAGCCCACGAGCAGCGCGCCGAACTCGGTCCGCGACCCCTTCGGCGCGGTGAAGCCGCCGATCACGAGCTCCTGCTCGTGCCCGCACTTGAACTTGAGCCAGTCGCGCGAGCGGCCGTGCACGTAGCTCGAGTCGGCGCGCTTGGCGATCACACCCTCGAGGCCCTTCTTGCACGCCTCGCGGTAGATGGCCTCGCCGTCCCGGTTGCGGTGGGCCACGTAGCGGATCGGGCCCTCGAAGCGGAGGCTCCGGCGGAGCAGCGACTTGCGCTCGCGCAGAGGCAGGCCGGTGGTGTCCTCGCCGCCCAGGCGCAGGATGTCGAACAGGTAGAGGTAGACGCGGACCTTCGCCCGGCCGCGCTGCTGGAGCCGCGAGAAGCTGGTGATCCCGCCGGCGAAGGCCACGATCTCGCCGTCGACGAGAAAGTCCGCGGCGGGGTCCTTCGCCAGCGCCTCCGCCACGGCCGGGTAGTCGCCGCTCATGTCGCGTCCGGTCCGGGAGGTGAGGGTGGCCTCGTGACCGGACCTCTCCGCGAGGCAGCGGATGCCGTCGAGCTTGGTCTCGAAGATCCAGTCCGGGTCGGAGAAGCGCTCGTCCGTGAGCACTGCCTTCATCGGCTCGATCGCGCTCACAGGTCCTCGATCCTGCGCCCGCTCAGCACAGACTCGGGCTGCGTGCTCACCGGGTTGCGGCGCGCGTCGGCCTCCTCGTCGCGGCGCTTGATCAGCAGCCAGCGGCGGCCGTCGGTGTGCTGGAGCGTCCAGCCGCCGCGCAGCTTCTTGCCCTCGAGCCAGAAGGCGAGATGGCCGGCGGCCAGCGCCTTC
>DASXBA010000094.1:0-2681 GCA_036406475.1 Thermoleophilaceae bacterium | reverse complement strand
GCTCGGCTGCATCCCCTGGGTCTTTGCGCTCGCCCTGCTCGGCCGGGAGGTCGGGAGCAAGTGGGATGACTGGAAGGACCGGCTGCACTACCTCGACTACGCGGTGCTCGCGGCGATCGTGGCCCTGATCGTCTACGCGCTCTGGCGGCGACGGCAACGTGGCCGCGCCGAGCCCGCGACGGCCGGGGAGCAGCCCGCCTCGCGGTGAAGACGTCCAGGGCGATCGTCCTTGGCGCGGTCCAGGGGCCGACCGAGCTTCTGCCAGTGTCGAGCTCCGGCCATCTGACCCTCATCCCCTGGTTTCTCGGCTGGACCCGCGACGATGGCGACGCCGAGCTGGAGAAGACCTTCGGCGTCGCGCTGCATGCCGGCGCTGCGGCGGCGCTGCTCGTCGGCCAGCGGCGCGTGATCCTCGAGGAGCTCCGCTCCTTCGATCGCCGCAAGGCAGCGGTTCTCGGCCTCTCCTTCCTGCCTCCGGCGCTGTTCGGCGTCCTCCTCGAACGGGCGATCGAGCGGCACCTCGGCGGGCCGCTCCCTACGGCGGCCGGATTGCTCGCCGGGGCGGGCGCGATGGCCGCCGCGGACCGAACGCCGCAGGAGCGCGACCGCGGCCAGGCCACCGCCGCGGACGGCCTCGCCCTCGGCTTCGCGCAGGCGGCCGCCCTCGCCCCAGGTGTCTCGCGCAACGGCGCCACGCTGAGCGTCGCGCGTTGGCGCGGGTTCACCCGGCAGCACGCCAACATGCTCTCGCGGACCGTCGCCCTGCCCGTGATCGTCGGCGCCGCGGTGCTGAAGGGCGCGAGGTTCAGGAGACGTTCTCTGCCCCCGGATCAGCGCACGGCGTTCGCCGCCGGAACCGCCGCTTCATTCGCGTCCACCCTGGCCTCGCAGGCGCTCATCCGGCTGGTCGAGCGCGACAGCGCGCTCTGGCCGTACGCCGCCTACCGAGCGGGCCTCGCGGGCGTGGTACTCGGGCGACTGCTGCGGCGCAGGAGGAAGCAGCGGGCCGAGCTGCGCGGCTTCGGGCAGCCAAACGGCGTCGTCTCAGGGAACGGCCGGGCGAGCGGCAACGGAGCGCCGACCTGGGTGCCCGCCGGGGGATCCGGGGCGGCCCCCTCACGCGAGGAATCGCCGTGAGTGAGGACGCGTACGCGCGGGCCGGCGTCAGCCAAGGAGACGCAGACGCCGCCGTCACGTCCCTCGTCTCCGCTCTCGTCGCCGCCGCCCCCGCCGAAAGCCGCCAGGTCCTCGCCAGCGGGCACTACGCGAACGTGGTCCGGCTCGACGACCGGACGGGTATCGCGCTGAGCACTGACGGCGTCGGTACGAAGCTCGTCGTCGCCGAGCAGCTGGGGCGCTGGGACACAGTCGGCATCGACTGCGTGGCGATGAACGTCAACGACGTGATCTGCGTCGGTGCCGAGCCGCTCGCGATGGTCGACTACCTGGCGGTCGACCGGGCCGATCCCGAGGTCGCCGGCGCAATCGGCACTGGTCTCGCGCGAGGCGCCGAGCTCGCGGGCATCGAGATCGTCGGCGGAGAGCTGGCTCAACTGGGCGAGCTGATCAACGGCCTGGATCTGGCGGGGGCGTGCTTCGGCGTCGTCGCCCTCGACGGCCTGGTGACCGGCGCCTCGATCGAGCCCGGGGACCCCGTGATCGGCCTGCCGTCCTCAGGGCTCCACTCCAACGGCTACACGCTCGCGCGCTCGGCGCTCGAGGAAGTCCCGATGGACGACGAGCGCCTCGGCCGTCCCCTCGGCGACGTCCTGCTCGAGCCGACCGAGATCTACGTCAAGCCGGTTGTCCAGTTGCTCCGCTCCGAGGTCGAGGTCCGCGGCCTCGCCCACATCACCTCGGGCGGCCTCGAGAACCTTCTCCGCCTCGAAGCCGAGGTCGGCTACGAGATCGACGGTCCGCTCTCGGTCCCACCGATCTTCTCCCTCATCCAGGAGCTGGCCGAGGTGCCCGACGACGAGATGCATGAGGTCTTCAACATGGGCTGCGGGTTCTGCGTGGTCGTGGCGGCGGCGGACGAGGCGGCGGCGCTGGAGAAGCTCCGGACCCACTACCCCGAGGCGCAGCGAATCGGCCGGGCCACGGCCGAGAGCGGCAAGGTCGAGCGCTCCTAGGTCCGTTCCCAGACCGTCCCGGTGAGCGCCGGGACGGGCTTCAGTTTCCACTCTCGCGCCAGCCCCCACAGCTCGGCCTCCACAACGGGGCGTGGGCGGCCGGTGAGGATCTCGATCTCCCGGGTCGCGCAGCGGCCAAAGCGGGCGATCGCGTCGAGTGGCTCCAGTGGGCCGTCGTTCACCTGCTTCGCTCCTGCAGCCAAGGCCGCCCCGCGCATCTTCTCCAGGTCGACCGAATCGTTCCCCCAGGCCCCGTGGCGTCCGCCGTCCTCTCCGACGAAGACCGCGGAGGGAAAGCTGATTCTCTCCCTGCCCTTGCTGCTGCGATGGATCGCGCCGGCCTCTCGTGCCTCCTCGGGCGGGCTCCGCACCTCGTCGAGATCGGTCCCGAACGCCTCTGTGATCGCATGTGAGCGGAGGTCGAGCTCGAAGCGCGGGCGGTCGATCCCCGCGCGCCCCGCCGCGTCGATCAGCGCGTCGGCGTGGTCCAGCTTGCGCCGCTCGAACATGATCCCCTCACGCAGCACACGGAGGTAGCGGTACGCGGCA
>DASXBA010000093.1:0-3093 GCA_036406475.1 Thermoleophilaceae bacterium | reverse complement strand
CACCTTCTTCGCCTTCGGCGTGATCGCGTTCTTCGCGATCCTGGTGACCGTCCTCTCCCTGATCCAGATTCGCCTCGAAAACCGCAAAGAGAGGCGCACCGAAGACCTAGAGCGCCTCGGAAGCCGCTAGGTCTGCGGCGGAATGGGGCTTGCCGGGGACGATCGCGTCGCCGATCGACGAAGCCACCGGCGGCGGCTTCCTGAACAACGCTTCGGAGCCGGCGACGCCGACGTGATCCCGCTTCGGCGCCGCGAGTCGGTGGCCGAGCGGCTCGAGCGCGAGTGGGCCGAGGAGGAGCGGGCCGAGCAGGAACGGCGGGCTCAGACCGAGCGCCAGCGAGCCGAGCGGGACCGAGTGATCAACGACCGCCTGGAGCGGCAGCGGCTGGCACGGCTTGAGAGGCTGCGCCGCGAGCGCGCCGACCGGGAGCGCCACGGGCGCTACCTCTGGTCCCGAAAGGCCGCGCCCAGGGCCAGGGCCGAACCCGAACCCGAACCCAAGCCGAAGGCGGAGGCCGAGCCCGCGCGCGCCCGGATCGATCCGGCCGTCAAGGGCCCGGTCAGGCGGCGCGCCCGCGCGGCCGAGAACCGCAGGCGGGCAGCCGTGCGACGCCGCGGGCTCTTCTGGCCGACCGCCAAGGCCGGCTTCGCGGTGACCCTGGTGCTGGGGATCAGCGCGGGACTCGGCTCCGTGCTCGGCCTGCCCGTTCCCGGGCTCGACTCCGGCGCGAGCCAGCAGTCGCTGGCGAGCAGCGCGGCGATCTTCGGCATCGACGCCGGGACCCCGCCGGGGCTCGCCCCGGGCTACGTCTTCCCGCTGATCGGGGCTCACGATTTCGGCGACGCCGAGGCTCGCTTCGGTGCCTCCCGCTATGGCCACGTCCACGAGGGACAGGACATCTTCGGCAAGGTCGGCACGCCCGAGGTCGCCGTGCACGACGCGATCGTGGTGGACCGCGGCAAGAACAGCGACCCGGATTCCGGCGGGCGCGGCAACTTCCTCGCGATCTACAGCCCGCAGGACAACCACAGCTTCGTCTACATGCACATGCTCAGGCCGCCAGTTGTGCAGCTCGGCGACAAGGTCCACGCGGGACAACTCCTCGGGCGGCTGGGCTGCAGCGGCTCCTGCGACGGCCCGCATCTCCACTTCGAGGTCCGGATCGGGAAGGCCACGCTGGGCGCCGAGACGAAAGCGGTCGACCCTCTCCCCTACCTCCGGGGCTGGCCGCAAACAACGCCCGGCTGAGCCGGCTACGAAATAGGATCGGCTCATGCCCGAGGTCGTCTACGAGCGCCGCGGCGCGGCGGCCGTGATCACGATCGATCGCCCAGAGCGGCGAAACGCAGTCGACCCGAACACCGCCGACCAGTTGCTCGACGCCTACCGCGACTTCGAGGCCGATGACGAGGCTCGCGTGATGGTGCTGACGGGCGCCGGCGACCAGGCGTTCTGTGCCGGTGCCGACCTGAAGTCAGTCGCTGCCGCGATGAACGACGAGGGGATTGCGGAGCAGTGGCTGAGGCCGCGCCCGCATGGCCCGCTCGGCTTCACTCGGATCATCTCTCCCAAGCCGACGATCGCCGCGATCTCGGGCTATGCGCTCGCCGGTGGCCTCGAACTTGCGCTCTGGTGCGACCTGCGGGTCGGGACGGAGACGGCCCAGCTCGGATTCCCCGAGCGGCGCTGGGGCGTGCCGCTGATCGACGGCGGGACGCAGCGCCTGCCGCGGGTCGTCGGCATGGGCCGCGCGATGGACATGATCCTGAGCGGACGGATAGTCGAGGCCGAGGAGGCGCTTGCGATGGGCCTGCTGAACGAGGTCGTGGGGCCGGGCAAGCACCTGGACCGCGCGCTCGAGATGGCGGAAGGGCTCGCCTCCTTCCCGCAGGAGACGATGCTCGCCGACCGCTGGTCGGCTCTCGAGGGCCTGGGGCTCTCGCTCGAGAAGGGCCTGGAGCGCGAGGCCGAGATCGGCGGCGCCGTCACCGGCGTGGGAGTCGAAGGCGCGGCCCGCTTCGCCGCCGGAGAGGGCCGCGGCGGCGAGGGCGCGGGCGTCTGAAGCGCGCCGCGACCTGGCTGGTCGACGAGTGGCAGTGGCCCTATGCCACGGCCTTCGCGGCCTTCTTCCTGTTCGCGCTCGTTCCGATCGTCTGGAGCGAGGGCGGTGTCGCCGCGATGCTGATCTATGTGCAGCTCCCTGCCTACATGCTCCACCAGCTCGAGGAGCATGGCGGGGATCGCTTCCGCCTCTATGTGAACGAGCGCCTGCTCGCCGGTAGACCGGGGCTGGGACGCGGCGCCACCTTCGCGATCAACCTGCTCGGCGTCTGGGTGCTCATCCTGGCCTCGATCCTGCTCGCCTACTACGTCGATCCCGGACTCGGGCTGATCGGCGTCTATCTCACCGGCGTGAACGCGGTGGTCCACCTGCTCGTTGCGGCGGTGCGCCGTGAGTACAACCCGGGGCTCGCAACGGCCGCCTGCATGTTCGTCCCGTTGACGATCTGGTCGGCGATCGCCATCAACGAGCACTACGACGTCTCAGCCGGAACGAACCTGTTCGCCCTCGGGGTGGCAATCCTCGGCCACGTGGTGATCGTCGCCGCGATCGGTGCGCGCCTCGCGCTAGAGCCTGAATGAAGGGAGCAGGCGCTTCTCCGTCTCACCAGCCACCTCGGCGACGACCTCGACATGCCCCTCGAGCGGGGTGCCGCGCAGCTTCGTGGCCAGCAGGTCGTCCACCTGGAAGATGCCCGCGGAGTTGTTCATCTCGATCTCGATCTTCACGGGCCGCTCGTCCCCGGACTCGATGTTCACCTTGTCGATCGCGGCGGCGGAGAGGGCGTGGATCCCGTACCGGCCGCCCTCGACCGGGATCCGCGAGCGGCCCTCCGCCATGTCGAGTGCGTCCGCCACCCGGACGACGCCGGCCTCGAGCGTGTAGGGCTCGCCGCGGCGGCGGTGGCCGATGATCGCGTGCAGGATCTCGGCGATCACCACCGTCCTCTCGGGCTCCTTGTAGATGTCGGCGAGGAGCGACCGCAGCTCGTCGTGGGCGAGGAAGAGGCTGTACGCCTCGTGGTCGGCGC
>DASXBA010000092.1:0-6266 GCA_036406475.1 Thermoleophilaceae bacterium | reverse complement strand
AACCGCGGCGAGGCGGTGGGCGAGTACCTGGGCGCCGACGGGGCTTTCCACGGCTTTCTGTGGAAGCGAGGCCGTTTCACCAGACTCGACGTCCCGGGCGCTGGCGCCACCTCGGCAACGGCCATCAACGACCGTGGCCTCGTGATCGGCAGTCACGTCGATCCCGCTGGGGCACGGATTCGCGGCTTCCTGCTGCACCATGGTCGCTATCGGAGCTTCGACGCTCCCGGCGCCCAGCTCACAGCACCGTTCGCGATCAACAACCGCGGCCAGATCGTGGGCACCGCCTACGCCGACCCAACCGCAACGACCGGCCGCGGGTTCCTGCTCCCCAAGGGCATCGGCGGCCGCTGGACCCCGATCGACTTCCCGGGGGCGTCCAGCACCGTAGTGCTCGGGATAAACGACCACGGCCGGATCAGCGGCGGGTACCTGAGCGCAGTGGCGCCCTCGTTACGGCAGGCGCCAGCGCCCGCCACGGGCCCCGGCGACCCTCGCCGGATGCTCGGCCCGTAGGCGCCAGCCCGCGCAGACGGCCTGACCGCCGCCAATCCCAACCTGGCGCACCGCTCTTCCCCGCAAGTGAGAGCACCCATCGTGGTCGTGACGCCGACACCGGGATCGACGACGAACAACCCCCCACCCTCGAAGTGCTGCTCGTGGACGAAGGCGGGAGCGGCGCGGGAGCCGATCTGTTGCCCACGTACGCCTCCGTCTCGTCCGGGGGCAGCAGCGACCTCGGCACCGGGGTCGCTGCTGCCTGGGTCGAGGAGCATCACCGGTGACCTCCAATGGGAGCGGGCTGCCGTCCCTTCGGGGGTCGCCGGCCGCGACGGGACTCGCGGCCGGTTGTGTGAAGTCCTCAAGGGCGGGACTCCATCTGGGTGGTGAACCGATCGGCCACCCATTACGAACAAGGGGGTTGATATGGGTCACATGCAAAAGAGAACAGAGGCATCTGGTGCTGCGCGGACCCGCCGAGGCGCCCGTCGCCGTGGGAGGGGTGCGATCGCCGGTGCGTTGGCCGCGACCCTGGCCCTCGGTGCGCTCTCCGTCGCCGTCTCGGCTCCCGCTGGTTCCGCCGCCGGGCTGGCGGCTGTCGAGGCGCCCGCGACCGGAGGCACCCTCGGCGGCGGCGCGGGCACCATCCTTGGGGTCGGCCCAGAGTTGGGCGCTCGCGATCCCGGTCGGCCGCTACGCCAAGCCGCCCCGGCCCGGGCGTCGGTGGGAGGCTCCAGCGGGGCTTGGTTCGAGCGCAGCCACCAGCGCTCGCGCGGCGACGGCTTCGTGAGCGACGGCCGCGGTTTCGACAAGATCGACGTGCCCGGCGCGTCCGTCACCGTCGCATCCGGTAGCAACCGCGGCGGGCAGATCGTCGGCTACTACCTCGACGGCCGAAAGCGATTCCGCGGGTTCGTCCGCGACGGGCAGCGCTTCCGCCGGATCGATTTCCCCGGCGCGAAGGGCACCTTCGCCGCCGCGATCGACGACAAGGGCCGCGTCGTCGGCTCGTACACCGACGAGCACGGCACGCCCGCCGTCCGGTCGGCCGAGCACGGCTTCCTGCTCGACGGGCGCGGCCGCTTCCGGAGGATCGACCTGCCGGGCGCGAGCCAGACGCGACCGGAGGCGATCAACAAACTGGGCCAGATCGCTGGCGCGTACGTCGATCGCGCAGGCACCCTGCACGGCTATCTCCAGGACCGCGACGGCTCGGTCAGCACGATCGACCCGCCGGGGGCGGGCGCGACCGTGGTCACAGACCTCGACGCTCAGGGCCGGGTCGTGGGCGCCTTCGTCGATGCCAAGCAGACGGCGATCAGCGCCTTCGTGCGCGACCCGGACGGGCGCTTCACGACCATCGCCCACCCCGACGCCGGCTTCTACGGCACCGTGCCCGAGGGCATCGACAGCGAGGGCCGGATCGCGGGCACCTACTCGGACGCCAACGACAGGTACCACGGCTTCGTGCTCGTCGACGGCGTCTACACCACCGTCGATACCCCCGAAGCGCCCGGCAACACCGAGGTGTACGACATCGACGATCGCGGCCGCCTGGTGGGAGCGTCGGGACGCGTCAGCTACGGCTACCTCGCCGACGGGCGCGGCGGCCTGATCGAGCTCGACGCTCCCGGCGTCGTCAGCGACACCTTCCCCGCGGGCATCAACAACCGGGGCGAGATCGTCGGGTCCTCCGATCGGGGCGCCACCCGCAGCTACCACGCCTTCCTGCGCGACCGCCGCGGCCGGTTCCAGCGCATCGACGTCCCCGGCGCCAGGGGCAGCGCCGCCACCCGCATCAACGACGACGGGCAGATCGTCGGCTACTACAGCGACACGGGCGACAACCCCAACACGACGACCGACGGCCGCGGCTTCCTGCTCGACCGGCGCGGCCGCCTCACCCGAATCGACGTCCCCAACGCCAGGGCGACCCAGCCGCTCGGCATCAACAACCACGGCGAGATCGCGGGCGGCTACCTCGACGCCGCCGGCTCGCCGCACGGCTTCCTGCGCGGCCGCGACGGCGAGATCACCACGATCGACATCCCCGACGCCCCGGTCACCACTGTGTTCGACATCAACGACCGCGGCCAGACGGCCGGCATCTACCTCGACGGAGACGGCAGGCTCCGCGGCTTCCGGCGCGACCGCTCCGGCGAGGTCACGACCATCGACGCCCCCGGCGCCGTCCAGACACGTGTCCGCGGCATCAACAACCGCGGCCAGCTCGCCATCGACACCGTCGACGCACAGCTGGTGCACCACAGCTTCCTGTTCGACCGGGGCCGCTTCACCGAGATCAGACCCCGCGGCGTTGCAGGCAACGGGTCGCTGGCCACCGACCTAGACGACCGCGGCCGCCTACTCGGCTCCGCCCACTGAGCCGCCGACAGCAAGCAACCGGCCGCAGTGCTGCGATCGTGGAAAGACAGCCGTCTCACCCAACGTCGAGCAGACTGCTCCCTGGGACGAGGCACAACTGTATGCGGGTACTGGATCCGCTATCTCGTCGCTGCTCCTTCGCTTGGAAGAGCGGCGTCGCGCACGGCGGGCCGCCCGGAACGGCGGCTAGATCCCGCCGGCGGACTCCAGCGCGCGCCGGTAGCGCCCGGCGGAGCGCTCGACCGTCGCCTTCCCGTCACGCGGCACGATGCGCCCCCACCAGGCTCCGTAGATCACCTCGAACTGGTAGGGCTCGAGCGCGCCGGCAACCGACTCCACCACGCCCGGCGGGAGCGGGATCAGGTTCGGGTAGCTGTACATGAAGCCCACGTGGTGGCGATCCGGGATCACCTGCACGATGTCGCCGGACAGGAGCGCGCCGGCGCCGTCCGCCCAGTGCAGCACCGTGCCGCCGGGGAAGTGCCCGCCACAGCGGACCAGGGTGAGCCCGTGGCCTAGCTCCCGCCGCTCGCCTGCCCAGAGCTCGATTGCCGGATCGGGCCGCATGATCCAGTCGCGGTCCGCCTCGTGCAGGAGCACCGGGCAGTCGAACCGGTGCGCCCACTCCACCATGCCCGAGTAGTAGTGCGGGTGCGAGATGGCGATCGCCTCGAGCCCGCCGCGCCGCTCGACCTGCTCGGCCGCAGCGTCGTCGAGCAGCGTCACGCAGTCCCACATCAGCAGCCGCTCACCGAACGGCACGAGCAGCGCACGCTGGCCGATCGCGAACGACGGTTCCGTGCCGACGCCGGTCAGCTCGAGCTCCGGCGCCACCCGGTTGACGTGCCGCTCGCGCAGCTCGGCCATGGTGGTCCATCGCTGGCCGCTCTCGGGCACGTATTGGCGCGGGTCCTCGCAGACCGGACACCGGGGCGGGGGCGCCTCCGACGCCGCGAACTGAGCACCGCAGGTCACACAGATGAAGCTCGTCATGCCGACATATGCTCGCAGCACGCCTCCGCCGCCCGCGCAGCGCGCAGCGCGGCCACGCGTTCGGCCAGCCGGCCCTCCTCCCCGACGGCCCGTGACCACAGCCGCAGGTGGCGGTCGCAGCCGATCGTGCACGAGCCGATATCCCCCGAGCAGGCTGCGCGGGCCTCGGCTACCGCTCCGTCTGGAAAGCGAGCGTCAGATCGCACCCCGGGACCGCCGCCAAGACCGTCGAGACTCGTCCAACTCGACACTGTCGTCGGCGCCGGATGCGTCGTCTCACACACCCGCATTGCTGGCGTGGCGAGCATCTGTCGGACTGCCGCTCCGTCGCGATTGCGAGCGTCTCGCGTGCCGCCGCTCCGACAGAATCGAAAATCGTCCAGCGCGGTCGTCTAGTCCTGGGCCCACGAGGCGCTCGTTCGCAGCAGGGACAGCAGCAGCCATTTCGGGTGGGTGCCCAGGGGGGAAACGCAGTGCCCGGTCGCGTGGATACCCGCGTCCGCTCGGAGTGCGCGACAGACAACGGCGAGCGCTTCGTGGGCGTCCAGTTCGACGGCGACCGCTGGTTCTGATTCGAGGGATCGGCCGACGGCGTCGGCGGGGACGCCGAGCTGACCGTGCTGCAGCCGGGGCACGGTCCCGTCGGGAGTCGGGTCGTGGTCAACCGGATTGCAGGCGGCCGCGCGTCGATCGGCCGCGTCGCGGACTGAGCCCCGGCACCGGGTACGCTCCAGCACTGATCGAGCAGGGCCTGGAAACTGATCGAGGTCGCGCGCAGTCAGCGCGGATGACGGTGCCGGAGGCGCCGGGCTGGGTGCTGGCACGCCATCGGCTCCACGAGCGACTCGCGGCCGGTATACAGGGGCCGCTGACGCTCGTCACCGCAGGCGCCGGCTGCGGCAAGACCGTGCTGCTGTCCTCGTGGCTGCATTCTGGCGGGCCGGATCTACCGACCGCCTGGCTCGCGCTCGACGCGCGTCATGCCAGCCGCACCCGCTTCTGGGGGGATGCGCTGGCGGCGCTGCGCTCGACCGGCGCTGCGGGTGACGGTGAGCTCGCGGAGCTGGCCGCGCCACGGGGCGGTACGACCTCGCAGGACTTCGCCGCCCGTGTGGTCGTCGCGCTGTCGGAGGTCTCCTCCCCGCTCGTGCTGGTGGTCGACGACCTGCACGAGCTCACGTCCGGCGACGCGCTGGCCGAGCTCGCCCACGTCATCACCCACGCGGGGCGCCGGCTGCGCATCGTAGCCGCCACGCGCCGCGATCCCGACCTCTCGCTGCACCGGCTGCGCCTCGACGGAGGACTCACGGAGATCCGGATGGACGAGCTCGCGTTCTCGCCCGCCGAGGCGGGCGAGCTGTTCGCGGCTCTCGGGCAGCCGCTCACGCCCGAGCTCGCCGACCGCCTGTGGCGGCGGACCGAGGGCTGGGCCGCGGGCCTGCGCATCGCGGCGCTGTCGGCGCGCGGCGAGCAGGACATGGCAAGGTTCGTGGAGACGTTCGCGGGCGACGACCGGGCGCTCGCCGACTACCTGGTCGCCGAGGTGTTCGCCCGCCAGTCGCAGCGTCTCAGGGACTTCCTGATGCGGACGAGCATCGTCGACCGTCTTGGGCCGGACCTCGCCGACGCCCTCACCGGGGGAACCGACGGTGCTCGCCTGCTCTACGAGCTCGAGCGGGCGAACGCGTTCGTGACCCGCGTGCCCGGCGCCGGCCAGCCGTACCGCTACCACCAGCTCGTGACCGAGCTGCTGCGCGGCGAGCTGCGCCGCCAGGCGCCCGAGGAGATCCCGGACCTGCATCGGCAGGCGTCGCAGTGGTACGCCGCTGAGGGTCACTGGCTGCCGGCGATCGAGCACGCCGTCCTCGCCAACGACTGGCAGCGAGCGGCGGGGCTGCTGAACGACCACTGGATGACGCTCTACCTTCAGGGCGCTGGCGAGGTCGTCCACGAGCTGCTCGACCGGATCCCGCGCGAGCGCCTCGTCGCAGACCCGCAGCTAGCGGTCACGGTCGCGGCCGCGCGCCTGATGGCCGGTGATGCGCCGGCCGCCGAGCCGTACCTGACGATGGCGGAGGAGACGCGGAGCGAGCTCTCCAGCTCGGACCAGAGACGCTTCGAGGTCTCGCTCGCCGTGACGCGCCTGCTCTATGCGCGGCTCACGGGTCAGCTGCAGCGAGCGACCGAGGAGTCGCGCGCCGTGCTCCAGACGCACGGGGGCCGGCCTTGGGAGCACGACCTCGCGAGCGATGACAAGGAGGCGGTCGCGCTCCTCAACATCGGGATCGCCGAGCTCTGGGCTGGCGGGCGGCACGCGTCGGACCTCAGCCTCCAGCGCTGCCTGCGCATCGCCCGCCGCCGCGGCCACGAGTACATCGAGCTGCAGG
>DASXBA010000091.1:0-15475 GCA_036406475.1 Thermoleophilaceae bacterium | reverse complement strand
GCACTTCACCTCCTCCAAGCTGATGTGCTGGGTGGCAGCGGACCGCGGCGCGCGGCTGGCCGAGATCCGAGAGGAGCTCGAGTACGCGGCCCGCTGGCAGTCGGCGGCCGACGAGATCAAGGCCGACATCTGCGAGAACGCGCTCGACGACCGCGGTGTCTTCACCCAGCACTACGACACCGATGCGCTCGACGCCTCGGTGCTCCTGATGCCGCTGGTCCGCTTCCTGCCGCCCGAGGACGAGCGCATCCGCAAGACCGTGCTCGCCATCGCGGACGAGCTGACCGACCAGGGGCTCGTACTGCGCTACAAGGTCGACGAGACCGATGACGGCCTGGCCGGCGAGGAGGGCACTTTCGCCATCTGCTCCTTCTGGCTCGTGGCCGCGCTGGTGGAGGTCGGCGAGCTGAAGAGGGCCCGCGACCTCTGCGAGAAGATGCTGTCCTACGCCAGCCCGCTGGGGCTCTACGCGGAGGAGATCGACCCCGGCACGGGCCGCCATCTCGGCAACTTCCCGCAGGCCTTCACCCACCTCGCCCTGATCAACGCGGTGATGCACGTGATCCGCGCCGACCAGGGGCTCGAGGCGGGCACGTTCCCGCTCGACCGGGAGCTGACCAGGCAGCGCTCGCAGACCTGACCACATGAAAGAAAGGGGACGGGGCCCTTTCTTTCATGTGCACCGGTACGGTTCCGCCCGGCATGGCCGAGCAGGAGAAGAAGGGCCGGCGCGCTCGGGAGGCGGCCCGGAAGATCAATCAGAGCCCTGCGCTGCTGACGGCGGCCAAGCTCGTGAGGGAGCTGCTTCCGGGGGACAGCAAGTTCGGCGACCCCCTCTCCACGGCGGGTCGCAAGCAGTCGGAGCAGGTCGGCAAGCGGCTGGCCGAGGTCACGGCGGAGCGCCCGGGCGTGCTGCGCGAGGCGGGGCTGTCGGCGCTTCAGGTTTGGCAGGCCGTATCCGAGGCCCAGGGCCGCGGCCATGGCGACGAGGAGATGGCGATCGTGTTCACCGACCTCGTGGAGTTCTCGGACTTCGCCCTCGAGGCGGGCGACGAGGCCGCGCTAGAGCTGCTGCGCGAGGTGGGGGAGGCGATCGAGCAGCCGGTGACCGCCCACGGCGGCGACGTGGTCAAGCGCCTCGGCGACGGCATGATGGCCGTCTTCCCCGAGCCCAGCGAGGCGCTCGAGGCGATCGTCGAGGCGAGGGAGCGCCTCGCGAAGGTGAGCGCCGACGGCTACCAGCCGCGGATCCGCGCCGGGATGCACGTGGGCCAGCCGCGCAAGCTCGGCGGCGACTACCTGGGCGTGGACGTGAACATCGCGGCGCGCGTGGCCGAGGAGGCCCGGGGCGACGAGCTGCTCGTGTCCGATCGCGCCCTGTCGCAGCTCGACGACCAGGCGGTCGACGCCAAGAGGAAGCGCCGCTTCTCGGTGAAGGGCGTGCCGAAGGACCTGACGGTCTATTCGGTGACGCCGATCTAGAGGCGGACGTCGGCGACCATCGCGCCGAACAGCAGCGCCAGGTAGGCCAGCGAGAAGAGGTAGAGCCGGATCGCCGTGCGCCGGTCGGCGCGCCGGTAGAGCAGGACCGCACCGGCGATGAAGACCCCTCCCAGGAGCATCGACACGACCAGGTAGGTGGCGTCGAAGGCTCCCGCGCAGAACGGCAGCTGGCTCACCGCGTAGAGCAGCACCGTGTAGAGCAGGATCTGGCGGCGCGTCTCGCGCTCGCCGCGCACCACGGGCAGCATCGGCACGCCCGCGCGCGCGTACTCGTCCTTCATCAAGAGCGAGAGCGACCAGAAGTGCGGCGGCGTCCAGAAGAAGACGATGGCGAACAGGTAGAGCGGGGTGCCAGTGAGGCCGCCGGTGACCGCTGCCCAGGCCACGAGCGGCGGCACCGCCCCGGCCGCTCCGCCGATCACGATGTTCTGCGGTGTGGAGCGCTTGAGCCAGAGGGTGTAGACGAGCACGTAGCCGAGCAGTCCGGACATCGCCAGCACGGCGGCGAGCGGGTCCACGGTGAGCGCGAGCAGCGCGAACGAGGCGCAGCCGAGCACGGCCCCGAAGACGATCGCGGCGGTGGGGCTCACCCGGCCGGACGCCACCGGCCGGTCCGCGGTGCGCTTCATGACCGTGTCGATGTCGCGGTCGAGCGCATGGTTGATGGCGCCCGCGCCGCCGGCTGAGAGGGCGCCGCCCAGGCAGGTGAGGGCCACGAGGCCGGGGGACGGGTCGCCCGCGACGTACATGGTCGTGACCGTGGTGAAGAGCAGCAGCGACTGCACCTTCGGCTTCGTCATCTCGACGTAGTCGGCGGCCAGCGACCGCCACGACGCAGCCCGAAGCGCCAGCGCGCCGATCACGCCGGGACCGCCTCCGCGCGATGCCTGAACGGAGCGGGGGCGGGCACGCGGAAGAGCTGGAGCGTCAATCCGATCGACACCGCCCAGAGCAGCGTGCCCGCGGCCAGGTGGGCGACGATCAGCCCCTCGTACTCGTCGAGCCAGACGTTGAGCGCGCCGAGCACGAGCTGGACCACCAGAAGGGCGAGCAGCACCTGGGCCGAGCGGACGGCGCCATCGCTCGGGCGGCGCCGGAGCAGCACCGCGACGAGCACCAGCAGGACCAAGGTCGTCAGGTACATGAACGCGCGGTGGGTGAGGTGGATGTCCACGAGCCGCGACTCGCCGAACGGCATGAAGCCCCCATTGCAGGTGGGGAACTCCTTTCCGCACGCGTGATGGGCGCCGTCACCGAGCCGGTAATCGGCCCGGCCGTACTTCTGCGTTCCGGCCATGTAGCCGCCGGCGACGATCGTGGCGAAGACGAGGACCGAGGCCGCGATCGACAGGGCCCGGACGCCGGAGGAGGCCGAGACGGTCTCGGCCGCCGGGCGGGTCTGCTGCCAGGCGTAGATGAGCGTCCCCAAGAGCAGCATCGCCAGGCCCAGGTGGGCCGCCACGTATCCCGGAGCGAGCCCCTCCTCGACGGTGGCGCCGCCGAGCACGGCCTGTGAGACCACGAGCAGGAAGGCCCCGGTCGTAGCCCACAGGAGCCGGCGCTGCGAGCGGTAGTTCCGCCAGGCGAGCACGGCGAGGCTGAGGATCAGGATCGTCACGATCCCCGCGACGGCCCGGTGGGTGTACTCGATCACCGAGTTCAGGTCGATCCCGGGGACCACGTCGCCGTTGCAGAAGGGCCAGCCATGGAAGCCGGACCCCTTGGGCCCGCAGCCGAGCCCGGAGTCCGAGACCCGGACGAAGCCGCCGACCACCACCAGAACGAAGGTGGCGACCACGGTGGCGAGGGCGAGCTTCCGGTACGCGGCGGTCGGCACGGGCGGGGAAGGCTACCCGTCGAGCATTAAACGCCCGGCGCACACCTGAGTTACGATCGCCACTACCTGGCCCCCCTGTCCCGCATACGGTGGACGCTGGCGTCCATGAGCGCGGCCGCCGCAATCGTCTCGTTCGCGGCCTGCCCTGCGTTCGCGGCGGACGGGACAATCGCGCCGCTCATCGCCGCGGATGACGACGTCGGCGGAGTTGCGCGGGACGACGACGGCAAGATCGTGGTTGCCGGGGCCGCCCACGCTTCGGACAACGAGAGCCACTTCTTCGTCGCGCGCTTCGACAGCGGCGGCACGCTCGACCCGACGTTCGACGGCGACTCCGGCACTGGCAACGGAATCGTCGAGACGCGCAACATCCCCGGAAGCAACTCTCGGGCCAGCGCGATGGTGATCCAGGCCGACGACAAGATCGTCGTGGCCGGGACCACGGAGTCACCGACGAACGACACGGACTTCGCGCTCGCCCGCTACCTCCCCAACGGCAAGCTCGACACGAGCTTCGGCGGCGGCGACGGGATTGTCACCACCGACTTCGACAACTTCGTCGACCTTGGACTTGCCGTCGGGCTCGCCTCCGGGGGCGGGATCATCGTCGGCGGCTGGTCCGACGTCGACAGCGTCGGCAATCACCACTTCGCGCTGGCCCGCTACACCGCGGCGGGCGTGCTCGACCCGGGCTTCGACGGCGACGGCAGGGTCACCACGGTGGTGTCCGCCGTGGGATTCGTGGACCAGATCAGTGCGCTGGCGATCAAGTCGGGTCAGGTGGTGGCGGCCGGCGAGTCCACCGACGGGTCGAACATCGACTTCACCCTTGCGCGCTACAGCGACTCGACCGGGGCCCTCGACACGAGCTTCGACGGCGACGGCGGCTCGGGGAACGGGGTGGTCAAGGTGCCGGTGTCGGCGTCGACCTTCCCGGACCACGCTCGGGCCGTGGTGATCCAGGGGGACAACAAGATCGTCGTGGCCGGCGATGCGTTCACCGGCAACCCCACGAACACCTTCTTCGACTTCGGGCTCGCCCGGCTCAACGGCGCTGACGGCACGCTCGACACGAGCTTCGACGGGGACGCCGGCAACCCCGGCGGCGGCAACGGCAAGGTGATCGTGCCGGTCGGGCCCGATTCGAGCCTGGACCAGGCGTACGCCATCGCGATCGACGGCCTCAACAGCAAGATCGTGGTGGCCGGAGAGGCCGACCCGGATGGCGACGGCGACCTCAACGGAGACTTTGCGGTTGCTCGCGTCAGCCTGTCGACCGGCGTCCTCGACACGAGCTTCGGCGGCGATGGCAAGGTCCTGACCTCCTTCGGACCGTTCCACGATCAGATCAGGGGCATCGACCTCAACTCGGGCACGGGCGCGATCATCGCGGCCGGGCGGGTCGAGCCGAGCAACGAGGAGGGGCGCATCGGAATCGCGCGCTATCTCCCCGGCGACGGCAGTCTCGACGCCAGCCTCGACGGCGACGTCACGCCCCCGACCACCACGATCCTCATGGGGCCGGCCGCCGGATCGACCACCCTCGATCGGACCCCGACCTTCAGCTTCAGCGCCAACGAGTTCGTCAACCGCTTCCAGTGCAAGGTCGACTCCGGGGCCTTCGCGGCTTGCTCCTCTCCGCGCACCACGGCGACCCTCGCCGACGGGACGCACACCTTCCAGGTGCGTGGGATCGACCCGTTCGACAACGTCGGCCCGGCCGCGAGCCGCAGCTTCAGGGTCACGCACTCCGCGGCGGGTGGAGGCGGAGGCGGTGCCTCGGACACGTCCGTGGACCTGCGCGTGGCCGCGAGGAAGACTCAGCGCGCCGGCAGGCTCAAGCTGACGATCCGCTGCCCGCTCGAGGCCTGCAAGGTCACCCTGTCCGGCTCGGCGAAGGCGGGCAAGACCTTCAAGCTCAAGCGGCGGACGATCTCGCTGAAGGCGAACCAGAGGAAGAGCGTCCGGCTGAGGCTCTCGCGCAAGTCGCTGGGGCGGCTGCGCAAGGCGCTGAAGCGCCGCAGCGTGAGGCGCAGGGCGCGCGCCCGGATAACGGTCACCGCCAGGGACGCCGCCGGCAACAAGAAGACGAAGAAGCTGAAGCTGAAGCTGCGCCGCTAGGCGCCCTGAGTCGTCAGTTCGCCGGGCACCCTCCCGGCGTCTGGACGCGCCTGACGGCACGCGCGGGAGCGTCGATGCTTGTGCATCGACTTATCCCGCGCGCGCCGGCAGCCACGCCCAGCCGCTCGGGAAGCTGCAACCGAACTTCCGACTCAGGGCGCTAGGTGCCGCTCGCCACAGGCTGCGCCACCGAGCCGGCGGGCTGGTTGGCGCGCTCCACCTCGCGGCGGATGTCCTTCATCGGCTCGACGGAGCGGACCCGCGGCACCACGTCGAAGTTGTTCTCGGGCGGCGGCGACTGCGTGAACCACTCGAGGGTGTTGCCCTGCCACGGGTCGTTGCCCGCCTTGCGGCCGGAGCGCATGCTCACGAGCACGTTGATCACGGTGATCAGCACGCCGATTCCGAGGATGAAGGAGCCGATCGTGGAGACGAGGTTGTAGCCCGACACGTGGAGCTGGTCGGAGTAGGTGTAGATCCGCCGCGGCATCCCCGAGAGGCCGGCCGAGTGCTGGATCAGGAACGTCATGTTGAAGCCGACGAACATGGTCCAGAAGGACAGCTTTCCGAGGCCCTCCGACATCAGCCGGCCCGACATCTTCGGGAACCAGTAGTAGAGCCCGGCGAAGATCCCGAAGACCGACCCGCCGAAGAGCACGTAGTGGAGGTGGGCGACGACGAAGTAGGTGTCGGTGAGCTGCCAGTCGACCGGGAAGATCGCCAGCAGGACTCCCGATATGCCGCCGACCACGAACAGCGCGGGCACGGCGACCGCGTACATCATCGCCGTCTTGAAGACGATCTGGCCCTTCCAGAGCGTCGCGATCCAGTTGAAGATCTTCACGCCCGTGGGCACCGCGATCGTGAACGACGACAGCATGAAGAAGGCCAGCACCACGGTCGAGGTGGGCGTGGCGAACATGTGGTGCGCCCACACGAGCATCCCCAGGAACGCGATCGCCACCGTGGACGCCGCTATCGCCTTGTAGCCGAAGATCGGCTTCCGGGAGAAGACCGGAATGACCTCCGAGATGATCCCGAAGGACGGCAGGACCATGATGTAGACCTCGGGGTGCCCGAAGAACCAGAAGAGGTGCTGCCAGAGGAGCGGGTCGCCTCCCCCGGTCGGGTCGAAGAAGTCGGTGCCGAAGTGGCGGTCGGTGAGCAGCATCGTCACGGCGGCGGCCACCGAGGGCAGGGCGGCGATCAGCAGGTAGCTGTAGATCAGGATCGCCCAGACGAACAGCGGCATGCGGCCCCAGCTCATGCCGCGCGCGCGCATGTTGTGGATCGTCGCCACGAAGTTGATCGCGCCGAGCAGCGACGACAGGCCCGTCAGGTGGATCAGCAGGATCCAGGCGTCCACCCCTCCGGTCGAGGAGAAGGCGTCGTCCGACAGCGGCGTGTACATCGTCCAGCCGGCCTGCGGCGGGTCGAAGAAGATCGACGTGTAGAAGACCATCCCGCCGAACAGCAGGAGCCAGAACGAGAGCGCGTTGAGCCGCGGGAAGGCCATGTCCCGCGCCCCGATCATCAGCGGGATCATGTAGTTGCCGAAGCCGGCCAGCACCGGCACCACGAACAGGAAGATCATCGTGGTGCCGTGCATCGTGACCAGCGCGTTGTAGGTCTCGCCCGGCAGCAGCGTGCCGTTCGGCTGGGCGAGCTGGATGCGCATGATCAGCGCCTCGACGCCGCCGACGATGAAGAAGATGAACGTCGAGAAGAGGTAGAGGAGCCCGATCTTCTTGTGGTCGGTCGTGGTGAGCCAGGAGAGCCATCCCCCCGGCTCCTCCCTCAACCCGCGGACCACCACTTCCGGGCGTGGCGGAGTCAGCGTTCCCGCCTCCATCAGTGGATCACTCCCTGCTTCTCACGCAGGGCCCGCTGCCTCGAGAGGGCCTTCTGCGACGCCAGGATGTTGTTGCGCTGCTGGGTCTCCCAGGCCTGGAACTCGTCCGGCGGGACCGCCTTGACCACGGCCCGCATGTCGGCGTGGTTGGCCCCGCAGAGCTCCGCGCACTGACCGCGGTATAGCCCCGGCTTCTCGATCTTGAACCAGGTCTGGTTGGTGTGACCGGGGACGGCGTCGGCCTTGCCGCCGAGCTTGGGGATCCACCACGAGTGGATGACGTCGGAGGCGTTGATGTCGAGCGTGATCGTGGTGTCCGTGGGCACGACCATCTCGTAGTAGGTGAAGAGCGGCTGCTGCCCCGGATACTGGAAGCGCCAGATGTACTGCTGGCCGTTGACCTTGATGTTGAGGGGCCTGCCGGCGCCCTTGGGCGGGCTCGGCTGGTCGATCGAGGCGAACTGCGCGGCGTCGGCCCGCAGCCCGTTGGGGCCGGACGCGGGCGGGTTCTTGATCCCGTCCAGGTAGAGGAAGGTGACCACCGTGAGGACCACGAGGATCAGGGCCGCGCCCAGTGTCCAGCCCACCTCGAGCGGCGTGTTTCCGCGGATCTGGGCGGGCTCGGGGCCGCCTCGCCGGTGGCGGTAGCGGACGATCGACCAGAGCAGCGTCCCCTCGACGATGAGGAAGATCACGATCGCGATGTAGAGCGTGATCTTGTAGAGCGTGTCGATGTCGTTGGCGTTCGGCGACCCGCCCGACTCGGGCGTGATCGCATCGCCGAAGGCCACGGGGGCGAGCGCGAGCAGCGCCAGGCACGCCACGGCGAGGGCGAGCAGGGCTAGGCGGCGTTTGCGGCCGGCGAGCAAGGCGGCCGGGATCATATCCGCGGGGTTGGCGGCGCCTCTACTTCGTGCCGGTTGGCGCGCGCCGCTAGTCGGGCGGCCCGAGCGGCTCCTCGGCTGCCGGCCGGCCCCGCCGCTCTTCGAGCACCTCGAGCTCACGCACCCTGAGCCGGCCTACCTCGAGCTCCTCGATCTCGAGCCGCCGGATCGCGGCGCGCCTGATCGCGAGGCGCCCGATCGCCACCGCGCCGAGGGCGCCGGCCGCGATTGCCAGCGCTCCCACGGCGGTGGCGCCTCGCGACTGGCCGCCCGTGGCGGTCAGCGGTCGCGCCTCGGGCCGGAAGCGCGCGAAGCCGGCCACCGCTACGAGCCCTGGAAGGCGGCCGCGCGCTTCTGGACGAAGGCCATGACGCCCTCGACGAAGTCGTCCGTCCGTGCGAGCGAGTGCTGGAGGTCGGCCTCGAGGTCGAGCTGGCCTTCGAGGTCGGGGTAGAGCATCTTGTTGAGCGCCTTCTTCGAGGAGGCGTAGGAGCGGGTCGGCCCCTTGGCCAGGTGGTCCACCAGCGCCTCGGCCTCCCCGGCGAGCCGGTCGTCCGGATGGACGAAGTTCACGAGCCCCCATTCGAGCGCCCTCTTCGCGGGCACCCGCTCGCCCAGCATCGCCATCTGGAACGCCCGCGCCTTGCCGACGGCGGCCGGCACGAACAGCGTCGAGCCGCCATCCGGCATGAGCCCGATGTTCACGAAGGCAAGGCCGAAGAACGCGGATTCGGCGGCCAGGACCAGGTCGCAGGCCAGCGCCAGTGAGCAGCCGATGCCCACGGCGGGGCCGTTTACGGCCGCCACCACCGGCTTCTCCAGCCGGCGAACGCCCGCCATCACCGGGTGGTAGAGCTCGTGCAGCTCCTTGCGCACGTCCGGCTTGCCGTCCTCGGGATGGGGCTCGAAGCCCGCCTTGAGGTCCGCCCCCGATGAGAACCCCCGGCCGGCGCCGGTGACCAGGACCGCCCGAACCGACTCGTCGGAGGCCTCGCCCTCGATCACCGACTTGAGCTCGCGGCCGAATTCGGCCGTCCACGCGTTGAGCGTGTCGGGCCGGTTCAGCGTCAGCCTGCCGACACCGTCGTCCTGCTCCCAGATGACCGTCTCATAGCTCATAGAGGCAGCAGCCTATTCTCCGCGCATGCTCCTCGACTCGCTCGAGTGGCTCGGTCACGCGGGATTCAGACTGACCGTCGGCAAGGCGGCGGTCTACATCGACCCCTACCGCGTGAACGGGGGGCCGCCCGCCGACCTGATCCTCATCACCCACGGTCACTACGACCACTTCTCGCCGCAGGACATCGAGCGTCTGTCCCACGACAGGACCGTCCTGATCGGCCCGGCGGCGGTCGCGGAGAGGGTGAGCGGGCGCGTGCTCTCGGTGCGGCCGGGCGAGCTCGTGGACGACGAGCTCATCCGCGGGGTCGGAGTGGCCACGGTCGCCGCCTACAACACCTCCAAGCGCGGCCCGGACGGCAGCGTCTTCCACCCGCGCGAGGCCGGCTGGCTCGGCTACGACCTCAACGTCCGCGGGGAGCGGCTCTACCACTCCGGCGACACCGACGTGATCCCGGAGATGGACAGCGTCAGCGGCGTCGACGTGGCGCTCCTGCCGGTGAGCGGCACCTACGTGATGACGGCCGGCGAGGCGGCCGAGGCGGCGCGCCGGATCCAGCCGCGGGTGGCGGTGCCGATGCACTGGGGCGAGCACATCGGAACCCGCGCCGACGCCGAGGCGTTCGCGGAGCGCGCGCCGGTGGACGTGGAGATCCTGGAACGGGTCGAGTGACCCGGTCTAGCCGTCCAGCGCGCGCGCGTACCTGAGCGCGTAGCCCGTCAGGAAGAAGCCGGTGCCCACCGCGATCAGCGCGGCCAGCGCGAAGCCGGTGTGGGGAAGCAGGCCGCTGCCGCCTCCCCCGGACGCGGGCGCGGCGCTGGCGGCCGGCTCGGTGGCGGGGGAGGGGTCGGCGGTCGACTCGTCCCCCGGGGACTGGCTTGGCTGCGCGGTCGGTGGTGCCGCCGCGGGCTGTGGGGACGCGGCCGGCGGGTTGTCGGCTTTCTGACCGCCAGCCGTCGAGGCGGCGGTGGCCGGCTCCGGGGCCGGGCCGGTCAGGCCGCCCTGCGGCGAGATCACCGGCGGGGCGCCGGCCGGCAGGCCGCCGGTGGTGCCCGGCTCGGCCGCGGCGGGCCCGGCGGCCAGCACTGCCAGGGAGACTGTGAGGGTCGCGAGCCGGAGCATCGGGCACGCGAGGGATTCGCCCTCTCCGCCTCGCTTCCTCCGTCGTGCAGGAAGCTATGCTCAGCGCGTCTTGCGTCGCTCGCGCGCCCTACGGACCTTGGCTTGGGGCGCCGTGGCCGCCGGACTGGCCGCGCCCGTTCTCCGTCACCGCCTTCGGCTGCGCACCCCGGTCGTCTCCTTCCTTACCTGGCAGACGCCCGCCGCCCTGTCGCTGGCACTACCGCGTTCCCGCTTTCGCGACGCGGGTATTTACGCACTTCAGATGTGGGCGTACTTCGCCCACTACGACATGCCAGACGACGATCCCGATGCGCTCCTTCGGCGACTCAAGGTCGACTACCCGATACGAGCGGACACCCTGCTCGCGGGCGGCAGTGCGCCAACGGTCCGTCTCCAGGCGGCGCTGGGTCGCGAGGGCACGGTTCGGCCTCACGACCTGGCGCTCTCGCTGGTGCACTGGAGCTGGTTCCTGGTGCCGCACGGATCGCTTCTCTACATCCTGCTCCGGCATCCGGAGAAGTACCCGCGGGCGGCGGTGCTGATGGCGGCCTGCTTCGACGTCGGCTGTGTCGTCTACTGGCTCGTCCCGACCGCGCCGCCCTGGTGGGCCGCCGAGAACGGCAACATGCCTCCCGTGCGACGGATCATGGCCGAGGCGGGCGAGCGTTTCTGGGGACGCCTCTGGGGCCCGCTTTACCATTCCTTGCAAGGCAACCCCTTCGCCGCTATGCCCTCATTGCACTTCGGCACATCCGTCATGGCAGCACGGGTGCTGTCGACCGTTGGTACGCGCCCGGCGGCGATCGGCTGGACGTACGCCTTCACCCTCGGCTTCGGCCTCGTCTACCTCGGCGAGCACTACGTGGTGGACCTGATCGCGGGGTTCGCGCTGGCCGAGGGCATCTGGCGGTTGGCGCCCCGACTTCGGCTGAGGTCGGCGAGTTGACCCCCGAGGAGCGGCGCCGCAGCCTCGCGAGCGAGGAGAAGCGCCTTGCGCCCGAGCTCGAGATCGAGGAGGACGAGGACGAGGGCACGGAGGACGACGAGCTGGAGGCAGGGCGGATCCAGGCGTTCCTCCAGGACCGGCGCAAGCTGGCCAGCACCGGCCTCCTGTTCGTGCTCCTCCTGGTCGCGATCTACGTGCTGGTTCCGAAGCTCACCGACACGGGCGACACCCTCGACCGGATCGGCGACGCCACGTGGTACTGGGTCGTGGTCGCGATCGGCTTCAACGCCCTCTCGTTCCTCGCCTATACCGCCCTCTTCCGAGGCGTCCTCGGCGGTCGGACCGAGGACGACGTCCAGCGCCGGCTGGACATGCGCGCCTCGTACCAGGTCACGATGGCCGCGTTCGCGGCCACACTGCTCTTCTCGGCCGCCGGCGCCGGCGGCCTTGCGCTCACCTACTGGGCGCTGCGCAAGGCCGGAATGCCGCGCCGGCGCTCCGCCTGCCGGATGGTCGCCTTCCTCGTGATGCAGTACGGCGTCTACCTGCTGGCGGTGGTGCTCTTCGGGATCCTGCTGCGCACGGGCGTCCTGAACGGATTCGGCGGCAAGGCCCCCCTGGCCGGGACGATCATCCCGGCGGCCCTGGCGGGAGTCTTCATCGTCATCTTCCTGCTCATCTCCCTGATCCCGGGCGACGTGGAGAGGCGGATGGCGAGCTTCGCCGGCGGCTACCGGCGGGCGCACTGGGTGCGCCGGATGGCGAGCGTCCCCGCCACGGTGTCCACGGGCGTCCGCACTGCGCTGGCCCACCTCCGCGATCCTCGCTCGGGCTGGCTGGCTCTCGGCGGCGCGGTGGGCTACTGGGCGGCCAACATCGGCGTTCTCTGGGCGAGCTTCAAGGCCTTCGGCGTGAACGTGCCCTTCGGCGTGGTGGTGCAGGGCTTCTTCGTCGGCATGGCCGCCAATCTCCTGCCCTCCGCCGCCGGCGGCGTGGGCTCGATCGACGCGGGCATGATCGGGGCGTTCGTGCTCTTCGGCCTCGACGCCAAGGACGTCTTCCCCGCCATCCTCACATTCCGGGCGATCTTCTTCTGGCTGCCGATCCTGCCCGGCGTGGTGGCCTACTTCCAGCTGCGTCACACGGTGGCCGGCTGGGACGAGGAGCGGGAGCAAAAGCGCCGCCCGAAGGGCTATACTTCAGAAAGTAAAGTAAGAACGGCGGAGGCAAGTTGAACGACACTCGGCGCGTAGAGAACGTGATCATCATCGGGAGCGGGCCAGCCGGCTACACGGCCGCGCTCTACACCTCGCGCGCGGACCTCGAGCCGCTCGTGATCGAGGGCTTTGCCTGGGGCGGGTTGCTCCAGCAGACCACGGACGTGGAGAACTACCCCGGCTATCCCGAGGGGATCATGGGGCCGGAGATGATGCAGCAGTTCCGCGATCAGGCCGAGCGCTTCGGGACTCGCTTCATCACCGATGACGCCAGCGCCGTGGAGCTGTCGCGAGACGGCGGCGTGCACAAGGTCGTGGTCGGCGGCGAGGAGCTGTGGGCCAAGAGCGTCGTCCTGGCGATGGGCGCCGAGCCCAAGAAGCTGGGCGTGCCGGGCGAGGAGGAGCTGGCCGCCAAGGGCGTGTCCTACTGCGCCACCTGCGATGCCGCGTTCTTCCGCGATGCCGAGACGATCGTCGTCGGCGGCGGCGACACGGCCATGGAGGACGCCACCTTCCTGTCGAAGTTCGCCGGCAAGGTCGGGATCGTCCACCGGCGGCCGGAGTTCCGCGCCTCGGCGATCATGGTCGACCGCGCCCGCGACACCGACAACATCGAGTTCATCACGCCGTACGTGGTCGAGAGCTTCCAGGACGGCGACGGCGGGTCGCTCGGCAAGGCGGTGCTGAAGAACACCGAGGACGACTCCACCAAGGAGCTCGACATCAGCGGCGCCTTCATCGCCATCGGCCACCGGCCCAACTCCGATCTCGTCGGGGGCCAGGTCGACCTGGACGAGAACGGCTACGTGCTCGTCGAGGGCGGCTCCACCCGCACCAACCTGGCGGGCGTCTTCGCGGCCGGCGACCTCGTCGATCACACCTACCGCCAGGCGGTGACCGCCGCGGGCAGCGGCTGTATGGCCGCCCTGGACGCGGAGGCCTACCTGCGGGACACGCCGCCGGACCCTGAGGCGCACTGGGCGCCGAAGGAAGAAGCAGCGGCGGGTTAGGCCGGCTCTGCGAGCTTCTCGAGCTGGTTGTCGTTGACCAGCTCGTAGTCCAGCATCCGCTCGCGGGCCTCGCGGATCAGGGGCATGCGCACGCAGCGCGGCGCGGTGCGGCAGATCACGAGGAGCTCGCCGACCAGGAGGGCGAGCGGCCGCCCGCCCTGCTTCATCACCGAGGTGGGCGGACGCCGGACGGCCTTGCCGGTCAGCGGGTGGGTCACCTCGCGCTGGTCCCGGACGGTGACCTGGAGCCAGGGGCCGTCGAACGGCCGGCGCTCGAAGTGAGCCGCCACGGCGACAGCCGTGTTGTCGACCAGGCTCATACGAGCCGGTCGATCCTGGGGTTGATGCCCACCCCCTGCGAGGTCGCGAAGATGGGCCAGCACGGAGTCCGTTCCGAGCATGGCGATCGCGATCCAACGTAAGTCCGATCGGGGTAATTCGCCAGCAGGTTGGACGAATGACCGAAATTCGGCCGTCTCGGGGTCGTTCGGGGCCAGGTTTGTGCGCCCGAGCGCATCGTCCGTCCGTCCACCACCATGAAATACGCAAGTCCACCCGAGAACGGTTCGGCGGGCATGATCGTCGTGTGAATCGCCTGCCACCCACCGGGCTCGTGTTCGGTGCGGTCATCTCCGTGCAGTTCGGAGCGGCCCTCGCCAAGACGCTGTTCGACGACCTCGGGCCGGGCGGCACGGCGTTCCTGAGGGTGGCATTCGCGGCGGTGATGCTCGTGGCGCTGTGGCGTCCGCAGCTGCGCGACCGGCCGCCTCGCGAGCTGCTGCTCGCGGCCGGCTTCGGCCTCTCGCTCGCCGGGATGAACCTGTCCTTCTACGAGGCGCTCGACCGGATCCCGCTGGGCGTGGCCGTGACGTTCGAGTTCGTCGGTCCGCTGGGCGTGGCGGTGGCCGCGTCGCGCCGCCCCCTCGACGTGCTCTGGGCCGCGCTCGCCGCCGCCGGCATCCTGCTCCTGTCGGACTTCGGCGACTTCTCCGGGCTCGACAGCGCGGGCGTCGGCCTCGCCCTTCTCGCCGGCGCATTCTGGGCCGCCTACATCCTTCTCAGCGCGCGCACGGGACGCGTCTTCCCCGGCGGCACCGGGCTGGCGCTGGCGATGATCGTGGCGAGCGTCGTGCTCGTGCCCGTGGGCGTTGCCGATGGCGGCGACGCGCTGCTCCAGCCGCACCTCCTCGCCCTCGGCGCCGCGGTGGCGCTGCTGTCGTCGGCAATCCCCTATTCGTTCGAGCTCGAGGCGCTGCGCGGGCTCTCCGAAGGAGTGTTCGGGGTGCTGATGAGCATCGAGCCGGCCATGGCGACGCTCGCCGGATTCGTCGTCCTCGGCCAGGACCTCGGCGCCCGCGACCTGTTCGCCATCGTGCTCGTGGTGGCCGCGAGCGCGGGCGCCGCGCTCGAGACCTCAGCGCAGGTAGACCGGGTTTGAGATCACCCAGGTCCGGTCGCCGCGGTGGGCCTCCACGCGGTAGACGCCGGGCTCGCTCGCGTCGAGGCCGTCGACCTCCTGCCCGTCTCGGATGACCTTCAGGGTCGCCTCGCCGGGCAGCCTCACGCGCAGCGTCCAGTCGCCGGCGGCCGCTTCCTCGCCCATCTCCACCCGCCCCTCCGGGCCCTCGGCCCAGAACCGGAAGCCCTTGGCCGAGCCGAGCGAGTCGACGGCGATGTAGCAGCGACCCGCGCGGAGCGCGGCGAAGACCTGGTCGCGGTCGTGGCCCAGATCGCCGCTGAGCGGCTCGTCGGTGAGGACGTGGGTGCGGATGTAGCGGAAGGAGCGGCTGTAGCGCATGAGCTTGATCGGCACGAACGGGCCGACCCGCTTGCCGAACTGGTGCGCGTCGAGGCCGCCGAGGG
>DASXBA010000090.1:0-16916 GCA_036406475.1 Thermoleophilaceae bacterium | reverse complement strand
GGGCGCGCCGGCCACGTGGCCGGCGCGCTTCCCTACGACCTGCTCTCGCGAGCGCCGGGCCTACGCAGGGCCTGAGCCGCCGCCAGGAGGACCGCCGCGCGGACCGGGGAAGTCGTCGACGCTGGTCGCCTTGAAGTCCTTGTCGACCTTGACGACCACCTGGCTGCCGTTCGACTTCTGGACGTGCGCCTCGTAGGGCGAGCCGTCGGAGTCGGTCTCGACGCGGAGGATCTTGCCCCCGGGCACCTTGGCCTCGGCCGCCTTCTTCACCTTGTCGGCCGTGCTCCCGGTCAGGAGCTTCTCGCCCGGGCCGTGACCGCCCGGCGGGATCCCCCGCGGCGGCGCGCCCTGCCGCTGGGGCGCCTGAGGAGTCGTGCTGCTGCCCGATCCCTTGTTCGACGCCGCGCCCGCGACGGCCGCCGCGCCTATCGCGACGGCCGCCAGCACCGCCACGCCGGCCACCACTTTCTGAGCCTGCTTGAACATCGTGCCTCCTTTGGAGGGTCTCGTGAACGCCATCAACCAAAGGAGCCCCGGCTAAGGCGAGCCGCAGGGGCGCGTAAGAGCGAGCGAAGACCTTTCAGCGCCCGTCTGGCCGGGGCCCGGGCTCGTCCGTGTGCATGGACTCGACGCCGGCCGGACCCGATGCCTCGCGCGGCTGGTCCCAGCTCCGGGCGTGCGGCTGCTGCGGCTGCGTGTGCCGATCCGGCGCCGGCTCCGGGCGCGACTCGGGCTCCTGCCGCTCGGGCCTGTCCGCCGGCTCCGGCCGGCTCGTCTCGCGCTGCGGCCGGGCGATCCGGCGCCGCGCTGCGGCGGTGGAGGCCGCTTGGAACCGCCGCGGGGCCGAGACGGCACGCCGCGGCGCGGGGGCAGGCCTCGTGGCAAGCCCGCGCGGCCGGGCCGGCGCCGTGACGGCGGGAGCGGGCCCGCTCCGCGCCGCGCGCTCGTGGTGCGCGGGCGGCGCGGGCTGGATGCCGCCCGCGGCCGCGCCCGTGACCATCATCGCCGCGCACATCTTGGACAGGGCGGGCACGGGCGAGTCGGCCACCGGCAGCAGCATCCGCACGAGCAGGTCGACCGGCGTCAGGGCGGTCACGCTCTGGCGGATCGTCGTCCGCGCCCGGTTGAGCAGCGCGCGCACGGCGCCGTCGGTCACGCCGAGCTCGCCGGCGATCTCCTCGTAGCTGCGGCCCTCGAGCTCGCGCAGCACGATCGCGTCGCGCTGGCGCAGCGGCAGCGACTGCACGGCCGAGAGCACCTCGCTGAACGTCTGCCGCCGGTACGCGACATCGTCCGGGAGCTCGGCGCCCGGCACGTGCTCGGGAAGCGGCTCGTCGGGCCGGTGCGTGTCGCGGATCAGGTTGGCGGCGCTGTTGTGGGCGATCCGGTAGAGCCAGGCGCGCAGGCAGCGGACCCGGTCCTCCCGCAGGATCGCCGCGTGGGCCCTGACGAACGTCTGCTGGAGCGCGTCGTCTGCGCGCTCCTCGGCGAGGATGCCGCGCAGGTAGGCCATGAGCGGCCTGCGGTAGCGGGCCACTATCGCCTCGAAGGCGGGCTCGGAGCCGGCGGCGGCCAGGTCCACCAGCCGCTCGTCGGTCTGGGTGCGGAGCACCGATTGGCCGGCGAGTCGCGCGGGGGCCAGCAGGGCGCGCGGCGTCATGGAGCCAAGCTAAGACCCGAATGTAGGAGGCACGTAGGAAGACGCGACTCCTTATCGCCTTCTTAGAGCGGGCGGGCAGCCTCCGGCTCATGAGCGAGGATCGAAAGCGGCGGAAGCAGCGGCTCCGGCGCTACAGCGTGCGCGGCACCATCGCGGCCTTCGTGGCCGCCTGGGCGATCGTCTTCGGCCAGCTCGTGCTCGGGCACGACCCGGCGCTCGGACGCCCGAAGACGGCGCAGACCCAGTCGCAATCCACCACGCAGTCCCAGGGCACGACCTCCGACGACGGCACGAGGTCGGACGACGGCACCGCCTCGGACGACGGCGGCTCGACGAGCTCGAGCCCCGCGCCCGTCACGAGCTCTCAGTCCTGAGCTGACGCTCCGTCGAGCACCGGGCCGAAGCTGACCCGGAGCAGCGCACCGCCGCCGTTCGCGTTGGCGGCCTCGACCGAGCCACCGTGCGCCTCAGCGGCCTGGCGGACGATGGCGAGGCCAAGGCCCGACCCGGGCCGCCCGCGCGCGTCGCTGGCCCGGTAGAAGCGGTCGAATACGTAGGGCAGGTCGTCGTCCTCGAAGCCCGGGCCGTGGTCGCGCACGGTCAGCGTGCCGTCCGCGAGCGCCACCTCGATCTCGCCGCCGGGCGGGCTCCACTTGCGGGCGTTGTCGACGAGGTTCGACACCGCGCGACCGAGCCGCTCAGGCTCGCCCTCCACGACGGTCGGCTCGAGATCGAGGTCGAACGTGTTGCCGTCGCCCGCTCGCCGCCGCGCCCGCTCGACCACCGCCTCCACCAGCCGGTCGAGCCGGACCTCGTCGTGCACCTCGCCCGACTTGACTCCGCGCGCCAGCTCGACGACGTCCGCGACGAGCGAGGTGAGCTCGTCGAGCTCCTCGATGATGTCGTTGCGGAGGGCCTCCCGCTCCTTCGGCGGCAGCCTGTCGGCGTCCTCGAGCACCTGGATGTTGGCGCGCAGGCTGGCGATCGGTGTGCGCAGCTCGTGACTCGCGTCTGCCACCAGGTGCCGCTGCGCCTCTACTGAGCGCTCGAGCGCGTCGAGCGTCGTGTTGAAGCTCTGGGCGAGCCGGGCGAGCTCGTCCTTGCCCTCCACGTCGATTCGCTCCGACAGGTCGAGCCCCGCGCTCAGGCTCTCGGTCCGGCTCGTGAAGCGGCGGATCGGCGCCAGGGCGGCCTGGGCCACGCCGGTGCCGAGCGCCACGGCGAGCGCGATCCCGGCGCCGAGGGAGAGCAGGAGGATCCGCACCAGCCGGTCGAGGGTGCTGTCCACCTCCTCCAGCGGCCGCGCCGCCTGCACGGCGCCCTCACTCCCGATGCCGACCGTCAACACCCTCAAGTGGGTTCCCTTGACGGTCATGTCGGTGAAGTACTCGCCCGTCCCGCGGCGGGCGATCCGCTGGGCCCGCGGCTGGACCGGGAGCGAGGACGACTCGCCGGGCTCGCGGGCCACGTCGCCCTGCGGGCCCACGACCTGCACGAAGCCGGCGGCGCCGCCGAACGCGGGCTGGGGCCCGCCGGGCAGCGGTGGCGGCGGCCCGTGATGGTGGTCGTCGCCGTCATGGTCGCGCGGCGGCGGCCGCTCGTCGGGGCGAGGCGCGTACGAGCGGGTGCGGTCGCGGAGCGAGTCGTCGATCTCTCCGCGGAGCTGCGAGCGGACCGCGGCGTAGGAGCCGACCGCCACGCCGGCCACCGCCACGGCCACGGCAATTCCCGCGACCAGGGCGATCCGCGCCCGCAGGCTCACGGCTCGCGGAGGACGTAGCCGACGCCGCGCACGGTGTGGATCAGCGGGCGCGCGCCGGCGTCCTCCAGCTTGCGTCTCAGGTAGCCGATGTACACGCGCAGCGCGTTGGAGGACGGCCCGAAGTCGTAGCCCCAGACGCGTTCGTAGATGAGGCTGTGGGGGAGCACGCGGCGGGGGTTGAGCATCAGCAGCTCGAGCAGCTGGTACTCGGTGCGAGTCAGCTCGACCAGCTGGTCGCCGACGGTCACCCCGTGCCGGGCGCTGTCGAGCCTCAGCTCGTCGAAGGAGATCGAGTCGGGATCGCCCACTCCGCCGGAGCGGCGCACGAGCGCCCGCAGCCGCGCCTTGAGCTCGCCCACGTCGAAGGGCTTGACGAGGTAGTCGTCGGCACCGGCGTCGAGGCCGTCGATGCGGTCCGAGATGGCGTCCCTCGCCGTGAGCATGAGGACCGGCACGCGGTTGCCCGAGGAACGCAGCCGCCTGCAGACCTCGAGCCCGTCCACGTCCGGCATCGCCACGTCCAGCACCACCGCGTCCGGCGCTCCGCTCGCGACCTTGGCCAGGCCGTCGGCACCGCCCTCGGCGCTCTGCACCTCGTAGCCACCGAGGCTGAGCGCGCGGCGCAGGGCGTCGCGGAGGGAGCGGTCGTCGTCGACTACGAGGATGCGCACGCGCTCCATTGTGACCGCGCCGTCCGGCTCCGGCGGGAGGCTCTTACCAACGTCTTACGGCGCTTTTAGCGCTTCCTTGTGGTGCGCGAGCAGGATCTCCGCATGGCGGTCGATCCCGGGCCACACCTCTTCTGGATCACCAGCCGGGCGGCGGGCATCGTCGCTCTGGCGGCGGCCAGCCTGAGCGTCTCGCTGGGGCTCGCCATGAGCCTGAAGATCCGCGGGCTCCAGCGCTACGACCTGCGCGTACTGCACGAGACCCTGGCGCTCTGCACCCTCGTTGGGATCGGCGTGCACGGCGCGGCATTGCTCGGCGACGGCTTCCTCCACCCATCCCCGCTCGACATCAGCGTCCCGTTCGTCAGCGGCTACAAGACCCTCTGGACGTCGATGGGGATCGTGAGCGGCTGGGCGCTCGCCCTGCTCGGCCTCTCCTACTACGCGCGCAGGCGCATCGGCCCGGCGCGCTGGCGCCGCCTCCACCGCTTCACCGCGTTCGCCTGGATGCTCGGGCTGGCCCATTCGCTCGGCGAGGGGACGGATGCCGGGACCGCCTGGTTCCTGGTGACGATCGGCATCGTCGCCGTCCCGGCGCTCGTCCTGCTCGCGATCCGGGCTAGCCTTCCCTCCGGTGGAGGAGCTAGTTCCCGGGGTGTGGCACTGGACCGCGTTCCACGACGGGATCGGCAGGGAGGTGCACTCCCACTATCTGGAGTCGCCGCGGGTGCTGCTGGACCCGATGCTCCCGGAGCAGGGCCTTGACTGGTTCGAGGGCGGCCGCCGCCCTGAGCGCATCGTCCTGACCAACCGGCACCACTACCGCCGGTCGGCGGAGTTCGTCGACGCCTTCGGCTGCGCGGTGCTCGCCTCCGAGCCCGGACTTCACGAGTTCGAGGGCGGCCCCGACGTGCAGGGATTCGCGTTCGGGGACGAGGTCGCCCCCGGGGTGACGGCACTCGAGGTGGGCGCCATCTGCCCGGACGAGAGCGCGATCCTCTTCCCGGGCGGGAGCCTTCTGGCCGTCGCCGACGGCGTGATCGGCGAGAACGAGCTCGCGTTCGTGCCCGACTCGCTGCTCGGCGACGACCCCGCCGAGGTCAGGCGCGGGCTGCGCGAGGCCTACGGCCGCATCTGCGAGCAGCACGAGTTCGACAACCTCGCGCGGGCCCACGGCTCGCCGATAGTCGGCGGCGCCCGCGAAACGCTGCGCGAGTTCGTAGCCCCCGAGTAGGGCCAGAACGACGAAGGGCCCCGCGCTCAGGGACCCTCCGCCGCTTGTTGGCCCACGGACGACGCCGTAAGCGTCGTCCTCTCCGGCCTGCGAGCCCGCGCCTCATGACCTGGCCTCCGCGGACCCATTCGGCCGAAGCTTTCGCCCCCTGAAACGCCGTCGGCGGGCCGAGGTTCCGAAGTTCGCGAAAACTCAATCTTTCGGGCCAACCTCGCGGCCCGGGGGGCGTTTGAACTGAAGATGGGTTCCGGCTTGATCCTTCGCCTGCCGGGTAGAACAGTTCCGGCGTGCGCACTATCGCCCTGCAAGCTCCGCCACGGATGCCGCGGCGCTCCAAGCGGCTGCTGCGCCGGGCCGGCGACGAGCGGCTCGTGGAGCAGGTCCGCGCCGGCAACGAGGCGGCCTTCGAGGTCGTCTTCGAGCGCCACGGGAAGGGGATCCTCGCCTTCTGCCGCCACATGCTCGGCTCGCAGGAGGAGGCCGAGGACGCTGTTCAGCAGACGTTCGCGGCAGCGCACCGGGACCTGCTTCGCTCCGGGGAGCGCGAGCTTCGCCTCACGGCCTGGCTGTACACGATTGCCCGCAACCGCTGCCTCTCGATGCTGCGCGCCCGGCGCGAGGAGGTCGAGCTCAGCCGCGAGCCGGCCACGACCGGGCTCGCCGACCAGGTCGAGCACCGGGCCGAGCTGCGCGAGCTGCTGGACGACATCGGGCGCCTGCCGGCGGAGCAGCGCGAGGCGCTCCTGCTCGCGGAGGTCGCCGACCTGTCACACGCCGAGATCGGCGACGTCCTCGATTGCGGGGCTGCCCGCGTGAAGGGGCTCGTCTTCCGCGCCCGCAGCTCGCTGATCGAGCGGCGCGAGGCGCGCGACACCCCCTGCGAGGAGATCCGCGGGCAGCTCGCCGTCTTGACCGGCGGCTCGCTCCGGCGCAGCAACATCCGCCACCACCTGGCCGTGTGCGAGGGCTGCAGCCGCTACCGGCAGCAGGTCAAGCTCCAGCGCCAGCTCCTCGCCGCGGCGCTCCCAGTCGTGCCTCCCGTCTGGCTCAAGGCGCACGTCCTCGGCGCCGCCGGTGGCGGCGGCGCGGCCGGCGGCTCGGCTGTGCTCGCGAAGGCTGCGGCCCTGACCGTCCTGGCCGGCACCGGCGGCGTGGCGACCCAGGCCGTGCTCGAGCACCACCAGCCGCCGCGGCACCGGCCGCCGCCCATCGAGCGCTCAGCCCCGCCGGCGCAGCAGCGGGCGCCGCTCGCGACGGCCCCGCAAGCCCGGCATCGCTCGAGCCCCCGCCCGCTCTCCAGGGCGCGTTCCTCGGGTCCGACTCCGCACGCGAGTACATCGAGACCCTCAGGCGAATCGCGGAGGCCGCATCGCGACCACGCGACCGCAACCCCGGTCGCCCCCAGGGCGCAGGCGACCCCGGTCGCGTCGCCGAAGCAAAAAGCGCCCGCGAAGCCACATCACACCGACGCGGACGACCGAGGCGAGCACGGGCGGGAGGATCAGCAGCTTCAGCACCCCGAGCATCCGGCGCACCCCGCCCACCCCGAGCATCCGGCCCACCCCGTGCACCCGCCGAAGCCGCCGAAGCTCGGTGAGAAGGGCGACGACGCCCGCGCGGATTAGCATCGACGAGCTCGTCGTGGCCGCAGAGCCGGCGGCCTGGCAGCGGGCCGGCTTCGCCGTGGCCGACCGGATCGCCGAGGTCGGAACGGTCCGGGTGCGTCTCGCGGGGAGCGACGCGGGCCGCGGCCTCGTGTCCTGGTCGTTGCGCGGAGCCGACCCGACGCAGCTCGACGGCCTGCCGACGGAGCCCTCCGAGCGCCCGCCCGTGGCGGGGCCGAGGCATCCCAACGGCGTCGTCTCGGTCGATCACGTCGTGGTCTTCAGCCCGAACCTCGACCGCACGGCCGCCGCGCTCCAGGAGGCCGGGCTCGACCTGCGACGCATCCGCGAGGAGCCGACCCCGGCCGGCGCGCCGCGCCAGGCGTTCTTCCGCCTCGGCGAGGTGATCCTCGAGGTGATCCAGGCGCCCGACGGCTCGCCGTTGCTGGCGGACCCGGAGGGACCGGCGCGGCTCTGGGGCATCTCGTTCCTGGTGGACGACCTCGGCGCCACCGCCGAGGCCCTGGGCGACCAGCTCGGCGACCCGCGCGATGCGGTCCAGGCCGGGCGGACGATCGCCACGGCGCGCCGCGAGGCGGAGCTCGGCCTGGCCGTGGCCTTCATGACGCCGGCCGCTTGAACCTCTCTGGGCCGCCGTGCGTAGGACGGCACGATGGCCCACGCCAAGCGGCTCGCCCTCCTGGCCTCGGCGTTCGCGCTCGCGGCCCTGCCGGCAGCGCCGGCCGAGGCCAGCTTCCACCTCCTGAGGGTCAACGAGGTATTTCCCTCGACGACGACGTCGCAGCAGTTCGTCGAGCTGAAGGACCCGGAGGCGGAGCCCTTCCCAGCCTTCGAGGCGCCCTACTCCCTCGCGCTCTACGACGGCGCCGGCGGGTTCATCGCTCGGCAGACGCTGAATCCCGACGACGGCTTCAGGAACAGCACCGCGCCGTTCCTGCTCGGGGCATCGCCGCCGCGTGACGCGGCGCTCGGCTTCACCTTGCCGGCCGGCGGCGGCCAGGTCTGCTACGAGGCCCAGGGCGGAGCCAACCGGCTGAACTGCCTCGGCTACGGAAACGTCACGATGCCGCTGGGCGACACCGGCCCCCTCCCTCCGGCCGGCCAGTCGCTGCAGCGGCTGTCGTGCGGATCCATCGGCACCGCCGCTCCGACCCGCGACGCCGAGAACGCCGCTTGTGCTGGCGGCGGTGGCGGTGGCGGGGGAGGCGGCGGTGGCGGTGGTAGCACCGGCGACCACAAGAAGCCCACCCTCAAGCTCAAGGCCTCCAAGCGTCAGGACATCGACAAGCTCGCCCTGGTCGTCCGCTCGAACGAGGCGGGCAAGGTGACCGTCCAGGCCAGCGTCTCCGTCCCGGCGGGCGCCGCCCGGACGTTCCGCTTCAAGACCGTCAAGAAGTCGCTGCGCGCCGGCGTGCGGAAGAAGATCCGGCTGAAGCTCTCGAAGAAGCGCAAGCGGGCTGCGAAGCGCGCGCTCGCGCACGGCCGGCACCTGCGGGCCAAGATCAAGATCACGGTCAAGGACAAGGCCGGCAACGCGACCGTGAAGCGCCTGAAGGTCAGGCTCAGGGGCTAGCGGCCAAGGAGCTGCCGACCTCGAGCTCGCGGCGCTCGCTCGCCAGCTCGATCAGCGCGGCGTTGCCGCCGCGCTCCTCCCAGCCCTCGATGGCGCTGCCGTGGAAGGCGTCGAGGAAGTCGTCGGTGTGGAGCGGGTCGTGGTGGAAGAGCATCAGCCGCTCGGGACCGACTCGCTGGGCGAAGTCGAGCGAGTCCGACAGCGGCGAATGCCCCCAGCCGCGGTGGTCCGGGTACTCGCGGTCCGAGTACTGGCAGTCGTGGAGCAGGAGCGTCGCGCCCTCGGCGAGCTCGTAGCCCGAGATCCACTCCGGGTCGTCGCTGCCGAGCTGCACGCCGAGCCCGGGCTCGTGGTCCGGGATGTAGCAGAGGCTCGTGTCGCCCTCGGTGACGCGAAAGCCGAGCGTGGGACCGCGATGCGTGACCGACGCGGCCCGGACGGTGGCGGGACCGATCTGCCATTCGCTGTGCGGGGCGTCGCGGAAGGACACGTCGCAGGGGAGCTCGCGCACCTCGACCGGCGACAGCGGCGCGGAGATGTAGCGGGCGATCCGGTCGCGCAGCGAGGCCTCGGGCGACTCCGGCCCCCAGATCACGATCTCCGAGCTCGGCCGGAACGCCGGCGCGAAGAACATCAGCCCCTGGATGTGGTCCAGGTGCAGATGCGTCAGCAGGACGTTGATCCGTGTGCCCTCCTCCGTCAGCGCGAGTCCCATGCTGCGCATGCCGGTGCCCGCGTCGAGGGCGAGGATGGTGCCGTCGGAGAGGGTGACCTGGACGCAGGAGGTGTTGCCGCCGTAGCGGGTCGTCTCGGGCCCCGGGGAGGGCACCGAGCCCCGCGCTCCCCAGATCTTGACCTTCACTCGCCGGCCTCTCTCGGCCAGAAGAACACCATCGCCCCGCTCGGCCCCTCGCCCGCCAGGATCGGCACCGCGCTCGCCTCGATGCGGTGCTCGTCGCCCTTGAAAGAGCGGATCGTGAAGTGCGAGTGGGCGGGCCGGCCCTGCCGCAGCGCCACTGTCAGCGGGAGCTTCTCGAAGGGCACCTGCGCGCCCTCGTCGTCGAACGGACCGAACGCGGTGCCCCATTCCTTCGGGCCCATGCTGCCGGCGTCCTCGAAGGTCACGCCCAGCAGCGCACCGGCGGACTCGTTGTAGAAGACGAGTATCCCCTCCTCGTCGACGAGGAAGCCCGGCGTCGACAGGCTCGTGAGGAAGTTGCGGGCCAGGATCAGCTCGAGGGGTCGCTGCCCGTTGGCCATGACCCAACGATATCCGCCCGCCAGGTGGGCTGAGACCCATTCGAGACCGAAGTGAGACTGACTGCGGCGCGGTCTCGGCTTACGCTCGCCGGCGGGAAGGACTCGAACAGAGAAAGCGAGGTAGGCGCGTGGGTTTCATGGACCGCATGAAGCAGGCGCAGGACGCCATGAAGACGGCGGGCAGTCCGGAGGTCCAGCAGATGCAGCAGCAGGGGATGGCAGGCGGCATGGACCTTCAGCAGGGCCTCTCCGACAGGAGCGCGATCGAGGCGCAGACGCATGAGTTCCGGCGGATAGCCACGGTGGGCCAGCCCGGCGTGGCCCTCATCAGGAGCATCAGCCAGACCGACGCGCCCCCCGTTGCCGGTCTGCCCACCTGGGAGATCGACCTCCAGGTGACCGTCGAGGGCCAGGAGCCCTACGACGTCAAGCACCACGAGATCATGGCCGAGCAGTCGGTCCGCGGCTATCCGGTCGGCGGCAACTGGAACTGCAAGGTCGACCCGGCGGACCCGCAGAAGGTCTCGCTCTGGCAGTTCTAGGGCGGGCCCGTTGGACTCCGACGCCAAGTACTGGATCAGGCTCGTCCTGGGCCTGGCTCTCATGCTGGGCGCGGGGGCCCTGCTGGTGGGCTGCATCGTCAAGCTCGCCAGCATCGGCACCTGCGCCTCCGGCGGGCCGTATGTGTCGGCACGCCCCTGCCCGGCGCACACGGAGTACTGGATCTTCGGGATCTTCGGGGCCGTGTTCATGTTCCTCGCCGGCCTCTGGGTCTTCTCGACCCGGGGTGGGCGCGGCGTGGCGCCGGCCCTTGCCTCGAGCCAGGCCGTGGACACGCCCGATTGGGCGTCGATGGGCGGAGGCAACAAGGGCGCGACGTTCGACTTCGGCACCGCGGTGCCGAAGCTGCCGGCGACCCCGGCAACGCCGTCGGCCACGGCCACTGCGACGCCGACCAGGGACGACCGCATCACGCGACTCGAGAGGCTGCAGAAGCTCCGCGAGGAGGGCGCCCTCAGCGAGTCGGAATTCGAAGTCGAGAAAGCGAAGATCCTCTCAGGGCTCTGAGCGGATCGAAGGAGGTATTGGACTCAGATGGGAATGTTCAGGGACATGAAGCAGGGCTTCGACGTCCTGCGCTCGGACGAGCTCAAGGAGATCAAGAAGAAGGCGGACGCCCAGCCCAAGACGAACCCGCTGGACGCGCTGAAGCAGGCCAACCAGATGATGGACCAGGCCGCGGACCTTCAGCAGAACCAGCAGGGCTTCATGAACATGGGCCAGATCTACGCGAACGGGATCTCCGGCAACGCGACGGTCGTCGCCCTGCGTGAGACCGGCAAGGAGCTGAACGGCGCGCCGATCATGGACATCGACCTGACCGTGAACCTGCCGGGTCGCGAGCCGTACCAGACGACGCACCAGCAGGCGATCGCCCACGCGGCGATGCCCAACTTCCAGCCCGGCAAGATGCAGCCGGTGCGGGTCGACCCGAACGACCCGAACCAGCTGATGTTCGGGTAGCGGCCATGCGCACGCTCAAGCCCGTAGGTTGGATGCTGATCGTCCTCGGCGTGCTGATGGTGGTCGGCGGGGTCGCAGGCGGCATCGCCGTCTCCGAGGCGCGGGCAGGTCTGCTCCTCGGCGGCGTCATCGGCGGTGCGAGCTGCATCGGCGGTGGCTGGCTCTGCCTCTGGCTCGGAGCCGGCTGGGACGAGCCGGCCAAGACGGCCGACGACATCTACAAGTACGGCCGGCCCGCCAACGCCCAGGTGGTCGAGGCGGGCCCGGTGCAGCAGGGCGTCGACGGGACGGCGACCGTCAAGCTCAAGCTGCACATCGCCCCTCTCAACGAGAGCGCGATCAAGACCACCCAGACGGTGGCGATCCAGCAGGGCCGGACGCTGACGCCCGGCGAGGTCGTGACCGTCAAGTTCGACCCCAACGACCGGAAGAGCTTCGTCCTGCTGGGCGAGACCTATCCGGTCAAGGACCAGTTCGGCAACGTCGTCGAGTTCGCAGCGGGGGCCGGCGCTCCGGCATGAGCCGCTTCCGCGACCTCGCCCGCTCTCCGGACGAGAACCCGTCCGGGGAGCGGATCGAGGGCGGAATCGAGGGTCACGCGACGATCGACTCGCTTACCGACACGGGCTCGCGCAGCGAGTCGAACCCGGAGATCGAGCTCGAGATGACCGTGGCCCTCCCGGGCCGCGAGCCCTACCGCGCAACCAACCGCACGGTGATCTCGCAGCTCGTGCTGCACCAGCTGGCGCCGGGCCGCTCCGTGCCGGTGCTGGTCGACCCGGACGACCTTTCGAGGATCAAGATCGGGTAGGCGCCGGCCTCGGCGAACGGCTGCTGGTAGGGGGTCGGCTCTACCTGGCGGCGACGGTTGACCATTTACCGGACCTATAGGGCCCGTAAATGGTCAACCGTCGCGCTTGGGACCGGCGCGCCCCCTACCCAGCCGCCGTTCGCTCGTACTCCCGCACCTCGTCGAGCACGACGCCGCCCCCGATCTCCACCATCTCACCGGCGGGGCGCGCCAGGATCCGCGAGCCGCGGCCCTGGCGGATGTCGAGCGGGCGGCCGAGCTTGGCGCACAGGCGGACCGCCGCCGAGCCGGTCGCCTCGTCCTCCTCGATGCCGTAGGCGGAGGCGAAGACGCGCGCGCGGACGATTCCCGCCTCCTCGTCGCTCCAGGCCCAGACCTCGATCGCCTCGCTGCCGCCCGGCGGACCGTCGAGGGCCTCGACCTCGCCGGCCGAGCCGAGCGCCTCGACGTCGAACGCCGGCGCCCAGTCCGGATGGCCGGTCACGAAGGCCCGCTCGTCCTCGTAGCGGACAGGGACCTCGCCGGCGGGCGGCCGGAGCGCCGCGACCGGCTCGCGCTCGCGCGCGAGCAGCCAGGCCGTTCCCACGGTGGGGTGGCCCGCGAAGGCGAGCTCGACCGTGGGGGTGAAGATGCGCACCTCGCCGGTCGCCGCGTCGTCGACGAAGACCGTCTCGCTGAGCCCCAGGTCGGCGGCTATCGCCTGGCGCTCGGCGGGGTCGGGCACCTCGCCGCCGTCGAGGAAGACGGCCAGCGGGTTGCCGCCGCTGCCGTCGTCGCCGCAGAAAACTCTGAGCAGGTGGAGCCGGGGCACGGCCTGTGAGCCTACGATGCCGGGTGGTGAAGAGGGGCCTTCTCCTTGTCGCGCTGCTCGCGGCGCTCCCGGCCGCCACCTCGGCGGAACCGATCCCGAGCGGTCCCGCGGCCAACCTGCCGCAGTTCCAGGGCCACGTCGCCAAGCCCCGGCGGCTGTCCGCCGAGGAGCCGCCGCGGCATCCGTTCATGGCCCCCAACGCGCGCAGCAACCTCCACGACGACGGCTTCCAGTCCGACTCCTACTGGCGGGCCGGCCCGCTCGGCCGGAACATGTCGGTGACGAGCACCTTCCAGGTGGCCGATTGCGCGTCCGTGACCTTCGACAGCCGTGGCCGGATCGTCACCGTCTGTGTCGGCCTCCAGGGCCCGCGGCTGGTGATGATGGACCCGCACAGCCTCGCCGAGCTCGCGACGATGACGCTGCCGCCGCGGATGGGCGGCGGCGCGGGCCTGCTCACCGACTTCGCCGGTGGCGGCTACTTCTACCTCGACAACCACGACCGGGCGGTCATCCCGACCACCACGCGGCACGTGTACGTGGTCAAGGTGAACGCCTCCCCCGGCTTCACCCTCGAGCGCGACTACGACCTGACGGGGGCCGTCCCGTCCGGCGACAAGATCATCTCCGCGCTGCCCGACTGGTCGGGCAGGCTCTGGTTCGCGACGACCGGCGGAAGGGTCGGGACGATCGACCGCTCGACCGGCGCGGTCCACGCCACCGGGCTCGACGCGGAGATCGAGAACTCGTTCGCGGTCGACGACACGGGTGGGGTCTACGTGGTGACGATGAAGTCGCTCTACCGGCTCGACGCGCGCGGCGGGCGACCGGCGGTGACCTGGCGGCGGGTCTACCGCAACTCCGGCATTGCCAAGCCCGGCCAGGTGGACGCGGGCTCGGGCACGACGCCGACGGTGATGAGCGGGGGCCGGGTGGCGATCACCGACAACGCCGACCCGATGGACGTCGTGGTCTACCGGACGGGCGCCGGCCAGAAGATCTGCGAGCAGCCCGTGTTCGGCAAGGGGGCCTCGGCCACCGACAATTCGCTGATAGCCGCGCGCAACTCGCTGGTGGTCGAGAACAACTACGGCTACAAGGTGACCACCACGGAGGAGGGCGGGAGCACCACGCCGGGCCTCGAGCGCGTCGACCTCCTGAAGCACGGCGGCTGCCGCCGGGTCTGGCGCTCCGGCGAGATAGCACCGTCCGTGGTGTCCAAGCTCTCGACCGAGACCGGGCTGGTCTACACGTACACGAAGCCGCCGCGTGACGACCGCGAGGACGCCTGGTACTTCACCGCCCTCGACTTCTGCACCGGCCGCACCGTCTACAAGCGGCTCACCGGCGAGGGGCTCGGCTACAACAACCACTACGCACCGGTCACGCTCGGCCCCGACGGGACGGCCTACGTGGGCGCCATCTCCGGGCTGATCGCGCTGCGCGACAGCCGCCGCCCGAGCGGGCCGCCGAGCTCGGATCCGCTCGGCTGCCGGCCTAAGCCGAGGCTGGCGCTGCGCATTCGCGCCCGCCGCAAGCTCGACCGGCGCGGGCGCCTGTGCGCACCCGGGCGCGTGCGCGTGAGGGTGCGAGGTCTCGACAGCCGCGGCATTCGGCGCGTGCGCTTCGCGGTCGGGCGGCGCCAGTTCCGCGACCGCAAGGCGCCGTTCAGCCGCATCGTCGACCGCGGCCGGCGCGGGCACGGGAGCCGCCTCCACCGTGTCCGGGCGCGGGTACGGATGAAGGATGGCCGCAGTACCCGGCTTACCCGGAGATACCGAGTCTGCGCATCGCGTTAGCCTGCGCGGGGTGGACCCGGGAGAGCTGCGCAACCGGCTGCTGATCGCTGCCAACACCTGGAAGGAGGTCACGGACGAGCCGCTTCCGAAGATGCCGGCGGGCGACCCCGAGGAACAGCTGCGCGGATTCGAGCTGAAGCTGGTCGACCTGCTCTGTAGCCAGGCCACTCCCGAGACCGCCCGCCAGGTGGCCGACCGCACCTGGGACCTCGTGCACGACCGGGCCGATGACGACCCGGTCAAGAAGCGGGTGACCGAGTGCCACGAGGCGCTGGCCCGGCTCTCCGCGCGGGCCGAAGGGGACTGAGCCGGGCTCCGCCGTAAGCTTCCGCCGGTGAACGGCATGGGAGAGCTGTTCGACCGGCGTGTCAAGGCGCGCTCGCTCGCCTACCTGTTCACGGCGGGCGCCGGTCTCGGCCTGATCACGCTGGCGTTCCCGCACGAGGAGAGCGTCCAGGAGCTCCACCTGATCGTCCTGGCGACGATCGCGATCGCGATCTCGGCCGTCTTCTACACGCAGGCCGACCGGATCGGCGAGTGGCAGGTGCACGCCGCGCTCGCGGCGGGGACGGTGATCCTGACCTTCGCCAACTACTACACCGGCCCGACCGCGCTCTATCCGATCATCTACTCGTGGATCGCGCTGTTCGCGTTCTACTTCTTCGACCTGCGCGTGGCGGTGGCGCACGTCGCGTTCATCGGGGTGGCGTACGCGGTCCTGCTCGTGGTCGACAACCCACCGAGCCCGGTGGTCCGCTGGATTCTGGCCGTGGGCACACCGACCGTCGCCGGCCTCCTCATCTCGAGCCTGCTAGGCCGGGTGCGCGACGAGGCGAGGCTCAGCTCCACGCGCGAGCGGGCGCTCGAGGACAGCGAGGCCCGCACGCGGTTGATCCTCGACTCGGCCCCGGACGCCTTCTTCGCCTTCGACCGCGACGGGATGGTGCTCCGCTGGAACGACGCGGCAACGCGCATGTTCGGCTGGGCGGCGCATGACGCGATCGGCCGCCGCCTGCGCGAGCTGATCTTCCCCGACGAGGAGAAGCCGCGGCACGACGAGCGCCGCCGGCAGCTGACCGAGAGCACGGAAACCGTGATGGTGATGACAATCGAGACAGCGCTCAAGCGGCGCGACGGCTCGACCTTCCCCGCGGAGGAGACGATCTCGCGCGTGCGTGTGGGGGACGAGGCGGTGATCTCCGCGTTCGTGCGCGACACGAGCGAGCGCGAGCGGCGCCAGCAGGAGCGTGAGGCGCTCCTCCGCGAGCAGGCGGCGCGGGCCGAGGCCGAGCGTGTGGCCGAGATGGTGAGCGGCATGCAGCTGCTCGTGGACGCCACGCTCCGCCACCAGACGCTGCACGACATCCTGCCCGACCTGATCACCCGCGTCCGCGACGTTCTCGACGCCGAGGCCGCCACGATCTTCCTCGTCGACGAGGACACCGACGAGCTCGTCGTGGCCGCCTCGAGCGTGGGCGCGGGAGGCGAGGACGAGGCCGGCTCCATCGCCGTCGGCGAGGGCTTCGCCGGCCGCATCGCGGCCCAGCGCCGGCCCGAGCTGCTCCAGGACCCGGTCCCCGAGGAGTTCGCCGCGGCCGGGCTGCGCGAGGCGGGCCTGCAGTCGCTGATCGGTGCGCCGCTCGAGGCACGCGGCCGGCTCACGGGCGTGATCCAGGTGGGCGCCACCGACCGCCGCCTGACGGACGAGGACCTGGGCCTGCTGCGGCTCGCCGCCGACCGCGTCGCTCTCGCGATCGACCACGTGCAGCTCTACGAACGCGAGCACCGGATCGCGGAGACGCTCCAACGCAGCCTGCTCCCCGAGCGGCTGCCGCAATTGCCCGGGCTGGGCGTGGCCGCCCGTTACCGGCCCGCAGCCGCCGAGGCCGAGGTGGGCGGCGACTGGTACGACGTGATCCCGATCCCGGGCGGCCGGGTGGGCCTCGTGATGGGCGACGTGGCCGGCAAGGGGCTGGGCGCGGCGTCGATGGTCGGGCGGCTGCGCAGCGCGCTGCGCGCCTACGCGCTCGAGGGCCATGCGCCCTCGCGCGTGCTCGAGCAGCTCAACCGGCTCGTCTGGGCCGAGGCGGACGAGAGCCAGATGGCCACGCTGATCTACGTGGTGGTCGACCCCGGCGAGGGCGAGATCCGCTGGGTGAACGCCGGCCACCTGCCGCCGCTCCTGCTCG
>DASXBA010000089.1:0-10636 GCA_036406475.1 Thermoleophilaceae bacterium | reverse complement strand
CCGTCCCGTCGCCAGAGAAGCTCGGGTCCAGGTCGGCGTCCGCGGCCAGGGCATTGCCCGTAAGCACCAGCCCCAGCGCGACTGCAAGCGGAAGGGCACGGCCGATGGCCATCGCACAGACCCTCGCACGGGGGAGCGCCTACCGCAAACGCGTCTACGCGGTTTCTACGTAGGTCGCTAGACCGCGACCGGCTCGGCCGATGTGATCCGCCGGACCAGCTCGGCCTGCACGGCCTCTGCGCGCTCGTTGTCGATCTGGCAGGTGCCGGCCGCGTGGTGACCGCCGCCGCCGTACTCGAGCATCAGGTCGCCGATGTCCGTCTCGCTCGAGCGGTTGACGATCGACTTGCCCGTGGCGAAGACCGTGTTCTGCTTCTTCAGCCCCCAGATCACGTGCATCGAGACGTTGCAGTCGGGATAGAGCGCGTAGATCATGAAGCGGTTGGTGGGGTGGATGACCTCCTCGTCGCGGAGGTCGAGCACCACGAGGTTGTCGTGCACCGTTGAGCAGCGCTGGATCTGCTCGACGGCCTTCTCGCTGTGCTCGCGGTAGACCTCGATCCGCTCCTCCACGTCCGGCAGGTCGAGGATCTCGTCGATCGAGTGCGAGATGCAGAAGTCGATCAGCTCCATCATCAGGTTGTAGTTCGAGATCCGGAAGTCGCGGAAGCGGCCGAGGCCCGTGCGTGGGTCCATCAGGAAGCTGAGCAGCACCCAGCCCTGCGGGTCGCGGATCTCGTCGAGGGAGAAGCGCGCGGAGTCGGCCTTGTCGACCGCCTCCATCATCTCCACGCTGATCTCGGGGAAGCGGTCGCGGCCGCCGTAGAAGTCGTAGACCACGCGCGCGGCGGAGTCGGCCTCGGGATCGATCACGTGGTTGGCCGCCGTGCCGTCGAGCCGCTTGGTCTCGCTCGAGTGGTGGTCGAAGGCCAGGTGGGCGCCCGGGCAGTAGGGGAGGTTGGTGGTGATGTCGCCCGGGCCGATCTCGACCTTGCCGTCCTGCACGTCCTTGGGGTGGACGAACTTGATGTCCCCGAGGATGTGCAGCTGCTTCAGGAGAGCGGCGCAGACGAGACCGTCGAAGTCGCTCCGGGTTACCAGTCGGTAGGTCTCCTCCACTGGCATCTCTTTCGGCAGGTCGCGGCTTAGAGTTGAGCCTCTGGACGTACGGCTCGCCCAGTCCGACGAGGAGATCGCCGCCGCCCTGGGGCTGCGCGAGCGCGTCTTCGCCGTTGAGCAGGGCGTGAGGCCGGAGGCGGACCGCGACGGGCGCGACCACGAGGCCACCCACCTGGTGGCCGTCGAGGACGGGCAGGTGGTGGGAACGTGCAGGATCGTGTACCAGGGCGACATCGCCCGGCTCGGCCGCATGGCGGTGGAGCAGGACCTGCGCGGACGCGGCGTGGGCGCGGCGATCCTGGCTCAGGCGGAGCGCGAGGCCCTGGCGGCCGGTGCCCGCCGGATCTCGCTGCACGCGCAGCTCGGCGCCCGCTCGCTCTACGAGCGCGGCGGGTATCTGGAGCAGGGACCGGAGTTCGTCGAGGAGGGGATCGGTCACGTGACGATGGAGAAGCGCCTTGCCTGAGCTCAGGGTCGATCCGATCTCGGGGCTGCGGGTGATCGTGGCCGGGGAGAGGGGCGACCGGCCGGGCGCCTTCCTCTCCGTCGGCGAGCGCCCGCCGATCGACCCCGAGCGCGACCCGTTCCTCGAGGGCCACGAGGGCCAGACGCCGCCGGAGGTCTACGCGCTGCGCCCGAACGGCGGCGGGCGGGACACTCCCGGCTGGAAGGTGCGGGTCGTGCCCAACCTCTATCCGGCCCTTGCCGGGGACGACTACGAGGTCCCGGAGCCACCGGCCCGCGGCGAGCCTGAGCTGTTCACGGCCAGGCCGGCCGCCGGCGCGCACGAGGTGATCGTGAACAACCCGCGGCCGGTCTCGTCGCTGGCCGACCTCAGCGCGGACGAGCTGGCCGAGGCGATGGGCGTCTGGCGCGAGCGCATGTCCGCGCATCCGGAGGCGGCCCTGGTCCACCTGATCGTCAACGAGGGCCAGGAGGCAGGCGCCTCGCTCCCCCATACGCACGCCCAGCTCTACGCGCTGCCGTTCGTGCCCGCGGCGGTGGCGCGTGAGCGCGAGCGCTTCACCGCCTACTCCGACCGCACCGAGGGCCGCAACCTGCTCGAGGACCTGGTGCAGCAGGAGGTGCGCCGGCGCGAGCGCCTCGTGGCGGTCGACGACGAGGTGGTGGCGATCTGCCCGTTCGCCTCGGCGGTGCCCTTCCAGGTGCAGCTCGTGCCGCGCCTGCCGCGGGCTCGCTTCGAGGACGACGGCGTGACGGGCGCCTCGCTTTTGCGCGACCTGCTGGGGCGGCTGAGCACGATCCTCGGCGCCCCGCCGCCGCTCAACATGTGGGTCCGCACAGCCCCGCGAGGCGCCGAGCGCTTCTGCTGGCGGATCGACGTCTTCCCACGGCTCGCCCACCTCGCCGGGCTCGAGGTGGGCACCGGCGTACACCTCAACGTCCTCACGCCCGAGCGGGCAGCAGAGCAGCTGCGGGAGGCGGATAAGTAGGGTCCGGCGTCGCATGCCGCCCTCCGAGCGCCCGATTCCGATGTTCGCGGCCGAGCCGCCGCAGGAGCCGCTGCCCTACGGCCGCTGGGAGGAGGCGCTCGCAGAGCACTTCCTCCAGGCGGTGGCGAGCGAGACCGGCGAGCAGGAGGTGGGCGAGCTCGCCTGGTTCCCCGACCGCTCCTTCGACGGCCGCGCCTACGTCCCGGTCACGGCGCCCGCCGGGGAGGGCGAGGTGTGCGGCTATGTGTCCTACGCGCGCGAGCACGAGGGCGCCCAGGCAACCGACTTCAGCGCCGACGCCTACTTCACGGAGGACACGGCCGAGGCCAACCCCGACTGGCAGCTCGACCTCTCCGACCTCGAGATCGGTCACTGGCGCGGCTCCCAGGGGCGCCGCGGCAAGGTCACGCTCGTCTGGGGCGTGGCGATCGTGCAGAACGGCGCCGTGGCCACCACGGAGCTCGGGCCGACCACCACCGACCAGTGCGAGCTCGTCGACGACCGCTTCACCCTGATCTCGCTCGACGACTACACGGGCGACTTCATCGAGGTCCGCCTCTACGGGCCCAAGGGAATGGAGCTGGCGAAGGAGTCGCTCTACGAGGAGGAGTGAGCCCGGGGGTTACCCTCTGCTCACCAGCCCCGATAGCTCAGCTGGATAGAGCGACTCCCTCCTAAGGAGTAGGCCGCAGGTTCGAATCCTGCTCGGGGCGCTCCATCATGGCCGCACTCCGCATCAGCGATCTCGTCAAGCGCTACGACACCGGCGTCGAGGCGCTGCGCTCGGTCTCGCTCGAAATCGAGCAGGGCGAGTTCTTCGGTCTCCTCGGCCCCAACGGCGCGGGCAAGTCGACGCTCATCCACTGCTCGACCGGACTGGCGCAGCCCACGTCGGGATCGATCGAGATCTTCGGACACGACGCGATCCAGAACTACGAGGAGGCCCGGCTGGCGGTCGGTCTCTCGCCGCAGGAGCTCAACATCGACTGGTTCCTCACGGTCGAGGAGACGCTCGACTACCACGGCGGCTACTTCGGGATGCCGCGCGGAGAGCGAAAGGAGCGGGCGAAGGAGCTGCTCGACACGTTCTCGCTGACGTCCAAGAAGGACGAGCGCACGCGCACGCTCTCAGGGGGCATGAAGCGGCGACTGGTGCTGGCGCGCGCCCTGATGCACCGGCCGCGGCTCCTGATTCTCGACGAGCCCACTGCGGGCGTCGACGTCGAGCTGCGGCTCGAGCTCTGGCACTACGTACAGCGGATCAACACCGAGGGCACCACGATCCTGCTCACAACGCATTACCTCGAGGAGGCGGAACAGCTCTGCGACCGCATCGCCTTCATCAACCACGGGCAGATCGTGGCCTGCGGGACGAGCGAGTCGCTGGCCGGCGAGTACGGCGTGACGAGCCTGGAGGACGCCTACCTCGAGCTCGTGGGGCGCAAGGAGCTGTCGCGCGCCCACGTCGAGAGCGACGTGGCGTGAGCCCGCGGCAGATCCGCTTCCTCACGCTCGTGCGGCGTGAGGTCAACCGCTTCCTGAAGATCAAGCGCCAGACGGTCGCCGCGCCGCTGCTGGAGACCTTCCTCTACATCTCGGTCTTCGGGGCCGCCCTCGGCTCACGGATCAAGACGCTGCACGGCTTCGACTACGTGGTCTTCGTGATCCCCGGGCTGATCATGATGGCCTGGGCGCTCAACGCCTTCTCGAACAACTCGAGCTCGATCCTCCAGCAGAAGTTCCAGCGGGCGATCGACGACCAGCTCTCGTCGCCGGCGTCGCCCGCCGAGCTGCTGCTGGCCTTCTCGCTCGGCGGGTTCCTGCGCGGGATGATCGTGGCCGTACTGACCTTCTGCGCGTCTGCGGTGCTCGTCGACATCCCTGTCGAGCACGTGCTGGTGCTGATCCCCGGGCTGTTCCTCGTCGGCTTCTTCTTCGCCCAGGTGGGCGTCCTCATCGGAGTGCGGGCGGAGCAGTTCGACGACGTCTCGACCGCGCAGACCTTCGTGCTCCAGCCGCTGATCTTCCTCGGCGGCGTCTTCTACTCGGCCTCGCTGCTGCCGGAGCCGTTCGAGACGCTGACCCGCTTCAACCCGATCTACTACATGATCGCGCTGGTCCGCTACGGCTTCCTCGGCTACACCGAGACGAGCATCGGGTTGTCGCTGGTCCTGCTGACGGTCGCGACCTTCGCGCTCTTCATGCTCAATTACCGGCTGTTCGCGCGCGGGTACAAGCTGCGGGCCTAGGGCTACGCCTGGGTGGGCAGGCCGGTGGGGAACGCCTGCGGCCGGGTCATCGTCTCGACCCAGGGCTGCGCGGAGTCGCACCAGATCTCGAGCTGCGGCTCGACCCCGGAGCGGTCGTCGAGCGTGCCCGCCCGGACGAGGGCGAACTGCGGCATGTCCTCCATGAGCGTCACGACGGGCGAGCCGCAGCTCGAGCAGAACTTGCGCTCGCGCTTCGCCTTCGTCTCGGTTCCGACGGTGACGTGGCTCGCCACGCCGTCGCCCTCGATCTCGAGCTTGTCCGCCGGCAGCGCCAGCCACACCGAGAAGGGCGCGCCGGATCCGCGCTGGCAGTCGTCGCAGTGGCACATCCCCGTCAGTGCCGGCTCGGCGTCACAGCGATAGGTGACGTTTCCGCAGAGGCAGCGACCGCTGATCACGGCGCCGATCGTAGTGGCCGCCGACCCGGATCTGGCTAGCAAAGTCGCTTTGTAGGGCCATGGGCCCCCCTAGTCGACTTTCCTCGCCCAAAACGGCGGCGCGGCTAGCCGGCCTCGGAGTAGGCCGGCTCGCCGTTCGGCGCCGGCTCCGAGGCCGCGCTCTGCTGCTCCGGCTCCTTCAGCACCGTCACCGCGATCACCAGGCAGACGAGCACGAGCGAGGCGCCGATCACGTAGGCGAGGTGGTAGCCGCCGTTGAGGGCGTTGGCCACCGACTCACCGGAGTCGCGCAGGTTCTCGGTGCGGGTGGTGGAGAGCGTGGCCAGCACGGCCAGGCCCAGCGCGCCGCCCACCTGGAGCGTGGTGTTGACCAGGCCGGAGGCGAGGCCGGCGTCCTCGGGGCTCGCGCCCGACATGGAGATCGTCATCAGCGCGGGGAAGCAGCTGCCCACGCCGGCGCCGATCAGGACCACCGGCGGGAAGACGTCGAGCCAGTAGTTGGCGTCGACCGGCGTGCGCACGAACAGCAGCAGGCCGCCGGCGATCATCACGAGGCCCGGCACCATCAGCGTCTTGGCGCCGAAGCGCATGATCAGCTGCTCGGTGTACTTCACCGACAGCGTGCCCATCACGATCGTCGAGGGCAGGAACGCCAGGCCGATCTCGAGCGGGCTGTAGTCGAGGATGCGCTCGAGGTAGAGCGCGCCCAGGAAGAACATCCCGTACATGCCGGCCACGAGCAGCGCCTGGATCAGGTTGGCGCCGGAGACGTTGCGCGACTTGAAGATCCGCAGCGGGATCAGGGGGTTGCGTGCGGTGGCCTCACGGGCGACGAACGCGGCGAGCAGCCCCAGCGCGATCGCGCCCAGCGTGAGCGTGCGGGTGGCGCCCCAGCCGTCCTCGGCCGCAGGCTTGACGATGGTGAACACGAGCAGCATCAGCGACGAGGTGATGAGCACCGCGCCCAGCACGTCGGCGCCCTCGCCGAAGCCGATGCCCTTGTCCTTGGCGAGCAAGCGCACGGTCAGGTAGGCGGTGACGACGCCGATCGGCAGGTTGACGAAGAAGATCCAGTGCCAGTTGATCGCCTGGGTGAGGACGCCGCCGGCGAGCAGGCCGGCCGAGGCGCCCGCGGAGGCGACGAAGGCGTAGACGCCGATCGCCTTGGCCTGCTCCCGGGGCTCCGGGAACATCGTGACGATCATCCCGAGCACGACGGCCGAGGACATCGCCCCGCCGATGCCCTGGACGAAGCGGGCGATCACGAGCCACTCCTGGCTCTGCGCAAGGCCGCACATGAGCGAGGCCGCGCAGAAGACCACGAGCCCGACGAGGAACATCCCGCGCCGCGAGATCAGGTCCCCGAGCCGCCCGGCCAGCAGCAGCAGCCCGCCGAAAGCGATCAGGTAGGCGTTGACCACCCAGGCCAGGTCGGCCTGGGAGAAGCCGAGGTCCTGCTGGATCGTCGGCAGCGCCACGTTCACGATCGTCGCGTCGAGGACGATCATCAGGACGCCCGCGCAGAGCACGTAGAGGGCGATCCAGCGGGAACGGGGGTTTGTCGTATCGGCGGGCATCGATCTCCTTGAGTAGCTGTCAACCGTAGTGACCGGCGTGGGCGACGAAACTCATCGCTTCTGCTGCCAGAGGGCGACCTGGCCGGCGGCGGGCGTCTCGACGACGCTGCGCCAGCCCGCGGGCCCCTCGCGCGGGTCGAGCACGACCTTGGCACCCGCCTCCTCGGCGCGCTCGGTGGCGGCGGCGATCTGCGGAACCTCGACGTAGGGCAGCCACAGGGGCTGTGTCGTCTCGCACTCGACGACTCCGCCGCCCAGTCCGTTTCCGTTGCCAAGGCCGAGGGCGAGGTAGGACTTGCCGGCCGCCTTGACGTGCTCCGGGCGCCAGCCGCAGAGCTGCCAGTAGAAGCTCGCCGCGCGCGGCAGATCGTCCGTGTGGAGCTCCAGGTGGACTACGGGATTAGCGGCCACTAATCGGTAAGACCCGGGCGGGCGCCGAAACTAATCGGGGTCTAACCTGGCGAGCCATGCCCCCCACGACGACTCAGGAACGCGACCTTCTGGAGGCGGCCCGCGGTGGGGACGAGGGCGCATTCGAGCGCCTCGTCCAGTCCTACCGCGGCGAGCTCCATGCCCACTGCTACCGGATGCTCGGCTCGGTGCACGACGCCGAGGACGCGCTTCAGGAGGCGATGCTCCGGGCCTGGCGCGGGCTCGGCCGCTTCGAGGGCCGCAGCTCGCTGCGCTCGTGGCTGTACACGATCGCCACCAACTCCTCGCTCACCGCGATCGAGCGGCGGCCCAAGAAGGTGCTGCCGATCGACTACGGCCCCGCGTCGGACCCGCACGGCGACGGCCTCGGCCTGCCGCCCACGGAGAGCGTCTGGGTCGAGCCCTATCCGGACGAGGCCGTCGGCCTCGAGGACGGCTACGCCTCGCCGGAGGCCCGCTTCGAGATGCGCGAGAGCGTCGAGCTGGCCTTCGTCGCCGCGCTGCAGAACCTGCCGGCCAACCAGCGCGCCGCCCTGATCCTCCGCGAGGTCCTCGGCTTCTCCGCCCAGGAGACGGCCGACATGCTCGAGACGTCGGTGCAGTCGATCAACAGCGCCCTGCAGCGCGCCCGCAAGACCGTCGACGAGAAGCTGCCGGAGGAGAGCCAGCAGGAGACCCTCCGCGCGCTCGGCGACGACGGGCTGAAGGAGATCGTCGACGGCTACATGAAGGCGATGGAGACGGGGGACGTCGAGGCCGTGGTCGGGCTCCTGGCCGAGGACGCCGTCTGGTCGATGCCGCCGCTGCCGGCCTGGTTCACCGGCGACACGCTGCGCGACTTCATGACCTTCGGCCCGCTGTCCGGCGACTGGAAGTGGAAGCACGTGCTGAGCCATGCCAACGGCCAGGCCGCAATCGGCAGCTACGCCTGGTACGAGCCGGATGGGACCTACCGGCCGTTCGCGCTCGACGTGCTCACGCTCGAGGGCAAGAAGATCAAGGCGATCACCTCGTTCATCAACCGCGCGACCGAGAGCCGCGACCCCGAGGTCTACGTGCGCTACCCGGAGCAGCCGGCCGTGGAGACGCTGATCGCGTTCGAGCGCTTCGGGCTACCCGACCGGATCGACTGAGGCGCATCCAGCCGCTCCGTCGGGCGATGAGTTTCGCCGTCCGGCATGGTCCCAGTGACAAAGAACGAAGGGAGACGACCATGCTCAAGGACAGCAAGGCCTACAGCGGCTTCTCGGTGGACGACCTGGAGAAGGGGCTGGAGTTCTACGGCGAGACGCTCGGTCTCGAGACCGAGCTCCTGGACGAGGAGAACGGCCTCGTCACGCTCCACCTCGCGGGCGACCGGCCCACCCTGATGTACGCCTCGCCGAGCCACTCGCCCGCCAGCTTCACCATCCTCAACTTCCCGGTGGAGGACGTGGAGGCGGCGGTGGACGAGCTCGCGGCGCGGGGAGTGGAGTTCGAGCGCTATGACGAGTTCGACCAGGACGAGCGCGGGATCAACCTCTCCGGCGGCCCGCGAGTGGCCTGGTTCAAGGATCCCGCGGGCAACATCCTGTCCGTGCTCGAGGACTAGCTTCGGGCCCGCCGGGTAGGGCCGGGTGATGCGACGAACACTGATCCTGGCCCTCGCCCTGCTGGCCCTCGGAGGCTGCGGCGGGAGCGACAAGAAGAGCGACTCCGGCGGCTCGAAGCAGACCTCGGCGCCGGCCGAGACGCAGACGCAGACGAGCACCACCAAGAGCACCGGCGGCGACCCGCAGAAGAACCCGCGGGCCAAGGAGATCGTCGACTGCCTGAAGAAGGACGGCCTCAACGTGATCCTCAACCCGGGCGGCGCGATCGAGACCGCCGACTACGAGATCGTGATCAACGCCGGCGGGGCGGGCGTGCTCTACGGCTTCTCCGACGCCTCGGCGGCCCTGGCCGGCAGGCCGGCCGTGCAGAAGTACGAGGGCAGCTCGCAGCGGAAGACCGAGGTGATCGGCGACACGGTGCTCGCCTACTTCCCGCCCGACCAGACGCTGGCGCAGCCCAAGGACACGGCCAAGGTGCGGACGTGCGCCTAGAGGCCGGCGCGGCGTAGGTAGCGGCGCAGCGTCTTCGGCTTGCGGATCAGCTTCCGGTCGGCCACGGCCACGAAGCGGACCTTGCCGCGGCGGATGCCGAAGAGGCGGCGGCTGTGGCGGCCGGCCTTGTAGAGCCCGCGCGCGATCTTCACCCGGTGCGGGAAGGCGTGCCTGAAGCGGCGCGAGGAGCTGCCACGACCGACGCGGCGCATCCGGTGATAGGGCGCCGTAGTCGTCACCAGCCGCGTCCTCGCCTTTCGGCTGTGGCTCGAGAAGACCGCCACCACCCGGCCGCTCGAGCGCCTGGCGCAGTAGCGGAAGGTGCGCGAGGTGCGGTGGCGCGGCTGGACCCTGATCCGCTGGAGCGTTCGCCGGGTGCGGTTCAGCCGGATGCGGCCGATGTTGAGCCGACCGATCGACGAGCGGCGCGAGAGGCAGCCGTTGGACACCGTCCGGCCGCAGGCCGGCAGGCGGAGCGTGAGTGGGCCGTCGCTCGTGATCCGCACGTCGACGTCGCAGTGGAGGTGGGCCCGGCGGATGTCCACGCTGGCCGAGGCGATGTCGGTTGCGCGCACGTCGAGGCGGTTGGCCTTGGCCGTGTGCGGCGTGCTCCCCCAGTCCTGCTTGCGGCTCACGTACGGCAGCGGTCCGTGGGAGCCGCCGTTCAGGGTTGCCGCACGGGTGACGAGCGGGAGGACGCGCGGGTCGCCGACGCCGAAGGCGTGCGAGCGCGCGTCGATCGTCCCCTTGTCCCCCTTGCGCACGCGCAGGCTCGAGAGCCAGTAGGCATGGTCCGCCACGACGCCCGCCGCGGGATCGTCGTCGGCCTTGTCGACGACATAGCTCACGTGGGCCGGCGACGGGTTGACCCGGTGCTCGCCCAGGAAGCTCGTAGCGGGCGCGTACTCGTCGTTGTTGCCGAGCGTGATGTGGCCGGCCGGGTTGAACAGCCACTCGTCGTAGCGCACGCCCGCGCGCGTCAGCGCGAGCCGGCCGCTCTCGCTGAACTCCAGGTTCACGAGCTCGTCCTGGCCCGCGTTCCAAGCCATCAGCGGCAGGTTGCGGAGCGACGTGAGCTGGTCGTCGACACCCTTGGGGTAGCCGACGATCGAGAACGCGCGACCGAACAGGTCGGGCCAGCGCACGCTCAGCTGGAATGTTCCGATCCCGCCCATCGAGTAGCCGCTCGGAGCCGCCCAGCTCGAGTCGATCGGGTAGTGACGGACCGCGTCGGCCCAGGCCTCGAAGACGTCCGCCTCGGCGTAGCCGGAGTAGAAGCCGTCGGGTCCACGGCCATACGGC
>DASXBA010000088.1:0-12246 GCA_036406475.1 Thermoleophilaceae bacterium | reverse complement strand
CATGAACTTCCTGAAGCCCAAGGAGGGGATCCGATGAGCATTCGGGTACAGGCCGTCTCCAAGGAGTTCGGCGACTTCACCGCCCTCGACAACGTCTCGCTCGACGTCCCGGACGGGTCGCTCACCGCGCTGCTCGGGCCGAGCGGCGGCGGCAAGTCGACGCTGCTGCGGGTGATCGCCGGCCTCGAGGACCCGGACACGGGCCGGGTGCTGATCTCGGGCGAGGACGCCACCACCAAGCCGGCGCGCAAGCGCGGCGTGGGCTTCGTCTTCCAGCACTACGCGGCCTTCAAGCACATGACCGTGCGCGACAACGTGGCCTTCGGCCTCAAGATCCGCAAGCGGCGGGGAGACGAGATCGGGCGCAAGGTCGACGAGCTGCTCGAGCTCGTCCACCTCGAGGGCTTCGCGCACCGCTACCCGGCCCAGCTCTCAGGCGGCCAGCGCCAGCGCATGGCGCTCGCCCGCGCGCTCGCGGTGGAGCCGCGGGTGCTGCTCCTCGACGAGCCCTTCGGCGCGCTCGACGCGACCGTCCGCAAGGAGCTCCGCGCCTGGCTCCGCCGCCTGCACGACGAGGTCCACGTGACCACGATCTTCGTCACGCACGACCAGGAGGAGGCGATGGAGGTGGCCGAGCAGATCGTGGTCCTCAACCACGGCAAGATCGAGCAGGTCGGCCAGCCGCGCGACCTCTACGAGATGCCGGCCAACGAGTTCGTGATGAGCTTCGTCGGGCCTGTCAACCGGATCGGCGACGGCCTTGTCCGCCCGCACGACCTGGTCCTCTCCCGAGACGACGGCGCCGGCGGCATCGAGGCGATGGTGGCCCGCGTGGTGCACCTCGGCTTCGAGGTGCGTGTCGAGCTGACGCTCAGCGACAGCAGTCCGCTGTCCGCCCAGATCACGCGCGAGGAGGCCGACGAGCTCGAGCTCTCGGCCGGCGACATCGTCTACGTCCGCAGCGAGGCGCCGCGTGTGTTCAGCGAGACCGAGCCCCCAGCCGGGACTCGGTCGGCGACCACGAGTCAGGGTCCTTGACCCGCTTTTCGACCGGATTCGGGAGCGAGTCCTTGGCCAGGTCCTCGAGCGTGACGGTCTCGAGCACGTCGCGCATCGCGCCGCGGAGGGCGATCCAGACCTTCTGCAGCGCCTCCGCCGAGCCCGCGTAGTCGAGTTGCTCCGGCCGCTCGCCGCGCACGCTCGCGAGCGGGCCCTCGACCGCGCGGATCACGTCGGCCACGCTGATCTCCGCCGCGGAGCGGCCCAGCCAGTAGCCGCCCTCAGGACCACGCTGGCTGCGGATCAGGCCGGCCTGGCGCAGCTCGATCAGGATGTTCTCGAGGAACTTGAGCGGGATGCCCTGGGCCTGCGAGAGCTGCTCACCCTTGACGAGGTCGCCGCCCGCGGCGGCGAGCTCCACCGCCGCGCGCACCGCGTAGTCGACCTTGGCCGAGACCCGCATGGGGCCATTTTCTCGCAGCCAGGTCGAGAATGCGACGCGCGGAGCGGGGCCGCGCTAGCCGCCGAGAGCTCGGCGCGAGTAGCGCTTGCGGAACCCGTTGCGGGTGCCGTGCGGCGGGCTGACCCAGCTGGTGGCGTACTTGCCGAACATGAGCGCGCGCTTGGTCCAGAACGCGCCCACTCGCTTCGGTCCGCCGTTGCAGCCCCCGGCGGAGTAGCCCGGCCGGCCGATCCACATGTAGCCGTCGACCGACGAGTGACCCGTGTTGACGGTCGGGGGCGGGCCGAGCCCGCGCTTGAGCGGGTGGCACCAGACGTTGATGACCCGCCAGTGGTGCGCCGAGGTGTAGCTGCGGTAGTGCACCGGCCCGCGGCCGTTGAACGACGTCGAGATGATGAAGGGCTTGCCGTGCGTGAGGCGGGAGATGCGCGCCCCGTGGCGCACGTTGTTGAGGGTCCAGTCGTAGTGCGTCACGTTCAGCATGAAGCCGCGGACGCGCCGGATGCCGATGATGCGGAGCATCTTGGCCGTGCGCCTGGCCGACTCCCAGTCCGACGCCCCTGCCTCGAGGTAGATCGTGGCGTTGGGGAGCTTCGAGAGGACCTTGACGCCGTAGGCGAGCACCTTCAGCCGCGCCTTGCGGCGGCTCTTGACCTGGCAGTCGAGCGTGCCGAGCGAGTCCGGCTCGAAGCCGATCACCACACGGGCGTGGCCGACGGCCTTGGCGAAGCCGCGGTACCACTTGCGGGTGGCCTTGTCCTCACGCGACCCGCCGCCGTCGTAGCCGTTGTGGCACTTATTGGCCTGGGCGCGCATGACGACCATCAGCGGCACGGAGCCCGGCTGGGCGGCCTGCACGCAGCGCAGGTACTCGCGCACCTTCTTGCCCATCCGCGGGCGGGTGAACTTGCCGAACCAGCGGAAGCGGGGCCGGCTCGCGATCTGCCACATCAGGTTGGCGCTGTGGCTCTTGCCGCGCCGCTCGAAGCTGCGCCACTTGAGCCACGCCGGCTCCGTCGGATCGACGAAGAACGTCAGGCCGGCGAGCGGGTCGGGCGAGCGCGGGCTCACACCCCGAGCCTGATCGCTCGTCTGCCCGGTGTTCGCCGAGGTCGGCGCAGAGCAGCCGCGCATGGCCCAGTGAACCGGGAGGGCTCCCGGGTTGGGCAGCGGCGACACCGCGGCCGAAGCCGGCGCGGCGAGCGCGCAGGCAAGTAGGAGGGCGAGGGCAGCAGCCCAGCCCGAGAACGCGTGGCGAGTACCCCTGATCGCATCCATGCAGCTGGGGTTGTGCCCGCCAGCGACCGCCGCCCGCGGGATTCACCAGAATTGCAGGGCCTTGCGGCAGGCAACCGACCGAAAGCCGAAGCGCCGAAACGCCATTCCTAGAACAGACGTCCGGCCGACTCAGAGCGGGGTGAGCCGGCCGCCCCGGCCAATCGCGTAGAGACCGACGCTGTTGGCGCCTGGCTGGAGCGACTCCTCGGGCACGAGCATCGAGAAGCGCTCCTCGGGCGCCCCGTCCAGGCGGAAGCTGCGCCCGGTAGCGCGGATTCGCCCGTTGATGGCGACCGCCACGTCGCGCAGGCCGCCGCTGCCCCCGGCGATCGTGCCCGTCACGCGGGTCGGGACGAGCTCATCTGCCGGATTCACGTGCCGGAAGAGCTCCGCGTTGGCGACGATCGCGCGCGCCGTGCCACGGCGTGCGTGCGGGAGCGACCTCACGCGCCGCCCGATCAGGCCCGGGTGCGACCCGACCCGGTAAAGCGACGCCCAGGGCGATCCGAACAGGAGCTGGCTCTCGGCGCCGGTCAGGACGAGCCGGGCGCGCCGGCGCCGGTTCTCGGCGCGCCGCCGCGCGAGAGCGGTCCCGCCGATGCGGATCACGCGGCTGAAGTCACGCGTGGGGAGCGCCACGCCCGTGCGCCGCCGTGTCGACGCCGCGAAGGCAGAGCGCCCCTGGTGGGGCCAGTCGACGCGCGCACCCAGCAGGTCGGCGATCGTGGGCGTGACGTCGATGCTCCGCACGAAGCTCCGGTCCACACTGCCGTGCGTCTGCCCCGGCGCCTTGATGAACATGGGGATCGGAGCGATCTCGTCCACGTTGCGCGCGGTCACGAGCCGGCGGTCCTTCACCCCGACCTCGAACGCATAGCCGTGGTCGGCCGTGACCACGAGGAGCGCCTTGTCCAGCAGGCCGGTGCGCCGGAGCCGCGCCAGAACGAGACCGACCTCGTGGTCCACGAAGCCCACCTGGAGGAGGTGGCGCGTCTCGTTGTGGTTCGTGAGCGCCCGGTCGCCGAACCCCCCGGGGCGGTTGATGTTGGGGACCGGGTCGTTGCCCGAAGGGCGGCTCTGGTGCCCCGACGGGAGGTAGATCCACGGCTCGTGCGGGAGCAACGCGTGCTGCAGATAGAAGGTCGGATGCGTGCGAGCGCGGATCGCTCCGATCCAGGCGTTCAGCCGGGCGGGCCGCCCCCCGCCGGCCAGGCGTGCCAGGACGCCGGGGCGGCGGGTTGGACCTCCGGGGCAGATCCGAGGCGGGCAGAGCGCCTCGGCGGAGGCCACGCTGTCGACCCCGTAGCCGAGCCGGTGCATGAGCGTGTAGATGCTCCGCGGGTGGCTGTGGTAGTCGGCCACCGTGGCCGGTCGCGGCTTGACGGCGTCCATGATCGCGGGCACCGACTTGAAGGTGGAGTCGTACACGGTGAAGGCGTTCGGGAACCACGTCGAGTGGGCGGCGAGGTCGGCGAAGTGCGGGTAGCGCTCGGCGTCGATGCTCCCGTCGGGACGCAGCAGCGCGTCGACCGGGAACTCGTCGAAGATCAGGACCACCACCGGTGGCCGCGCCGGCGCCGCGTGCTGGCCGCTCCCGCAGCCAGCGATCGCCAGGGCCGTCAGGATGGCCGCGAGCCCAGCCGCTAGACGCACGCGGAAAATGTAAAGGGGCTCGGGGGCCCTATAGCCCTGCGAGCCGCAGGTAACGGCGCAGCGTCCGCGGCTTCTTCGCCAGCTTCTTGTCCGCCACCGCGATGAAGCGGACCTTGCCGCGGCGGATGCCGAACAGCCGCGGGCTGCCGCGGCGCGCGCGGTAGATCCCCTTGGCCAGCCGGACGCGGTTGCGGTAGGCGCGGCGGAAGCGCGAGGCTCTGGAGCCCACCTTGACGCCGCGGTTGCCGTGGCCGGCCGCCGTGGTCGTCACGAGGCGGGCCTTGGCCTTCGAGGAGCGGCTCGAGAAGACTGCGACCACGCGCCCGCGCGAGCGCTTGACGCAGTAGCGGTACGTGCGCCGGGTGCGGCTGTGCGGCTTGACCGAGATCCGCAGCAGCCGGCGGCGGGTGGAGCCGAGGCGGACGCGGCCGATGTTGCGCGGGCCGATCGACGAGCGCCGCGCCAGGCAGCTCCCGCCTCCGGCCAGCGGCGAGTTCTCGATCACCGGCAGCATCAGGTTGGAGCGGTGACCGGGCTCGCGCAGCAGCTGGATGCTGCCACCGGTCTCGTTGAGCTGCTCCGGCGTGGGCGTCAGGGTGGTCGGCGTGTTGGCCGTGCCGATCGTGAGCCGGATGCGATGGCCGGTCCGGAAGACGTTCGAGGTCGGGTAGATCTCGATCAGGTAGCGGTTGGCCTGCCCGGGCGTCACGTTCTTCTGGGCCGCGCGCGTGAACGGGTGCCAGGGCCGGATGATCAGGCCGCCCTTCGTCCGCGTGGACTGCTTCCGGTCGAGCGCGCGATGGCTCGCGGTGAGGAAGCCGGCGGTCACCTGCGTCGACTCGCCCGACGGCGCCACGTCGCTCAGCACCGCGACGAGCGAGGCGTCCTTCGAGGTGAGCTTGGCCCAGAGGTCGGCGGTGATCAGCCCGGTCACCTCCACGCCGCGGCTGAGCGGCTTGGTCGTATAGGTCAAGGCGGTCGTCTCGAAAGTCCGGTTGTCGGTCTCGCACGACGTGCCCGTCACGAGCCCGGCGGTCCACTGCGAGGTGAGGCGCGAGCACGGGCTCGATGCCGGCAGGAGCGGCGCCGTGTCGCCGCCGCGGCCTGACGGGTGGGCGGCGAGGCCCTTGCCGCCGGTGAGATAGAAGCGCGTGTAGCGGGTGCCCCGGAGCGGCCAGCTCGATCCGTGCCGCCAGCGGTTCACGCCCATCGTGAACAGGTTCACTGGGCGCTGCTTGTCGATCCCGTTGTGCTTGCCCTTGATCCAGCGGTCGAACCAGCGCACCTGGACATCGTCGATCGAGCCGATGTGCTGCGCGTCGAAGGCGCCGCCGTCACCGCTCGCGTGGTAGTGGGGCGTCATCCAGAAGGTCCGGTGCTTCGAGCTGGTCATCTGCTCGTAGAGGAGCGGCTCGCCGCGCTGGAAGATGTCCCACCAGCCGCCGGTCCAGGCCACCGGGATCTTGAGCTTCTTGATCCGGGTCACGGGCGAGCGGAGCTGGTAGAAGGGCCCGTCGTAGGTGGAGTCGCCGCCGAGCGAGGCGTCAACGACCTTGTTGCCGGCGAAGCCGAACGTGTTGGCGAGGTGCTGCGCGTAGGTGGGGATGGCGTCGCCCGGGTCGCTCCCGATCGTCGACGGCGGGATGTCGCTCAGGCCGCTCGTGAGCCCGAGCCAGAGCGGTATGAAGCCGCTGTCCACCGATCCTCCGTGGTAGGTCACGTCGCGGTAGGCGTCCGCCATCGGCACGTTGGCCCAGATCGCCTTGACCGCCCGGCGCTTGCCGTGGGCGACGCGCTCGGCGTCCTTCTCCGCCACGAGCAGCGAGGTGATCCCCATGTAGGAGCTGCCCGTGGTGCCTACGTCGCCGTCTGACCACGGCTGCCGCTGGATCCAGTCGAGCACCTCGCCGTAGTCGTCCTGGGTCCGCTGGCCCCACGAGTCCCACGTCCCCTGGCTCTGGCCGGTGCCGCGGTCGTCCATGATCATGATCGCGTAGCCCGCGTCGAGCAGCTTCGCGTTGGCGGCCGCCAGCCCGGCCGACGTCGAGCAGTTCGATCCGGTCGGGTTGCCGACGTCCTTGTTGTAGCCGGTGACCGTGAGCGAGAGCGGGTAGCGGTGGCCGGCGGCCGGCAGGAAGACGTTGGCGCGCATGATCTTGCCGTCGCTCATCGGGATCGGCACGTTGCAGAGCTTGACCGGCGCGGCATGCGCGGCCGGGGCGGCCAGCAGCGCCGCCGCGACGGCGAGCATCAGGATCGAGCGCCTCATTCGTACCCCTCGGTAGGAACGAAAGCAGATTCAGGTCTGCTCTGCGCCGGCCGAAGCGCGCTTCCAGAAGGCCAGCCCGGCACCGAGGGCGACCATCCCGAGCAGCACGAGGATCGGCACGATCGCCGAGCTGCCGGAGGAGCTCGAGCCGCCCGGGAGCTTGGGCGGCTTGACCGGGTGACCCGCCGCGTCCGCCATCTTCGACGCCACGTCGACAGCCGCCCGCGGCAGCGCGTCGCGGTCAGACCCCGAGGGCGGGTCGGCGCCCTCCACCGCCTTCTTCACCTTCTTGCTCACGCTGTGCGTGCCGTACCCCGCGGCCATGACCACGAGCAGCGGCCCCTTCACCTGGAAGTCGATCTCGGGGTAGAGGAAGTCGGCGTAGAGCTGGGGCTTGCCGAGGTACTCCGGCACGTCGCCCAGGTCGCCGACGCTGGCGATGACCGCCACGTGAAGCGGGTAGCCCGCGGCCTTCAGCTTGCGCAGGTAGACCTTGGTCGCGGTCGCCGCCGTGGCCGACGGCTTCGGCTGGAACGGCAGGAAGACGTCGTCGGTGAGGAGCACGTCGCTGGCGGGGTCCCCGTTGGCGTACGCGGGGCCCGGCTGGGCGAGCGCCAGCGCGACCGCAGCGACGAGCGCCGGGGCTGCGGTGCTCCGGATTCGGGAGGTCATGGGCCGTGCGGACCCTAGATGCCGTGGTGCTAGCGGTGCTCCGGGTTGGGGTAGTCGAAGCGGCAGCCGGCGTCCCACTCGCTGCGCTGGTTGCCGTGGGCGGGGATGCCGCCGGCGTCTTTGAGCATCCGCGCCAGGTGGAGCAGGTTCCAGGTCATGAAGGTCGTGTTGCGGTTGGTGAAGTCGTTCTCGGGCCCGCCGGAGTTCTCGTCCAGGTAGCTCGGCCCGGGGCCGGCCTCGCCGATCCAGCCGGCGTCGGCCTGCGGCGGCACCGTGTAGCCGAGGTGCCCGAGCGAGTAGAGGATCTCCATCGCGCAGTGCTTGATCCCGTCCTCGTTGCCGGTGATCAGGCAGCCGCCGACCTTGCCGTAGTAGGCGTACTGGCCGGCGTCGTTGAGCAGGTGGCTGTTGCCGTACAGCCGCTCGACCACCTGCATGCAGACCGACGACTTCTGTCCGAGCCAGATCGGCGAGGTGATCACCAGGATGTCGGCCGCGATCACGCGCTCGAAGATCGCCGGCCAGTCGTCCTTCTCCCAGCCGTGCTCGGTCATGTCAGGCCAGACGCCCGTCGCGATCGCGTGGTCGACCGCGCGGACCTGGTCGACCTCCACCCCCTGCTTCTCCAGGATCGCGATCGAGCGGTCGGCGAGCCCCTGCGTGTGGGACGGCTCGGGCGAGCGCTTGAGCGTGCAGTTGATGTAGACGGCCTTCAGGTCCGAGTAGTCGGTCATGCGCGCGACCGTAGCCCGCCCGGAGGTCGTAAGCTCGCGTGGATGGGTTGCTTCGCCGCCCTCCTCGCGATCATCTCGCCGCGGCTCGCGCTGTTCTTCATCTTCGTGTTCAGCGACCTGTTGAGCGACTCGTTCGACAGCTGGGTCCTGCCGCTGCTCGGCTTCTTCATCCTGCCGTGGACGACCCTCGTCTACGCCCTGATGTGGAGTTTGGGCACCAACGACGTGACCGGCTTCGAGTGGTTCGTTGTCGTCTTCGCCTTCGTGGTCGGAGATCTCGGTTCGTACCTGGGCGGCAGCCGGAGCGCCGCCCGGCACGACTAGGGCGACTGCGGCAGCTTGGCGGCCCCGCGCTTTCGCACGGGACGCGAGGGCGGGGGCACCACCGGGCCGATGTCGCCGTCGGGCGCCTCGTCGAGGTCGACGATCACCGGCGCGTGATCGCTCGGGCCGCTGCCCTTGCGCGCCTGGCGGTCCACCCAGGCCGCCTTGACACGCTCCGCCACCGGGACTCCCGCCAGCACCAGGTCGATGCGCATCCCGAGGTCCTGGTGGAACATGCCGGCGCGGTAGTCCCAGTAGGTGAAGATCGTCTCGTCCGGCCAGCGGTCGCGCACGACGTCGCGCAGGCCGAGCGCCTCGAGCTCCGCGAGCGCCTCGCGTTCCGGCGGGGTCACGTGAGTCTGGCCGGCGTAGGCGTCGGGATCGAACACGTCCGCGTCGGTAGGGGCGATGTTGAAGTCGCCGCAGACGACCGTCGTCTCCGGCGAGTCCGCGACCGACCGCCGCAGCGCCTCCAGCCAGGCCAGCTTGTAGCGGTAGTGGTCCGAGTCCGGGGTGCGCCCGTTCGGCACGTAGACCGACACCACGCGGATCCCGCCGCACACCGCCGCGAGCGCGCGCGCCTCGGGATGCGGGAAGCCCGGCGCGTCGTCGCCCAGCCCCGCGACCACGTCCTCCAGCCCCGCGCGCGCGAGGATGGCCACCCCGTTCCAGGTGGCCTCGCCGTGGGTCGCCACCTCGTAGTCGCGGTCGGCGAGCTCCTGCCCGAGGAGCTCGCGGAACGCTTCGTCGGCGAGCTTGGTCTCCTGGAGGCAGACGACGTCGGGCTGCCGCTCGTCCAGCCAGGGCAGCAGCCGCGGCAGGCGCTGCTTGGCGGAGTTGACGTTCCAGGTCGCGATGCGCACGGGCTGACGGTAGCTCGCCCGCGCGGGCGGACTATCGCCGCCGCTTCGCGACGTAGGTGTGCCCGGCCTTGACGGTGACGGTCTTGTGCCGGAAGAAGTCGCTGACCCGGACCCTCCCCGCCCTCACCTTGGTCAACGTGGTGCCGTCGCAGCGATCCTGCACGAGCCACGTCGTACCCCTCACCGTGGCCGAGGAATGGCGGCCGCGGGTGCGGAAGCGGCCCTTGCCCTTGCCCCAGAGGCGGCGGCCGCGGCCGCGGCGGCGCTTGCGCCGGGACTCGCTCACCGCGCGACCCGAGCGCACGGTCTTGCAGCTCAGCTTGCCCGCCAGCCGCACCTCGGTGATCGGCTTGGCCGAGCGCTTCTCGCGCACCGTGAACTGGCCGTCGTAGAAGACCGCCGACTTCGTCTTCGAGCCGGAGCGGTTGGCCGCCGCGAGCAGCCGGACCTTGCCCTTGCGGGCATCGACGAGGCACCCGACCGGCACGTGCTTGGCGTCCTCCAGCCGTCGCTTCCTGTCGCCCTTGCACTTGTAGACGACCTTGCCGCTCACCGGCTCGATGTTCACCGACTTGCCGGCCACCGGCTTCGCAATCGGCGACGACTGGGTCGTCCCGCCACCACCGCCGGCGCCGCCACTGCCACCGCCACCGCCGCCGCCACCGCCCGACGGGAAGCCCGTCACCTGCCTGCAGGGCGAGAACTCGGAGGTCCGCAACGGGCTGTCGGTCCTCGTGGCGGTGACGCTGATCGAGTCGCCGGCGCTGACCGGCGAGAGGGTCGCGTCGACGCTCACCTCACCCAAGCTGTCCGAGATCCGGCTCACGGATGCGACCGGCACCTGGCCCTCGTGGTCAAAGGCGAGGTCGCAGCCCGGCGTCCGGTAGTAGTCGAGGCGGTAGTGCGTGCTCGCGGCGCTGGCGAGCGTCCCGGTCACGGACGTGCCCGACCCGGTGTTGACCGCCGAGGTCAGCACGGGACGGTCCTGCAGGTCGTCGGAGTCCGGGAAGCCGCTGTTGGCGTCGGCGCCCGCGGTCCCCAGGTCGATGCCGATCCCGCTGTTGTTGAAGATGGCATTGCGACCGAAGTCGTAGCCGTTGACGTTCCCCGGCAGCGCGAGCCGGATGCCGGCGCCGCCGTTGCCGGCGATGTGATTCGGCGCCGCGCCCCCCACCGCGAGTCCCGACCCGTCCACGACATTGATGCCGGCGCCGGCGTTTCCGGCCGCCGTGCCGGACGACCGGATGCCGACGTAGTTCCCGTCGACCGCGACGTCGGACGCGCCGTTGTCGATCCGGATTCCCTCCTGCGCGTTCCCGATGATCGTGTTGCCCTCGCCGGCGCCTGCGCCGCCGATCGTCGAGCCGTCGGCCGAGACCTCGATGCCGAATCCACCGTTCTGGAGGGTGCCGGTGTTGGCCTGGTTCGAGCCGATTCGGTTGCCCTGGACGGTGGCGGATGGGCTCGCGGAGTCGTCGAGCGTGATGCCGTTGCCGCTGTTGCCCGAGATCAGGTTCCCCTCCCCGCTGCCCGGGCCGCCGACCTGGTCCCCGCCGCCGGCCTCGAGCAGGATGCCAATCCCGTTGGGGACACTGGTCGCGCCCGCCGGATTGGTGCCGATCAGGTTCCCGACGATGGTGCTGCCCGACGAGCTGCCCGACGACTGGACCCCGGCGACGGCATTCCCCGAGACGACGTTGGCCGCCTGGGCGCCGATGGTCACGCCCGGGGTGTTGTTCAGGAAGATGCCGACGCCGTTGCCGGTACCGACCGGGCTGGCCCCGTTCTTGTTCAGCCCGATGAGGTTGCCGTCGACGTCCCCGGTGGAGCTGCCGGTGAAGTTGATCCCGCGCGACTGGCCGGCGATCACGTTCCCGTCGCCGGCGGCGGCGCCTCCGATCGTCGCGTGGCTGCTGCTCACAGCGATGCCGGAGTCGCCGGACGAACTCGGCACCGTGGTGCCGTCGTCCTCGAGGCCGATGTAGCTCGATCTCACCTGGGCGTCCACCAGAAGCAGGATCTGAAAGGTGCTCGGGAAGCCCCAGAGCGCGATGTCCTGGATCACGGTGCCCGTCGCCCCCGCGCCCACGGTGAGCCCGTGGTCGCCGGGTCCCAAGCTGGCGCCGGAGCCGTCGACCTCAGCGGCGGGCCCGCTGCTGCCCGGGTTGCCGTCGATCGTCACCGCCTCGCTTATCGTCGGCAGGACCGAGGTCGGCTGCACGGTGAGGGCCGCCGGGATGTTGATCACGTCAGAGCCGCCGGAGTTCGCCGTGGCATTGGCCTTCTCGATCGCGCTGCGCAGGCTGCAGTCGTTGGCCGCGGCCAAGCAGGCCTGCCCGCTCGCATCGCCCCCGTTGTCCACATCGGAGGTGGTCACGGCCTGCGCGGACGCCACCGTCAGGAGAGGGGCGCCGAGGGCGAGGGCAATGGCGAGAAAGCGCCTCACTGAGCCAACCTAGGAGCGACTTCGCCGGACGTCAAATCGAGACCGTTACGCCTCTCCCACCCCGGGTAGCCCAAAAGTAAGCGAGGGTGCGAGCCCCGCTTGGCTCGCGCCGAGAGGAGAGGCGCAAATGGCAGTAGCTGTAAGTGGCGAGCAGCAGGCTGACGCCTTCGTGCACGCCCCACACAACCTGCTGGTCGACGGTCAATGGGTCCCCGCCCAGTCAGGGAAGACGTTCGCGAGCATCAATCCCGCTACGGAGGAGACGCTCGCGGAGGTCGCCCACGGCGAGGCGGGCGACATCGAGGTGGCCGTACAGGCCGCCCGCAGGGCCTTCGACGACGACTCCGAGTGGCGGCGGATGAACGCGTCCGATCGCGGCAAGGTGATCTGGCGCATCGGCGACCTGATCGAGGAGAACGCGGAAGAGCTCGCGATGCTCGAGTCGCTCGACAACGGCAAGCCGTTCTCGGTGGCGAAGGCCGCCGACGTGCCGCTCGCGGCCGACCTGTTCCACTACATGGCGGGCTGGCCGACCAAGATCGAGG
>DASXBA010000087.1:0-51537 GCA_036406475.1 Thermoleophilaceae bacterium | reverse complement strand
GGATCTCGGCCTCGTCGCGGACGCCGCCCAGCGACATGCGAACGAATTCGCGTCCTGTCGCGCGAGCGATCGACTCGCCGATCGAGGTCTTGCCGGTGCCGGGAGGACCGATCAGCGTGAGGATCGCGCCGGACTTCTTGTCCTCCTCGATGCCGCGCTCGGCCCGCAGCTTGCGCACGGCGATGTACTCGGTGATGCGGTCCTTGACGTCCTCGAGGCCGGCGTGGTCGGCGTCGAGCACCTCGCGCGCGTGCACCGGGTCGAGCCGCTCCTCGGAGCGCTCCGACCAGGGGACGGCGATCAGCCAGTCGAGGTAGCTGCGGATCATCGAGGACTCGCCCGACTGCTCGCCCATCCGCTCGAAACGGCCGAGCTCCTTCTCGGCCTGCTCGCGGACGGCTTCGGGCATGCCGGCTTCCTCGATCTTCGTGCGGTACTCGTCGACGATCGAGCCGTCGTCCTCGCCAAGCTCCTTGCGGATCGACTCCATCTGCTTGCGCAGGATGTACTCGCGCTGCTGCTTCTCGGCGCCGGACTCGACGTCGTCGCGGATGCGGCGGCGAACCTGGAGCTCGGCCAGGCGCTCGCGCTGGAAGCCGACCGCCAGCTCGAGCCGGTCGCTCACATCGAGCGTCTCGAGGAGCTCGACCTTCTGCTCGTAGGAGAGGTCGGGTGAGTAGCCGGAGGTGTCTGCCAGCACACCGGGCTCGCTGATCGAGCGGACGAAGCCGCTGATGCGGCCGTCGTCGCCGCGCACCTCGAGGATCTCCTCGACCACGGCGCGGTACTCGCGTACGAGCTCGCGGGTTCGCCCGTCGACCGGCTCGTCGTCCGGGTGCGGCTCGACCTCGACCCGCAGGTCGCCGGCGGGGTCGGTCTCGGCCGCGCCGATCGTGGCGCGATGGAGGCCGGCTAGCGCCGTGGCGCGGGCGCCGCCCGGCAGGCGGACGCGCTCGACCACCTCGGCGACCGTGCCGACCGAGGCGAAGGCGTCCTCCGTGCGGGGAACGAGGACCACGCGGCTCTCCTCGCCGACGTCGACGGCCAGCGTGACCGTCATGTGGGGGAAGACGACCGAGTCGTCGACTGGGACCAGCAGTAGGTGTTCCATCAAGCTTTCTCCCTGTCAGTGACTTACTAGATGTAAGTCTAGTGGACTGATGTCCACTGTCCGCCTTGGCGCCATCCGCTGACGGGCTAGCGGAGGCCGGCTCGGTGAAGCCGGCGCACCAGCGAGCGCGGCTTGCGCAGCTGGGCGCGCGGGACCACGGCCAGGAAGCGGACGCGGTGGCGGCGGACCCCGTAGACCACGTGGCTCGCGCGACCATGGCGTCCAACGACGAGCGCCTGCCGCCGCCTCGCGCGGCGGCCCGGGCCGGTCCGGCGTGTGCGATGGCCGCGAGCGCTGCTGGCAACGAGGTCGATCCTGCCCTTGCGGGCGCCGACGACGAAGCGACCGCCGCCGCGGACGCAGAAACGCGTGCCTCCCCTCGTGCGGCCGAGCGCGCGGTAGCGGCGGAAGAAGGCGCGATAGCTCCGTCCCAGTCGGGCCGGGCCGATCCGCCGGGCGCTCACCGCCAGCCGCCGTGGCAGGCAGCGCAGGCCGCTCCCGGCCACCCGGCGGGGACAGCCTGCGCGGATGTCCTCGCAGCGGATCGCCCCGTGATCGAAGTAGTAGGCGGAGCGGAAGTGGAACGACAGCCGGTCGACCACACGCCGGCCCGCGATGTGGGCGGGGTGGTTGGTCCCGTCCCAGGTGCCGCCGCTGATGTTGTGGACGTCGGCCGAGGCGTCGAAGCGCGAGGAGAGGAGACGGTCCAGGGCGCGCGGCTGGCGCCTCAGATAGCGATCGAACCAGGCAAGCGTGTAGTAGAGGCTCACCGCCGCGCCGTAGCGGCTGCCGGTGCCCGGGGAGAACTGCGTGAAGTCGAGGTGCGTCGCGGCCCGCAGGGCGATCTTCATCGTGTCGATCCCCGCGCCGCGGACGCGTGTGAAGTCCTCGTCCTTGTTGCCCGGCCCGCGAGGGTTGGGAGGCGAGTCGTACGGCTCGGGGACGCATACCGGGACCTGCTGGCAGTTCCAGTCGGCCACGAGGAAGAGGGCAGGGGTCCTGAGGCGTAGGCCAGGGGGCATCGGCCCGGACTTGGCGCGGTCCCAGGACACGATCGCCGACACTCGACGGTCCTCCTGACCGAGGCGGCTCACCGCGACGCCGCCGGCGGAGTGCCCGGCGAGACCCAGGTGGCGGCGGTCGAAATCGGGGACCGACTCGAAGTAGTCGAGCGCGTCCTTCGTGTAGGCGTAGTGCGAGTCCCCGCTCGTGTTGTCCTCGGTCGGCACCTGGAAGCTGAGCACGATGTAGCCGGCCTCGGCGAGGGCCTCGGACGCCCACAGGTACATCTCCTGTCGCGCGGACCCGCCGTGGACGACCAGGACGCCCGGATAGGGCGCGCGGCCGCCGCGGGGCCGGAAAAGCATCGCGCTTATCTGTTTGCCCTGGCTGGTGAACGACGCCGGCTTGTAGCGGAAGCGAACGCCGTTCAGCTTCACGGGGTCGCGGTAGGGGTCGCTGAACGCCGGGGTAGCGAACGCGGGGTTCGCTGCTGTGTCGCTGACGCGCTGCTCGCCGCAGTAGTCGTTGTCCTGCTCGCGCTGGTGCCACGCGGCGCTGCCGGGCGGCGGGTTGGGAGCCGGGCCGTCGCAGTCCGGAGGAGCCTGCGCGCCGGCCGCCGGCGTGAGCGCAAGCCACGAGATCGCAACGGCAATCGAGCCCGCCGCCTTCACGGGCGGGCGATTCTAGGCGCTACCCCGGTGGCGCCGGTACATCTCCTCGACCCAGCGGTAGCCACGGCGCTCCTTGAGCGGCGCGCGGAAGCGCTCGACGGCCTCCGGGGGGCTTTCGATGATCCTCGGCCCCTCGGGCGGGAGAACGAGCGGGTAGAGGAGCGCGGCGGCCGTGAGGTCGGCGACGCTGAAGCGGTCGCCCACCAGGTAGTCGCCGTCGCCGAGCTCCGCCTCCAGCCGGTCGACGCCGGCGACCACCCGCCGCTGCGCCTCGTCCGCGGCGCGCGAGCTGCTTGCCAGGTAGCGCGTCCCGGTGAAGGCGCGGCCGCCGGCCCCCATGATGCGCTTGTAGCGGGCGAGCGGGCCGGGCGACATCCGGGCGATCGTGGCGTCGAAGCGCTCGCGGTCGCCGCGCGCCAGGTTGAAGACGGTGCGGCGGACGTAGGGCCCGAGCTCCTCGTCGAACCAGTCCTCGAGCTCCAGGGCGCGCCGGCGCTCACCTGGGTCGGAGGGGTAGAGCGCGGGCTCGGGACGGTGCTCCTCGAGCGCGGCGACGATCGCGCTTGAGTCCCCGATCCGCCGGCCGTCGAGCTCCATCACCGGCATCGTCACCTGGCGGCCGCGCGTGAGGAGGAAGGCGACCGCCATGTGCGCGCCGGGCAGAGGCTCCCGGCGCTCGTGCTCGACGCCCTTGTGGGCGAGCGCCCAGCGCGCCTTCTCGCTGTAGTGCGAGATCGAGAGGTGCCAGAGGATTACCCCGCCGTCGACCATACTGACCGGTCAGTATGTAACCATACCCGCGGAATGCCCGCAACGCGCACGGACCGCCGCACCCGCGAGCAGCTGCTCGAGGCGGCGGCCAAGGTGTTCGCCGAAAAGGGGTTCCAGGCGGCCTCCGTTGACGAGATCGCCCGCCGCGCGGGCTTCTCGAAGGGCGCCGTCTACTGGCACTTCGAGAGCAAGGACGACCTCTTCTTCGAGCTGCTCGAGGAGCGCCTCGACGGCCCGCTGAGGGAGGCGGTGACCCGCTTCGAGTCGGCCCCCGCGGAGGTGGACATGGCGCCCCAGGCGGACGTCGTCCTCTCCTGGCTCGTCGAGCAGCAGCGCGACCTGGTCCTGCTCCACGCCGAGTACTGCCTGCTGGCCGCGCGCGACCCGCGCCTGCGCGCCCGCTACACGAGCCGCCAGGCCGAGCTGCGCCGCGCCTACGCGCGCGCGATCGAGGCCCGCTTCGAGCACCGCGGAGATCCGCCGCCGAAGGCTCCCGAGGACGTCGCCACCACGCTGATCGCCGCGATGCAGGGCCTGGCGCTCGAGAAGCTCGTCGATCCGGAGGCCGTGCCCTCGCATCTGCCGAGCGAGCTGCACGCGGTGATGTACGCCGGCGCGGTCGCCAGAGCGCGTACGGGCGGGGAGTAGCATCCGTGGCCGTGGACTCGCCCACGGCCCTCAGCTCCGCCAACGCCGAGGCCATCGAGGCCTGGAACGGCATCCGAGCGCAGGCTTCCACGTGGCTGGTGGCGGCGACCAACCCCTGAGGCTCGAGCTCGTCGAGTTCCCGGCGGACGAGCCCGAGCGCGCGCGGCGCTTCTGGTCCGGGCTCCTGGGAACCCCGCTCGAGGACCGCGGCGACGGCGAGGGCGAGGGCTGGGAGGCCCGCTCCGGCGCGGCGCAGGTCGGCGTGCACGCGCGCGGCCCCGGCCCCGGCGACACCTTCTCGCTGCCCTACTTCGCCGTGACCGACATGGCCGCGGCGGTGGCCAGGGTCGAGGAGCTCGGCGGCGCCGTGGTGCACCCCGGCGAGCCCTGGTCGATCTGCAAGGACTCCGAGGGCAACCCCTTCGGCCTGGCGCTCAGCGGCGGCTGATCTCCGACAGGCGGACGGTCGACGAGCGCCCCTGGCGGAGCCACAGCACCGTGGCGGTCCCGGCCTTGGGATCGACGGCTTGGACCTTGCCCAGCTCACCCGTGGACTTCTTGCGGACGTGCCCGGGCGGGAGCGGGCCGGCGCTCCGCTCAGCTTTCTGCCTGGGCTTGGGCCGCGGTCGTGGCTCGCCCTGCTGGGGCGCAGGAGGACGCCGCCGCGGACGCTTCGGCGTCGGCTTCGGCTCGGTCTCCTCGAGCGGCACGACGTGCGCGCCCGTGCCCTTCGTCTCGGTGTCGAGTACCCACGTCTTCCTCACACCTATGAGGTTAGGCCCCGCCTAAGCGACGACGACCCAGACCGCCCGCGAGCGGACGATCTCGCGGTCGTCGACCGTGAGGCTGCAGTCGGCGAACGCCAGCGTTCCGCCCACGCGCTCGACGCGGCTGCGGCCCTCGATCCAGTCGCCGGACTTTGCCGGCTTCAGGAAGTCGACCGTCAAGCTCACCGTGGCCCTGTCCTTGCCGTCCTCGGCGTCGGCCTCGATCGCCCGGCCGAGCACGAAGTCGGCGAAGGTCGAGAGCAGCCCGCCCTGGATCGTGCCGCGGTGGTTGTTGTGCCGCTCGGAGGCGCGCAGCCCGAGGACGAGCCCGTCGCCGTCCTCGCGGACGAAAACGGGGCCGATGTGCTCGAGGAACGGACCCTGCTCCTCGAACGGGACGAAGCCTTGCGGTGCGTCCATCCCGTCAGTCGTCGTCGAGAACTGCGAACTCGAGCTGCTCGCCCTCGACGTGGGCGTCGAGCACCTTGCCCCGGAGGGACGGCGCGATGGAGGGGTCGAGGAAGACCTGGGCGCCATCGGTCTCCACTACCTGGTCCTCGTCCCGCGGCTCGGGCGCCAGGTCGAGGACCAGCGCGGGGCCGTGGCCGTTGCCGGTCGCCGGGGCACTCGAGATCCTGAGTCCGCCCGCGCCCGAGTCCATCAGGGCGCGGATCAGCTCGGCGGCGTCATCGGTGATCGAGATCATGTCTTCGCACCTCCCCGGAAGAAGGCAGCCGCAAACGGTGTGCCACGGTTAGAAGGCATGGCCGACGCGCTCGATCTCGACTCCTGGCTGCCCGACCCGCAGGTGCGGACCGAGCATCGCCGCGACGCCGGGGCGCCCGCGGAAGCGCTCTGGCATGCGGCGGAGACGGTTCGCGTCTGTGACGCGCCGACGCTCGGCCGGGTGGTCCGCTGGCGCATCCCGGGCACGCCGCGCGACCTCCCGTTCCGCGAGCTCTTCCGCCGCTACCCGTTCGCGGTTCTGGCCGAGGGCGAGCAGTGGTCGGTGTCCGGGCTCTGCGGTCGCGTCTGGACCCTGCGCCGCGACTACCCGCGGATCGAGGGGGCCGACGAGTTCCTCGGCTGGGACAGGTCGGGGACCGTCCGGGTGCTGTTCGCCCACTGGGTGGAAGAGGACGGCGACGGCCGCTCGAGCCTCTTCAGCGAGTCCCGTGTGGAGGCCGTCGACCGCCGGGCCGGGCTGAGGCTGCGGGCGCTGTGGGCGGCGGTCGGCCGCTTCGAGCGGCTGATTGGCGGCGAGGCGCTGCGGGTGGCCGCCAGGCGGGCGGAGCAGGACTCCCGCTAGCGAACCACGATCCGCGCGCTCCGGGCCGTGCGCAGCCGGCCGGTGCGGATGACGAGCGTGCGGGTGGAGTGGTCGAAGCGCCAGCGGAGCCTGCCGCGGCGGATCCTCACGGAGCGCGGCGAGCGCGCGCCCAGGACCCGCAGCACGTACGAGCGCCGGCGCGGCTTGCCGCTGAAGCTGCCGCGGGCGCGGCCGATCGTGATCACGATCCGACGCCCGCGCCGGCGCTGCGAGATCCGCGTCCTCGCGAAGCGGCGGTGCTTGTACGTGAGCCCGTCGCCCGCGTCCTCGTACAGGGTGAAAGCGCCGCGGCGGCCCGGGTAGGCGTCGACGATCAGGGTGGCGGGCGGGCGCCGGTCGTCGCCGGGGCGGTAGTCCTGGCGCGGGACGATCGCGCCGGCGCGGGCGAAGACGGGCATCCGCTCGAGCGGGACGCTGAGCGTACGGAGCGCCGGACCGCGGTAGCGCTGACGGGTGAAGATGTCGGTCCACGTGCCGGGCGGGAACCAGACCTCCTTCTGGGCCGGGTCGCCCGGCGTGCCCACCGGCGCGACGAGCAGGTGCGGCCCGAGCATGTACTGGTGGCTATGGGTGTAGGCGTCCCCGGCCGCCGGCCAGCCCAGGTACATCGGCCGCAGCAGCGGCGCGCCGCTGTCATAGGCACGGCGGGCGAGCGTATAGAGGTAGGGCACGAGGGCGCCGCGCAGCCGCAGGAATGTCGCGGCCACCCGGCGGGCCTTGCCCGTGTAGTCCCAGGGCAGGCGGTCGCCGTGGTCGGAGTGCAGGCGCAGGATCGGCTGGAAGGTGCCCGACTGCACCCAGCGGACGTAGAGGTCGTCGGCCAGGTGGCGGCCGGCGGTGCCGTCGCTCGTCACGGAGCCGAAGCCGCCGATGTCGTGCGATACGTAGGGGAGGCCGACGCTGCCCTCGGCCGGGCTGAATACCGTCTGGAAGTTGAGCATCTCCCACTTGGGCCGGGCATCGCCCGTGAAGTGGATCGCGCTCCGGTGCTCGGCCCAGATCCCGGCGTCGGCGGAGTCCGGGTCGAACACCGACGCGCCCACCCGCGAGAGGACCGGCCAGCGGCTGCCGCGGGCGGCGCTCCGCTGCGCGTAGAGGCGGTTGATCCAGGTGTCCTGCGTCAGGCCGGGTGCCAGCGCGTACGACTCGTCGCAGCAGTAGTCGAGCCACCAGAAGTCGACGCCGTCGCGCTCGAACGGCTCATGGAGCCAGGCGTAGGCCGCCTGGTCGCCGGCGCGGGACCAGTCGAAGACCTTGCAGCCCGGGGCAACGCCGGGGAGGCCGCCCGCGTAGACGTCGCCGATCCCGACGAACGCCTTGCAGCGCGCGCCGGTCGGGTCGTTTGGCAGCGCATGGCCGGCGCGCCGCTGCGCCTCCGGCAGGCGCGGGTCGTCCGAGGTGATCGACGGATGCGTGTTCAGACCCACCGCGAGTCCCTGGGCGTGGGCCCAGCGGAGGAAGCCGCGCGGGTCGGGGAAGAGCTTGCGGTACCACTCCCAGCCGTTCCAGCGATGCGGCGCCTTGAAGTCGGTGTCGACCATCAGCACGTCGAGCGGAACGCGCTCGGCGCGGAAGCGCGCGAGCAGGCCCGGGTAGTCGGATTGCTTGTAGGCGTTGTAGCGGGAGAACCACACGCCGAAGGCCTGGCGCGGCAGCAGGGGCGCCGGGCCGGTGAGCCGGCGGAGGTCCGCCAGCCCGGTGAGATAGCTGCGCCCGTAGCCGAAGAAGTAGCCGTCCTGGTAGGCCCCGGCGTGCGCCGGCCGCGAGGCGTAGCCGGGCGCCGCGGACTGGAGCAGGGCGGTGTGGGTGTCGTCCAGCAGGTACCAGCCGTCGCGGGAGAGCAGGCCGTCGTGCAGGTGGACCGGCCCGGCGGACAAATCGAGCGCCCGGTACCAGCCGCCGAGGTTGCCGGTCGACGGCGCCTGGTAGCCGGGGTCCTGCGCCACGGTGTACGGGCTCACCTCGAGCGACGGCGGCCCGGCGGTCGGGCCCGGCGCGCCGGGGAAGCTCGGGTGGACGGAGACCGTGCGCTTGCCCAATCTCAGGCTGACCGTGACATTGGTCGGCGTGAACGGCCCGCTCCCGCGGCGGTAGCGCAGGCTCAGCCGGCTCGTGCGGATGCTGAGGATGCCGGCGCGGCGCCGCACGCGGAGGCGCACCCTGCGCGAGCGGCTGCCCACCGCGGTCATCGACGGCCGGTTCTCGAAGCGCCCGTCGGACGCGTACTCCAGGCGGATCAGCGTGGGGGATATGACCTCGAAGCGCGCGCCGCCGTCGCGTACCGGCGTCGCGGCGGCGGCCGGCGCGGCCCACAGGGCCGCGGCGAGCGCCACGAGCAGGGCGCGCCGCACCGCTACTCGATCCGCGTGAGGCAGTCCGGGCCGATCTCGGCGAGCGAGCGGCAGCCGGCGAGCCCCATCGTCAGGTCGAAGTCGGCCATGAAGTTGCGGATCACCTCGCGTACGCCGGTCTCGCCGCCGATCCCCAGGCCGAAGACGTAGGGGCGGCCGAGCAGGACGGCGGTGGCCCCGAGCGCCAGCGCCTTGAAGATGTCGGCGCCGCCGCGGATGCCGCTGTCGAGCAGCACCGGCAGCCGGCCGTCCACCGCCTCGACCACGGCCGGCAGGGCGTCGAGCGTGGCGAGCCCGCCGTCCACCTGGCGGCCGCCGTGGTTCGACACCACGATCCCGTCCATCCCGGCCTCGACCGCCCGGCGGGCGTCATCCGGGTGGGTGATGCCCTTGAGCAGGATCGGCAGCTTGGTGCGCTCGCGCAGGAAAGGCAGCGCCTCCCAGGTGAGCGACGGCCGCGAGTAGATCTGGATGAACTTCTGAACCGCCTCGCGTCCGGCGCCCGAGCGGATGATCTGGAACAGCGTCCGCAGCGCGGTGAGCGTGGGCTTGGGCTGGGGCGTGCCGGCGGCCGGCTCCTCCTCGGCGAGCCGCCGGAAGACCGGGTCGCTCGTGTACTGGGCGATCCCCTTGCCGCGCAGGAAGGGCAGGAAGGCCGGCTCCAGGTCGCGCGGGCGCCAGCCGAGGATCGTTGTGTCGAGCGTGACCACGATCGCCTCGCAGCCGCACGCCTCGGCCCGGCCGGCGAGGCTCTCGACGAGCTCGTCGGAGCGGCTCCAGTAGAGCTGGAACCAGTGCGGGCTGTCGCCGAGCACTTCCGCGCACGTCTCCATCGGCTTGGACGCCTGGTTCGAGAAGATCATCGGCACGCCGGTGGCCTTGGCGGCGGCCGCCACCGCCAGGTCGGCGTCGCGGTGGGCCAGCTCGAGCACGCCGATCGGGGCGAGCAGGAAGGGGCTTTGCAGCCTGCGGCCGAACAGCTCGACGCTCGTGTCGCGCTCGGAGACGTCGCGGAGCATGCGCGGCACGATCCGCCAGCGCTCGAAGGCGGCGCGGTTGGCACGCAGCGTCGACTCGTTGCCGGCGCCCGCGGCGATGTACGCGAAGGCGTCGGGAGCCATCGCCTGCTCGGCGCGCGCCTGTAGCCGCTCTGCATCGATCGGCACCCGCGGCCGGACCCCGCTCACGCCGCCGAGATAGATCTCCGTCTGGCGGTCGAGGCCGGCCACGCGGCGATCTTATGGCTCTCACAGGAAAGCTCGCTCTACTGCGCCGGGCGCCGATGTTCTATTTGAGCTACGTCCTCGCGGAGCTGCGCCGCCGGCGCGGCCGCACACTGCTCACCGCGCTCGGCCTCGGCGTCGGTGTCGGGCTCGTCGTGACCGTCTCGGCGCTCTCCAGCGGGCTCGACCGGGCGCAGGACAAGGTGCTCCACCCGCTCACGGGCGTCGGCACCGACATGTCGGTCACCCGCCCACTGAAGAACGGGGGAGGGGCACCCGACTTCGGGAACCAGGGCCTCTCCCGGAGCGAGCGCGGCCGCGTCCGCCGGGAGAACGGCCCCCGCCGCTTCGGGCTGCGCTCTCTCGGCAAGCCGGGACAGCACTTCGAGGACGACAACTTCGCCACGGCCACCCAGCTCAGCTTCCCGGAGACGGAGGCGGCCAAGCTCGCCGGGCTGCCGGGCGCCAAGGACGCCGCTGCGGGCCTCACGGTCACGGCCATCCACGTCTCGGGCACCGTGCCCAAGAACGCGCAGCGAGTTGGGCCGCCCGTCGGCGGACCACCCAGCGGCGGTCCGCCAAACAACATCGATCTGGACTCGAGGACCGTTACCGGTGTCGACAGCTCCAAGCCGACGCTGGCCGCGGTCTCCGCGTCCCAGATCAGCCGCGGACGCTACCTCCGCTCGGGCAAGGCGCGCGAGGCGGTCCTCAACTCCTCCTACGCTCGCCGCCACGACCTCGGCGTGGGCGACACGGTCACCCTCAAGAAGGAGAAGTTCACGGTCGTCGGCCTCGCCAAGTCGCCGCTCGGCGGCCAGGCGTCGGACATCTACGTGAAGCTCGGGCAGCTCCAGAGGATCTCCGGGCGCGAGGGCAGGGCCAATGTGGTCTATGTCAGGGCCGACGACTCGGGTGCGGTCGACGCGCTCGGGAAGCGGATCGACGATTCCTTCGCCGGAGCGCAGGTCACGACGACCAAGGACCTCGCCGACAGGGTGGGCGGCTCCCTGGTGGACGCGAAGAACCTGGCCTCCAAGCTCGGCGCCGCGCTCGAGATCGTCGCTCTCCTTGCCGCCTTCCTGATCGCCTGCCTCCTCACGCTCTCGTCGGTCACGAAGCGGACCCGTGAGCTCGGCACGCTCAAGGCGATCGGCTGGCCGCAGCGCCTCGTGGTGCGTCAGGTGGCCGTCGAGTCGGTGTTCCAGGGCCTGCTCGGGGGCCTGGTGGGCGCCGCCATCGGGATCGCCGGCGCGCTGGCGATCGACGCCGTCGGCCCGTCGCTCACGGCGTCGGTCGCCCAGGCGGCCCAGGCGGTGGGGCCGGGCGGCGGAGGCCCCGGACCGGGCCCGTTCGCGGCGGCCTTCGGCCAGGGCCAGGTCACCGCCGGATCCACCTCGATCTCGCTCGACGCTCCCGTGCATCTCGGGCTGCTGCTGCTGGCAATCGCCCTTGCGCTCCTCGGCGGCCTCGTGGCCGGAAGCGTGGGCGGCCTCAGGGTGGCCCGCCTGCGACCTGCGGATGCGCTCCGCCACATCGAATGACGCTCTACTCCCTGAGCAACGTGTCCCGCCACTACGGCACCGGCCCGACGCTCGTCAGGGCGATCGACGGGATCGACCTGCACATCGAGCGCGGCGAGTTCGTGGTGGTCGCCGGCTCCTCGGGCTCCGGCAAGACGACTCTTCTCCAGCTCCTCGGCGGGCTCGACAGGCCGAGCGAGGGGAGCGTGGAGTTCGAGGAGCGCGACCTCGCCGGGCTTGGCGACGCGGAGCTGGCTCAGCTGCGACGGCGCACGCTGGGCTTCGTCTTCCAGCAGTTCAACCTGATCCCCACCCTGACCGCGGCGGGCAACGTAGAGGCGGCACTGGCGCCGACCGGGATCGACGCCGAGGCGCGGCGCGGCCGCGCGACCGAGCTGCTCGAACGCGTCGGGCTGGGCCACCGCGGCGAGCACCTGCCGTCCCAGCTCTCGGGCGGGGAGCAGCAGCGCGTGGCGATCGCCCGCGCTCTTGCGAATGAGCCGGCCGTGGTTCTCGCCGACGAGCCGACCGGCAACCTCGACTCGAAGACCGGGGCGGAGGTGATCGAGCTGCTGCGCGGGCTGTGGGAGAACGACGGCCTCAGCGTCGTGCTCGTCACGCACGACCCCGCGATCGCCGACGCCCGCTGGCGCCTCGTCCGGATGAGCGACGGCCGCATCGAGGCCGACCCCGCCCGAGCAGCGTAAAAAAAAGGGCGGCCCCCCTCACGGGGAGCCGCCCTACTGCCTAGTGCCTACGGCCTACTGCCTAGCTAGTTGCCCGCCGAGTTGGGCGCGCTCCCCTGGCCCTGCCCCGCGGGGGGCTTGGGCGGCTGGGTCGACGGCGCCGACTGGCCGACACCCTCGGTCGCGTGCTCGACCGTCTGCGGGACGGCCTGAGCGGGCGGCGTCGGGGCGGCCGGCTGCTGCGGCTTCGGCTGGGCAGGCGCGGGGGCCTGCGGAGCCGGGGCCGGAACCTGCGCGGCCGGCACGGGCGGCTTGGGAGCCGCCGGGGCCTGCTGCACGGGCTGGCTCGGCGTCGTCCCGGCCGGTCCACCCGTGCCCGTGACGGGCGCGGGCGCGGGGGCCGGGGCGGGTGCCGGAGCCGGCGCGGGAGCGACCGGTGCGTTCGGCGCCACCGCCGGACCCTGCGGTGCCGGCGCGGCCGGCTGGGCCGGAACCGCGTTCGGCGGGGTGGCCGGAGCGGCCGGCGTCGTGCCGGTCGCCGGAGCCGGCTGTGCCGCAGTGCTCGTCCGCGGCTGCTGGCTCGACGCCGGGGCTGCGGTGCCACCGCTGCTGCTGCCGCTGTTGGGCGGCGGCGTGGTGGACGCCTGGTTCAGCGGGCCGGTCTGCTGCTGCTTGGGCGGCTGCTGAGCCTTCATGGTGTCCTTCGTGTTCTTGCGGCGGGTCCTGCGCTTCTTGACCTTGCCGTGCGACTTGCCCTTGAAGTGCAGCTTCGAGAACGGCACGTGAACCACCGCGAAGCCGGAGCGCGGCGCGCCCGGGAACCAGCCCGCGCCACCGCCGGGGTTCATGCCCGTCGTCCCGAAGAAGCGACCCAGGATCGACATGTAGACGTGACCGGCGTTGGCGTAGAGCGTGACCGCGCCGCGGCCGGGAGCGCCCCAGTGCATGAACTCACCGGACACCATCGGCCGGTTGAGCAGCCCCGCCGAGTGCAGCACGGCGGAGACGGCACCGGAGCAGTCATACGGGCCGCTGAAGCCGGCGTTGTGGCCGCCGCCCCAGCGATACGCGTAGTGGTGGCTGTCGATCTGGTTGGCCATCCGGATCATCGCCTTGATCATCTCCGAGGCGCTGCCGAATGAGCCGAGGGACGGGAAGTGGAACGAGCCACCGCCGCCGCCGCCACCGTTGCCACCGCCGCCGCCCAGGTTGGGCGCCAGGGCGCCGCCGTGCAGGCCCGGGATGCCGGGAATGCCGACCCCGGGGCCACCGCCCGTGGGCGCGTTGGGGGAGATCCCCACCGCCGGGCCGTTGGCGCCGATGCTCGCGGCGTGGACCGACGGCAGGCCGGCATCGGCCGTGCCCTTGCCGTCCTGGGCGGCCTTGGCCGCCGCGGCGTGGCCGAGCTTGGCGACGCTGTCGTCCGCCCGGTCGCCCGCGGTTGCCGTCGAGACGGCCGCCCACTCCGGATGATCGGTGTGGTTGACGCCGAGGGCGGTCGCGCTGCCCGGCGGCGCGTAGATGACCATGTCCGTCGGGAACAGCTTGAGCCAGGTCTTGACGTTGACCTTGCCCGTGGGATCCAGCCCGTGCTTCTTCTGGAAGGCGATGACGGCGGCCTTCGTGTGCGGGCCGAACATCCCGTCGTCGGCGATCCCCAGCTCACGCTGGAGCTCGGCGACGGCGCTGCTCGAGTCCCCGGACTTGAGCAGCACACGGTCGGTGTGCTTGTGCTCGAGGACGCGGGCGAGGTTGCCGGCATCCTGAGCCGACAGGTCCGACGCCACCGCGGTGACGCTGGGCCACATCGGGGAAGCTGCGACCGCGGTGCTGACGGCGACAGCAGCGGTCTTCTTGCGAGTCTGATCCTTCCTTGCCTCCGCGGCCAACACTCGGCGCCGCTGAGAGCGCAGAAGCGAGTCTTGCCATAGCTCGGCCGACGCGAGGTCGCGTTCTGTAGTACCAGGCACGGGTACCTCCTATGTCGCTGACCGCCTACGAGGTGAGCTGACGGGCTCGCGCCTGGACCTGCGCTATGCCACACACCGGTGGCAATTCGCCCCTGGCCGCAATGCGGCCGATTTGGTTCCCCCGTTCTCCGTCACATGGCGACGAAGATTCGGCGTTATGTGCCGAGCGACAAAATAGCGCCTTTTGCGGCGGAAAGTCGAGCCCCTACCCATAACGGGTGTAAACAGTCCTACCCAGGTGGGGGTATTTTCCGCTTGTGAAGCGGTGATCCCCGCCCCACCAGGTGCACGCTAGTGTCAGCCCGAATGCGCCGCCTCGTACCGCTTCTGGTTCTTTTCGCGGTTTCCTGCTTGGCCGGCTGCGGCGGCGACGACGGCTCGCCGCCCGTTCGCCTCGCCCTCTCGACTCCGTCCGACCGCGCGCTGGTCCACACCGACTCGATCGAGGTGAGCGGCCGGGTGCGGCCGGCCGGCGCGACGGTGATCGTGCTTGGGCACGAGGCGCAGGTGTCCGGCGGCGAGTGGCACGCCCAGGTTCCGCTGCGCGAGGGGATGAACGTGATCGACGTCGGGGCCTCCGCTCATGGGGCGAGGACCGCGTGGAGCGCGCTCCGGGTCTCGCGGCAGAGCCTCGTCAAGCTGCCCGACCTCTCCGGCGACTCGCGCGACGACGCCGTCGACCGGCTCGAGTCGCTCGGCCTGCGCGCCGACGTCAAGGAGGAGAGCGGCCTGTTCGACAGGTTCCTGCCCGGCGGCTGGGGCGTCTGCGGGACGAGCCCGGACGCCGGCGCCGAGCTGCCGAAGGGCGCGCACGTGCGACTCGACGTGTCGAAGACCTGCTGACGACCTAGCGGTCGGGCGTCACGGCGATCAGCCCGATGCGGGCGTGGCCGTGGTCGCGGCGGACGCCGAAGGCGATCCGCCCGGTGATCGGCCCAGCCCCGGAGCGCGTCGCGACATAGCTCCCGGACGCCCGGCCGGCCTTGCCGCCGCGCAGCTCGAGGCCGCTCACCTTGTAGCCCGTGGTCCGGTTGGCCGCGAACTGCTGCCGGTACTCGCGCAGCACCGCGCGCCGGCCGCGCTCCGAGTCTCCGGGCGTCACGCGTGAGACGTCGCTCGTGAGCACGTCGGACAGGGCGTCGTCATCCTCACGCGCGTACGCGCGCGCGAAGGAGTCCACGGCGCTGCGCACGTCGGCCTTCGTCAGCGGCCCGGAGCTGCCGCCCGGCCGGAGGGGGTCGACCAGCAGGAGGAGCAGGGCCACGATCCCTGCCGCGAGAGCCAGGACGCCCGAGGCCATCAGCAGCGCCCTCGAGGTCGCCCGCTCGCGCGGCTGGTTGAGGCGGGCGGTAGGTGCCGGCGCCGCCTCGGGAAGGGCGATCGTCGGCCTCGCCATCGTCAGCGTCGCCGCCTGCGAGTGGCCGTTCCCGGTCACCGGCTCTGGAACTGCTTCCGCGGGGGCGGGCGCACCGGCGGCGGCGAGGGCCGCCTCGCCAAGCTCGCCGGCCGAGCGGTAGCGCTCGTCCGGCCGCTTGGCCAGGGCCTGCGCGACCACCTCGTCGAAGGCCTTGGGGACGCCCGGCGTGGCCGACGCGAGCGGCGGCGAGTCGCGTAGGTGGGCGAGCATCGTCGCGGTCACGGTCTGGCGCGCGAAGGGGGGACGCCCGGTGAGGGCCATGTGCAGGACGCAGCCGAGCGCGTAGACATCGGTGCGCGGGCCGACGTCGTCGCCCTCGAACTGCTCCGGCGCCATGAATTCAGCGGTGCCGATCCACTCGCCGGTGCGCGTGATCCGCGGGCTGCTGGTCGGCTCGAGAGTCAGCCCGAAGTCGGTGAGGTAGACGTGACGCGGGCTCGCGATCAGGACGTTGGCCGGCTTGACGTCGCGGTGGACGAGTCCGGCGGCGTGGGCGGCGTCCAGCCCGGCGGCGACCTGCGCCACCACCTCGGCCGCATAGCGCGGGTCGAGCCGGTCCGAGGCGCTGATCTGGTCCTGGAGGTCGCCGCCCTCCACCCAGCGCATCACCAGGTAGAGGCGGCCCTCGCTCTCACCGGCCTCGTAGACCGGGATGACGTTGGGGTGGTCGATGGCCACCGCCACGCGCGTCTCACGCTCGAAGCGGGCGTGGAAGGTCGGGTCGGCCGCGCGCTCGGGCGCGACCACCTTGAGCGCCACCGCGCGGCCGATGGGGAGCTGGGTCGCCCGGTAGACGATCCCCATGCCGCCGCGGCCGGCGACCTCTTCAATGCGGCAACCCGCGAACGTTGACTCGAGGACCAGCTCGGACACCAGACAGAGTGTGACGGACCGGCGCGGTGCTGCCCGGAAGACCTAGGCGAAGTCGCCCGCGTCGATCAGATCGCGGTCGAGCGCCTCGGCGAAGGCCTCGACCTCGGTCGAGCGCCAGTCCGCGTGGAGCTTGTCGGCCGCCCGCGCGATCTGGATCGTGGCGTCGTCCAGCCGCCGGTCGAAGCGCTCGAGCGCCTCATCGGTGAACTCGGCGTCGCGCCAGAGCCCGCACTCGCCGCAGCGGAGGAGCACCCAGATGTGGGCCTCGTTGACGGGCTCCCACTCGACCGGGCAGACGAAGTCAGTTCCGCAGTCGGGGCACAGGTGGGGTTCCGTCGCGCGGTGACGGCGGAGACGCGCGAGCCACATACCCCCACCTTCGCCCGACTTCCCGATTTCCGCAAACGGTTCTTAGGAAGTGCCGGGCCGGCGGGCGCCGCCGGGCAGGCGGTCGACCATGCGACCGAGCCGCTCGACCGCGCCCTCCAGGGGCGTGACCAGGTTCACGGCGGCCTCGAGTGTCGGCAGGGTCGCCACCAGCTCGGCGCCCCGCTCGGCGACCTCGGCGGCGCGCTGCTCGATCAGGACCCCCTGGGCGTGCACCTCGGTACCGAGCGTGTTCAGCTGCTCGCCGAGCTCGACGATCGACTGGCCGCGCGCGTCGATCGACGCGCCGAGGGCGAGGATCTCGTCGGCCCGGGAGTCGAGCCGCTCGAGCAGCTCGACCGCGTCGTCCGCCCGCGACTCGAGCTCGTCCATCCGCCTCGTCAGCTCGCTGCCGACCTGCGCGAGGGTGTGCAGATCGTCGAACGCCCGCAGGAGCGCCAGCGGCGGCAGCCTGACGAGATCGGCGAGGGATGCCACGCCGGCAACTCTAGCCCCGTATCCTCTGGCGCCGGAGCAGGGATGGGCGCTCGATTGGCAGGGGGTGTCGCGTGTGTCCTGGCCGCGCTTGTCGCGGCCGCTCCTGCCTGCGCCGACACGGGCTACTCGCGCCCCGAGCAGTACGGGATCGAGCCCGTGACGACCCAGAAGGTGCGGATGTCGGACGGCACGGAGCTTGCGGCGGACGTCTACTACCCGACCGGGAAGGGCCCATTCCCGGTGATCCTCACCCAGACGCCCTACGGCAGGTCCTCGGTGACCACCACCAAGGGCTACACCCCGTTTGGCGGCGACGGCTACTTCCCGTACCTCGTCAAGCGCGGCTACATCAACGTGATCGCCGACGTCCGCGGCAGCGGCAACTCCGGCGGCGACTTCGGGCTCTTCTCGCCGCGGGACGCACAGGACGGGGCCGAGCTCGTGCGCTGGGCCGCGCGGCTGCCGCGCTCCGACGGAAAGGTCGGCGCGGCCGGCTACTCGTACGTCGGCCTCAACCAGATCTTCACGGCGGCCAAGCTGGGCCGCGGCTCGCCGCTGAAGGCGATCGTGCCGTCGGCCGCCGGCTTCGACCTCTACCGCGACCTGGCCTTCGGGGGCGGGCTGCCCAACACCGTGTTCGCCGCCGGCTGGGCCGGCCTGCGCTCGACGATGCTCACGGCGGACCCGAGCCAGATCGCGGCCCGCGCCGCCGGCTATGCGAATTTGGACGCGTCGCTCTACACGGAGATCGAGCGCGGCGGCGAGCGCGCCTTCGACTCACCCTTCTGGCAGGTGCGCCGGCCCGGCTCGCAGCTCGCGCAGGTGGTGCGCAACGGGATACCGGCGCTGATGCTGAGCGGCTGGTTCGACGTCTATCAGCGTGGGGTGCTGCTCAACTACGCGACGCTCCAGAACGCCTGGACCGGCCGCAGGCACATCTATGCGCCGATGCTCCCGGGCCAGAAGGCCACGCCCCGCTACCAGGCGGTGATCGGCCCCTGGTTCCACAACCCGGTGGGGATGGGGGAGTGGATCCAGCAGATCCACCTGGAGTGGTTCGACCACTGGCTCAAGGGGAAGCCCACCGCGCTCACGAGCACCTCCTCGCCGCTCCACCTGTTCGAGCTCGGTGCGAAGCGCTGGGTCGACGCCGGCGCCTACCCGCTCCCGCAGTCGCGCGTTCGCCGGCTGTGGCCGGGCGCGGGCCGCAGCGGCACGGCGCGCCTGTCGCTCAACGACGGCGTCCTCGACGCGCGGGCGCCGACCGCCGAGGCCGCCTCCGACCGGCTTCCCTGGACCGGCGCTTCGAGCCCCTGCAACCGCGGGCCGGACCAGTGGAGCACCGGCTTCGGCGGCCTCGTCTCGGCGTATGCCGGCATGCCCGTCAACCCCTGCCACGAGCACGACGGCAGCACACAGGCGGGCGCGCTCTCGTACACCACTGCGCCGCTCACCCACGACGTGACGATCGCCGGGCCGGTGTCGGTGGGCGTCTACATGAGCTCGACGACGCCCGACAGCGAGCTGGTCGCCACGCTGGACGACGTCTCAGCCGGCGATTCCTCGTTCCCGCTCACGACCGGCGCGCTGCTCGGCTCGCTGCGGGCGGTCGACGCCTCGCGCAGCTGGCCGACGCTGCCCTACCACCCGTACACGGCGGCGAGCCGTCGCGACCTCGAGCCGGGAAAGGTCACGCTCCAGCAGATCGAGGTGCCGCCGGTGTTCGCGAGGATCGCCAAGGGGCACCGGCTGCGGCTGACCCTGTCGAGCTCGGTGTCGCACCTCACCCCCACAGCGGCGCAGCTCCCGGGCCTTGCGGGCGGCCTCTACGACGTGGAGCGCGACCGCACCCACGCCTCCTACGTCGACCTGCCCCTTGCCGACCCGGCGAACCTCCCCGCCGCGAAACGCGACTGGGGCCCCTGCAACGGGCAGTGCTGAAAAAAAGGGGACGGGGCCCTTTTTTTCATGTGAAGAACAGGGGACGGGGCCCTTGCTTTCATGAAAGAAGGGGGACGGGGCCCTTTTTTTCAGGGTCGCGGGCCGCGTGACTTGGGCCCGTCGTGGAGCTCGTGGCGCACGAGCTCGTGGGCGCGCTCGGCCCAGTCGCAGAGCAGCACGCGGGTGTCGCGCGGGTCGATGATCTCCTCGACCGAGAAGCGTTCGGCGGTCCTGAACGGAGAGCGGACGGCGTCGAGGCGCGCGGCGATCTCGGCGCGTAGCCGCTCGGGGTCCTCGGCCGCCTCGAGCTCGCGCCGGTAGGCGGCTTCGAGGCCGCCCTCGATCGGCAGCGAGCCCCAGTCGCCCGAGGGCCAGGCGTCGCGCTGGTTGAGCCGCGAGCCGTCGCCGTGGCCGGCGCCGGCCACGCCGTAGACCTTGCGGACGAGGATCGACACCCAGGGCACCGTTGCTTGGTGCACCGCGTAGAGGGCCCGGGCGCCGCGCCTGATGGTGCCGGCGCGCTCGGCCGCGGTGCCGATCACGAAGCCCGGCTGGTCGACGAAGTTGACGACGGGCAGGTGGAACTGGTCGCAGAGGTCGACGAAGCGCGCGAGCTTCTCCGAGGCGTCGGCGGTGAGCCCGCCGCCGTAGTGCTCCGGGTCCGAGGCCAGCACGCCGACGGGGCGGCCGCCGAGGCGGGCGAGCGCGGTGATCAGCGGACGGCCGTAGCGGGGGCCGAGCTCGAACAGCGAGCCCGCGTCGAGCACGAGATCGAGCACCCGCCGCATCTTGTAGGGGCGGCGACGGTCCCGTGGCACGACCGCGAGGAGCTCCTCCTCGCGCCGGTCGGCGGGATCGCTCGCGGCCTGCCCGGGCGGCGCCTCCCAGACGTTGTCCGGAAGGTAGGAGAGGAAGCGCCGAATCTGGTCGAGGGCGTCGTCCTCGTCGGCGGCGACGTTGTCCACCGCACCGGCCCGCGCCTGAGCCCGCGAGCCGCCGAGCTCCTCCTTGTCCGGCGACTCGCCCATCGCGGCCGCGACCACCGGCGGTCCGGCCACGAACAGCTGCGCCGTGTCCTTGACGATGACGGCGAAGTGCGAGCAGACGACTCGCGCCGCGCCCAACCCGGCCACCGGGCCGAGCGCGGCCGCCACCACCGGCACGATCGCCGAGTTCTTCACCACCACGTCGAAGCCCGGCAGCGGCGGGACGTAGGAGAAGCCGGTCTGCTCGAGCGTCTTGACGCTGCCGCCGCCGCCCGTGCCGTCCACGAGCCGGACGAGCGGCAGTCGCAGGTCGTGCGCCATCCGCTCGGCGTAGACCATCTTCTGCCAGATGGCCGCGTCGGCGGCCCCGCCGCGGACAGTGAAGTCGTCGCCCTGCACCACCGCCCGGCGGCCCTCGATCCGGCCCGAGCCGATCACGACGTTGGCGGGAAGGAAGTCCTCGATCTCGCCGTCGTCGCCGTAGGTCGCCTTGCCGGCCAGCGCACCCGTCTCGTGGAACGTGCCGTGGTCGAACAACCGCTCGATCCGCTCCCGGACCGTGAGCCGGCCCGACGCACGCTGGCGCTCGACCCGCTCCTCGCCCCCCATCCGCCGCGCAAGCTCCTCGCGGCGGCGAAGCTCGTCTAGCTCGGGCTCCCAGCTCAAGCTTCTTGACGCACGGCGCTGCTGCTCGGCAGCGGCGTCAGCACCGCCTCGATCTGCTCGCGGTGCGACTCGAGGAACGGCGGCAGCACGATCGTCTCGCCCAAATGCTCCAGCGGCTCGTCGGTGGTGAAGCCGGGGCCGAGCGTGGCGATCTCGAAGAGCACGCCGCTCGGCTCGCGGAAGTAGATCGAGCGGAACCAGAAGCGGTCGATGATCTGGGTGGGATGGGCGCCGCCCTGGCGGACCCGCTCGCGCCAGGCCTCGTGGTCCTGCATCTCCGAGGCCCAGGCCACGTGATGAACCGTGCCGCCGCCGGGGATGCCCGGCTCGGCGGGCGGCTCGTCGTAGGCGAAGAACCCGCCGCGGCTGTCGCCGCGCGCCTCCCAGCCGTCGCCGTTGGTCTTGAACCCGAGCGCGTCCTCGAGCAGCCTGCGGCTGCGGTCGGGCTGGCCCGAGTAGGCGCGCACGTGATCGAAGCCCTGGAGCGCGAGCTCCGCGGGGATCTCGGGATGGTCTGCGATCAGCGGCTCGTCGCCGACCGCGGACACCACCAGCTCGTGACCGAGGCCCTCGGGGTCGACGAAACGCAGGCGCTCGCCGTCGGCCTCGGTCTCGACCTCCTCGTGAGCGAGCCGGTCCGCCCAGAAGCCGAGGGCGTCGGCCGAGCCGACGCGCCAGCCGACGCGGTGGATCATGCCGTCGCCGGCGCGGCCCGGCGCCGCGCCGGGATACTCGAAGAAGGTGATGTCCGAGCCGGGGCTTCCCTGCTCGTCTGCGTAGAAGAGGTGGTAGACGGTCGGGTCGTCCTGGTTGACCGTCTTCTTGACGAGACGAAGCCCGAGGACGCGCGCGTAGAAGTCGACGTTGCGGCGCGCGTCGCCGGTGATGGCGGTGACGTGATGGATGCCCTCGAGCTGCACGCTCAACAGGCTACTCCGCCACCTCCACCCGGCCGTCGCGCACGCGCAGGCTGAGCCGGCCGGCCAGCAGCTCGATCAGCTCCTCGCCGACGAGCTCACGGCGCCAGCCCTGTGTGACCCGCACGTCGGCAGCGTCGCGGCCGCGACGGAGGGCGCCCACGAGCGCGGCCAGGTCCGCCTGGGTGGCGATCAGGTCGACGGCCACGCCGCTCCCCTGCGCGCGCGTGCGGACCAGCGCCTGGGCCATCGCCACCACCGGGGCGTCGCGCGAGTCGCGCGACGGCGGGTCGGGTGGGGGAGGGGGCGCCTCGCGCCGACGGCCCCGCTCGACCACGTGCAGGAGCCGGTCGCCGCGGCGGTGAAGGGTCTGCGGGGGCAGACCGCGGACGTGGTCGAGGTCGTCCTGGCTCTGCGGCAGCCGCCGCGCGATCTCGACGAGCGCCTGGTCGGGCACGACGAAGCCGGCGGGACGGTCCATGCCGCTCGCCGTCTCCTCGCGCCACTCCACGAGCTCGCGGGCCACGGCGCGCTGCTCGTCGCCGAGCCGGCCGAGCCGCGGGAGCCGCTCGTAGATGCGGGTGGGATCGCGCTCGTCACTGGCGGCCTCGAGCGCGCGGCACTCCTCCCGCGCCCACTCGAGCCGGCCGCGCTCATCGAGGCGGCGCTCGAGCTCCTCGCCCAGCGACAGCAGCATCCGGGCGTCGTCGCGCGCGTATTCGAGCTGCTTCTCCGACAGTGGCCTCCGGTCCCAGCGGGTGAAGCCCTCGCCGCCGCTCAGCCGGACCTTGAGCACCTTGCGGACGAGCGACTCGTAGCTCTCCTGGCTCCCCAGCCCGAGGAAGCCGGCCGCGACCTGGGTGTCGAAGACGTTGCGCACGTCGGTGTCCCAGCTCCGCCGCAGGATCGCCACGTCCTGCCTGCCCGCGTGCATCACGACCTCGACCTCCGGGTCGGCGAGCGCCGCGGCGAGCGGCGCCGGGTCGAGCCCGTTCAGGGGGTCGAGCACGTCGGTGCGCACCCCGTCATCCGCGTCGGGGTCCGGGACGGCCACCTGAGCGAGGCAGAGAAGCGCCTGGTAGCGGCGCTCGGACACGAACTCGGTGTCGATTGCGAAGCGCCCGTGGCGCGCCGCCCGCTCGGCGATCTCCCTGCTCACGAACCGGCGACTCTAGTGAGAGGGGGCTTCCCGCGGCTTCGCATCGCGGGCGGCGAAGTACTCGGAGCCCTCAACGCTGATGTGCGGCAGCGCCTTGCCGAGCCAGCGCGGCATCCACCAGCAACGGTCCCCGAGCAAGGTCATGATCGCGGGAACGACGAGACAGCGCACGACCGTCGCGTCGATCGCGATCGCGACCGCGAGACCGACGCCGAACTGCTTGACGATCGCGTTGCCGCTGAGCACGAAGCTCGCGAAGACGCACACCATGATGAGCGCCGCCGAGGTGATCACGCGGCCGGTGGTGGCGAGCCCGTCGATCACCGCCTGGCGCGTGTCCTCGCTCTCCTCGTAGTGCTCCTGGATCTGGCTCAGCAGGAACACCTCATAGTCCATCGAGAGCCCGAAGAGGATGGCGAACATGAGGAGCGGGACGTAGCTCACGATCGCTATCGCACCGTCGAGGCCGATCGCGCTGGCGCCGTGCCCCTCCTGGAAGATGAACGTGACCACGCCGTAGGCCGCCCCGACGGACAGCAGGTTGGCGAAGGCGGCCTTGAGCGGAAGCACGAGCGACCGGAACGCCAGCAGCAGGACGATGAAGCTGAGCCCGATCACGATCAGGATCATCTGCGGCAGCTTGTCGCTGATCCGCGCCGCCATGTCCACGTAGCCGGCGGTTTGCCCGCCCACGTAGACGGTCTCGTTCTTGCCCTTTGTCGCGTTCGGGATGACGCTGTCGCGCAGGCGGTTGACGGTGTCCTCGGTCTTCGGATCGGACGGGGAGGTGGTGGGGATCGCGTTGAGAACCGCGGCGGTGCCCTTCTTGTCGACCGTGGCCGGCGAGACCGACTTGATCCCGGGGTCCTTCTTGATGGCGTCCTCGAGGTCGGTCAGCCGCGTGTCGCTGGCGGGATCGCTCGCCTGCTTCTTCTGCTGATCGAGCTTCTGCTGCTGCGACGCCGTCTTCTGCTGCGCCTGCTGCGGCGTCGCGCCCTGCGCCTCGAGCTGTTGCTGCTGCTGGTCGAGCTGCTTCTGCTGCGAGTCGACCTTGTCGAGGTCCGACTGGTTGGGCTTGGCCGCCGAGCTGAGCCGGACACCGATGAGGAACGGCCCGTTCGCGCCGGGCCCGAAGCCCTCGTCGATCAGGTCGAAGGCCTGCCGGGCGGTGGTGTCCTTGGGCAGCTCGCCGGCGTCCGAGGAGCCGAGCTCGAGGTTCAGCACCGGAATCGACAGGACGAGGAGCACGGCGACGCCGGCGAGCATCGAGCGCCAGGGACGGTTCGCGACACCGCGCGCCCAGCGCCGCCAGCCGTGTGGCTGGTGGTCGTCCGGGTGCGTGCGGCCGAGCTTCACTCGCAGGGAGTTGATGCGGTAGTCGAGGGCGCCGAGCAGCGCCGGGAGCAGCGTCGTGGCCGCGAGCACGGCCACGAGGACGGACACCGCCGCGCTGTAGCCCATCGTCCCCACCAGGGGGATGTCCGCCGCAAGCAGGGAGACGAGCGCGATCACCACGGTCACGCCCGCGAAGACCACCGCCCCGCCCGAGGTCGCGGTCGCGCGCGCGATCGACTCCCTGGTGTCCATCCCGTCGCGCAGCTGGAGCTTGTGCCGCGTGACGATGAAGAGGGCGTAGTCGATTCCCACGCCCAGCCCGATCATGGTCGCGAGCGTGGGGGCCACGCTCGGAACCGCCACCACGTGCCCCAGCAGCCTGATGATCGACAGCGCGGTCGCGAGGCCGATCACCGCTGTCACGAGCGGGAGCGCCATCGCCGTGGCCGTCCCGAAGGCGAAGAGCAGGATCACCACGGCGGCCGCCAGGCCGATGGCCTCGCTGCTCTCCGTGTCGGTCCGCGAGACCGCCTGGCCCAGGTAGCCGCCGGTCGCCACCGTGAGCCCCGCGTCGCGCGCCGGCTTCTCGGCGTCGATGATCTCGTTGGCGTCGTCCTCGGTGAGGTCGCCCGCACCCTCCTCGAGCGTCACCGAGATGTAGCCGATCTTCTTGTCCTTGCTGAGGGCGCCGGCGCCCTCCTGGCTCAGCGGGCTGACCGCGCTGACGACCCCGGACTGCTTCTTCAGCGAGTCGACGGTGTCGCTGACGACCTTGCTGTTGTTCGAGTCGTCGAGCGTCCCGCTCTTCACCTTCAGCACGACCGGGTTCGTCCCATTGGCCTGCTTCGGGAGGTTGTCCTGGAGGAGGTCCTGCGCTCTCGTCGAGTCGGTGCCCGGTAGCGACAGGTTGTCGCTCGTCTGGGCGCCCGCGACGTGGGACACCGCGACGAGGACCACCGCCACGGCGATCCATGCCGGTATCACGATCCAGTGGTGCCGGGCGCAGAAACGCCCGACGTGGTACAGGGGCCCCGTGATCGACCGACCCTAGTCGGGGCTTGACGGCTACCGCAACCTGGGGACGCCGGTCATTCGTCCAAGAGGCTGCGCTGGTGGAGCGAGTAGAGGAGCGCCAGCGCCGGCGCCACGATGGCAGCCGCCAGTCCGAAGACGACGAGCAGCCAGACAAGCGTGTCGTGGGGCGCCGCGGCGTCGGCCACCGTGAGCGACTTCGGCAGCAGGTAGGGGTACTGCGCCACGCCGCCGCCGCAGACCACGGCGGCGACCGCCAGCACCGCGAGCAGGCGGACGCCGCGACGCGCGCCGCGCAGCATCAGGACGACCGCTGCCGCGCCGCTCAGCACCGAGACGATCACGAACGGAAGGCCCTCGTCGACGAGACCGTCGAAGACGTAGCGCGCGTGGGCGTGGAGAACGAAGACGCCGGCCACGGCCAGGGCGCCCGTCACAACGCCCGCCCCGAGCGCGCGGCGTTCGAAGTAGAGGGCGAGGTGCTCGCGGTCGTTGTGGCGCGCGTCCACGACCAGGAAGACCGCGGCGAGGTAGGCGCATGAGGCCACGAACATGACGCCGACGAGGATCGACGTGAGGCCCGTCCAGCTCGACCAGCGGTCGCCATTGCCGTCGGCGGGCACGCGCCCGGAGACGATGGCTCCCACGACCGTCCCCATGAAGAACGGCGTCATGACGGAGGCGACCGCGAAGATCGCCCCGAAGAGGCGCCGCCCGGCCAGGTGCTCGATCACCTTGCGGAAGGCGAAGCCGGAGCCCCTGAGCACGATCCCGACCGCGGCTGCGAGCAGCGGCACGTAGAGCGTGGACATCACGGCCGCAAAGGCATCCGGGAAGCCGGTCCAGAGGACCACGAGGCAGAAGATCAGCCAGACGTGGTTTGCCTCCCATACCGGAGCGATCGCGTGGTCGATCAGCGCGCGCGGCTCCTCGCCGCGCTCGGCACCGCCGGCCGTGAGGTCCCAGAAGCCCACGCCGAAGTCGGCGCCGCCGAAGACGGCGTAGAGGGTCGCCCCGGTGAGGAGCACAGCTGCGACGACGTCACTCATTGCGGTCCGTAGGGGATGTCCTCCTCGGGGATCTCCTCCTCGCGCCAGCGCCGCGCCATGCCGCGCAGCACCACCACCGTCGTCACGCCGAGCGCGGTGTAGAGGAGCAGCGTCCCGGCGAGCGTCCACCAGATGCCGCCGGCGGTGGTCACCGCGTCCTCTGTCCGCAGGTAGCCGTGCACGATCCAGGGCTGGCGGCCCACCTCGGTAACGACCCAGCCGCACTCGAGCGCCGCGATGGCCGCGACACCGGCGACGGCGGCCGCGCGGAGGAACCAGACGGTCCGCGGCAGCTCGCGCCGGCGCCACCAGACGACCGCGAACCAGACGCCCAGCAGGAGCAGGGCCGTGCCGATTCCGACCATCGTGTCGAACGACAAATGGAGCAGCGTGGGCGCGGGCGGCTGCTCGTCGTCGGGGATCTGGTCGAGGCCGGTCACGATCTTGCCGCTCGAGAAGCCGACCAGGATCGAGTCGAGGTCGGGAATCTTGATCCCGGCCTTGACGTCGCCGTCGTCGTAGAAGCCGCCGATGTACTCGGGCTGGTTCGCGCCGGTTTCCGTGACGTACTCCATCGCGGCGAACTTGGCCGGCTGGTCCTCGGCTATCGCGCGGGCGGCGGTGTCGCCCACGAAGAGCTGCACCGGCGTGGCGATCGCGGCGACCGTGAACGGGATGACGAAGCCGATCCGGTGGTAGCGGTCGCGCCGCCCGCGGAGCATCCCGACCGCGTAGACCGATGCCAGCAGGAAGCCGGCCACCATGTAGGCCGCGAGGATCATGTGCGGCACCTCGTAGGGGGTGGCGCCGTTGAAGAGGACCTCGACCGGCCGGACGTCGACCACGTGGCCGGCCCGGTCGAGCGTGAAGCCGGCCGGCTGGTTCATCCACGAGTTGGCGGCCACCACCGACAGGGCGCCGCCGATCCCTGCGATCACGATCGGCACCCCGGTCCAGAAGTGGGCCCGCGGCGAGAGCCGCTCCCAGCCGTAGATGTAGATCGCGATGAAGATCGCCTCGGTGAAGAAGAAGAGGCCCTCGATCGCGAAACCGATCCCGAAGACGTCGCCGAAGCGGCCCATGAGGCGGGGCCAGAGCAGGCCGAGCTCGAACGATAGGACCGTGCCGGTCACGGCCCCCACGGCGAAGAGCACGGCCATGACCTTCGACCAGCGCCGAGCGAGCTTGAGCGCGTCATCGTCGCCGCGGATGCCGCGCCAGTTGGCGATCAGCGTGATCGCAGGCAGCGCGATCCCGAGGCAGGACAGCACGATGTGGAAGCCGAGCGTGAACGCCATCTGCTCGCGTGCGGGCAGCAGGTCGGACGCGGCGAGCAGGCTCAGCGCGCGCATGAGCCGACCCTATAGCCATACTCCGCGCCGATGCTGGCGGCGGCGGCGATAGCGATGACGGCGATCGGCCCTGCCCTGCCCGCGTCCACCGAGACGGTCGGGCACTCGGTGGAGGGGCGGCCCATCCGGGCCGTGCGCGTCGGCAATCCCCGCGCCCGGATCAAGGTGCTCGTTGTGGGCGAGATCCACGGCAACGAGCTGGCCGGGCGGGCCGTGACCAAGCGCCTGCGCAGGGCGCACGCGCCGCGGGGCGTCGAGTACTGGGTGATCGACGACCTCAACCCCGACGGCGCCCACGCGGGCACGCGGGAGAACGCGCACGGCGTCGACCTCAACCGCAACTTCCCCTACAGGTGGAAGGGCGGCGGCCCGGCCCCGCTCTCCGAGCCCGAGTCGACCGCGTTCACGAAGCTCGTCAAGCGGATCAAGCCGCGTGTGACCATCTGGTACCACCAGCACATGCGGCTGGTGGACAAGAGCGGGGGCGACTCGAAGCTCTCGCGCCTCTACGCCAGGCGCTCGCGGCTTCCCTACCGCAAGATCGCCTTCCTGCCCGGCACCGCCACGAGCTGGCAGAACCACACCTACCGGGGCACGACCTCGTTCGTGGTGGAGCTGCCGGCCGGCAGCCTCTCATCCACCGGTGTCCGCCGCCACGCCGGCGCGGTCGCGGCCGTGGCCCGGGCGATCGCCCCCCCGCGGGTGAAGCAGAAGCACATTCCCTACGGCGCCAAGCGGAAGCGTGAGATGCAGGCCTACGCGCGCCGCCACTACGGCATCGACTCCTACCGGCTGCGCAACCCGCACGTGATCGTGGAGCACTACACCGCCGGCAACTCGTTCTCCGGCGCCTTCAACACGTTCGCCCCGGACACGCCCGACTCGGAGCTGCACGAGCTGCCCGGCGTCTGCTCGCACTACGTGGTCGACAAGAACGGGCTGATCTACCAGCTCGTGTCGACGCGGATCATGTGCCGGCACACGGTGGGCCTCAACTACACCGCGATCGGGATCGAGCACGTCGGGACGAGCGACGGACAGGTGATGGGCAACCGCCGCCAGCGCGCCGCCTCGCTACGGCTCACCCGGATGCTCCAGGGGCGCTTCCACATCAAGACGCGCAACGTGATCGGCCACAACGAGAGCCTGTCGAGCCCCTACCACCGCGAGCACGTCGCCAAGCTGCGCCACCAGACCCACGGCGACTTCCGTCACTCGACGATGAACCGCTACCGGAAGCTGCTCGGGAAGCTGCCGGCGCCGTCGAGTTTGCGCTAGCCGAGCGCGATTTCGTCGCCGTCCGCCAGCCGGACGCGCATAGCCCGGGGGAGGGCGAAGTCGCGGAAGACCCTGGCGCCGCGGCCCACGACGCTGGCCTCGAGCCGGCCTCCCAGGTTCTTGATCTGGGCGCCGGGCAGCACCACCGAGTGCTCGATCTCGGCGCCCTCGATGTCCACGTCGTCGCCGATGGCCGTGTACGGACCGATGTAGGCGTGTGAAACACGCGCGCGCGAGCCGATCACGGCCGGGCCGCGCACGACGGTGGACTCGAGCAGGGCGCCCGGGCCGATGGCGACCCGGCCCTCCACGCGGCTGTCGCGAAGCTCCCCGCGCCAGGGCTCAGCGCGGAGGCCGTCGAGGACGAGCCGATTGGCCTCGAGCAGGTCCTCGCTTCGCTCCACCCGCTTCCAGGCGCCCTCGAGGCAGCGGGTGCGGGCGCGGCCGCCGGCCTCGACCACGCGGCCGAGCAGCTCGGCCAGGCCACCGCCGCGGCCGGCCTCGCGCACCACCCGGGGACCGAGCACGTGCAGCCCGGCCAGGCAGTCGCTGGTGTCGCCGCCGGCGAGCCGGAGGAGCCGCTGGTCGTCGATGCTCGTGAGGGTCTCGCCGGCGGGATCGAGCAGGAGCAGGGCGTCGAGGTCGTCGCGCACCAGCTCGTCGACGAGCGGGCCGACCTCGCCGCGGAAGAGGCCATCGCGGAGCTGCGCGACGCAGGGACTGTCGCCGAGGAAGTCCGCCGCGGCGGCCAGGCACTCGCCGGCGTCGGCCCCGCGGCTGGCGGGAAGGCAGCGCACGTTCTGTCCGGCGAGGTCGCGGACCGCGCCGAGCGCGGGCTCGTCGGCCAGGACGGCGACCTCGCGGATTCCCGCCCTTCGCAGCGCGTCGAGGCCGTAGAGGACGAGCGGCCGGTTGGCCACCGGCGCGAGGCCGTCCTCCGCGATCACGAGACCCTTGGCTGGCGCCGTCACGGGAAATGAACGGCGCGGCCGCCGAATCCTCCCTCGGCCGGGGTGGGAAATTCAGCCGCTCCGGCCCCGTCGGACCTTTCCTGACCGCCTAATTCCCAGCTAACGCCCTGGCATACAGCGCGGAAACGGGCCGCTGAGACCTTCGCCTCCCGGGCCTGAACGGATCGCAAGGCGCCCGCCAAGAGCGGGCCCGGGGCGGGCGCAGAGAGCGGAGGTTTCACACATGGTTGTAGACGAGCTGCGCCCCACGGAGCAGGACCTTGGCGCCGGGCCCAGGACGGGTCGTTTCCGGCGCCGCACGACCCTCGTCGACTCGGACGAGCAGCGCCGACTCATCTCGCGCGCCGTCGCCCGCGCCAAGGCGGGGGACCAGGAGGCGATTCGGTTCATCTACATCCGCTACGCGGACAACGTCTACGGCTACGTCCGCAGCATCGTCCGCGACGAGCACGAGGCCGAGGACGTGACACAGCACGTGTTCGCCAAGCTGCTCAAGAACATCGTGAAGTACGAGGAGCGCTCGGTGCCCTTCTCGGCCTGGATTCTGCGCGTGGCCCGCAACGTCGCGGTCGACCACATGCGCCGCTCGCGCGCCGTGCCCTGCGAGGAGGTCCGCGGGCTCGACGAAATCGACGAGAGCGGCGAGTCGGACCGGCTCCAGTCGCTCAGCGACGCGCTGCTCGAGCTGCCCGAGGATCAGCGGAGCGTCCTCATGCTGCGCCACCTGGTCGGCCTCACGCCCGGCGAGATCGCCGAGGAGCTCGGTCGCTCCGAGGCGTCCGTCCACGGGCTGCACCATCGCGGCCGGCGCGCGCTTCAGCGGGAGCTCGCCGACGTGGGCCTGGCGCCTGCGACCGCGGCCTGAAAGCCGCGGCCTTTATGTCCCGTTCATCCGGCGTGGAAGGATCAGCCGCCCTCAACGGCCTCGGCCATCCGCTGATGGACACCGAAGCCCGCGTGGTCATCGCCGCCGACGACCAGCTGAGCCTGCGTCGCATGGCCGCCGCCCTGGCCGGATCTGGGATCCGTCAGCCGGTGCGCGCGCTCGGCGCCGAGGAGACCGAGATGGCCGCGGGCGGCGGCGGCGCCGTGGTGGTCCTCTCCTGCGACGTCTCGGACCCGGTGCGAATGGCCGCGCTGCGGCGGCTGCGCAAGGCCGCCAAGGACGCGCTGATCGTGCTCGTCACGCCTCGTACGGACGCCACCGGCGTCCGCCGCGGCCTCGACGCCGGTGCCGACGGGCTGGTCTTCGAGTCCGAGCTCGAGGAGACCCTGGCGGCATCGCTGGTCGCCGTCGCCGCCGGCCAGACGGCCGTCCCGCGCCGCGTCCGCGGGGGCCTCTACCGCCCGGCCTTCTCGCACCGCGAGCGACAGGTACTCACGCACGTGGCCGAGGGATTGACCAACAGCGAGATCGCCGACGCCCTCTTCCTCTCCGAGAGCACCGTCAAGAGCCACCTCTCTTCAGCCTTCTCCAAACTGGGAGTTCGCTCCCGAAAGGAGGCAGCCGCGCTGGTCCTCGATCCAGATCAGGGACTGGGCGCGGGTCTGCTCGCCACCGGTGTGCCCGCTCTCACCGGTGTGCGGACGCGGGGCGCGCCGTGACCTCGATGCCTGCCGGCGGAAACGGACTGCTGCCCGGCATCGGGGGAAACGGCGCGCGCCCCGCGTCAGATGACGGAGTTCCCCTCACCCGCCTCGACAACGCCGACCCCTACCTGCTCGAGGAGCTGATGCTGGCCGTCGAGCGGGTGGCACACGCCGGCGCCTTCACGCTCGGCGAAGAGGTCGAGCAGTTCGAGGAGGCCTTGGCCGCCTACTGCGGGACCGGCTTCGCCGTCGGCGTCTCTTCGGGGACCGACGCGCTCGCGCTCGCCCTGCGCGGACTCGGCGTGGGGCCGGGCGACGAGGTGATCGTGCCCGCCAACTCCTTCGTCGCGACCGCGGAGGCGGTCACGCTCGCCGGCGCGCGGCCGCGGCTCGCGGACGTCGACCCGGCGACCCACCTGCTCACCGCCGACATCGTCGAGCGCAACCTGTCGACGCGCACCCGCTGCGTGATCCCGGTGCACCTCCACGGGCGCACCGTCGAGCTGGCGCCGATCATGGAGCTCGCCCGCGACCGCGGCGTGTCCGTGATCGAGGACGCCTGCCAGGCCCACGGCGCGATCTACCGAGGCCAGCGAGTCGGCTCGATCGGCGACGCGGGCTGCTTCAGCTTCTACCCGGCGAAGAACCTCGGCGCCTGGGGCGACGGCGGCGCCGTCGTCACGAGCGACCCGGTCCTCACCGAGCGCATCCGCCTGCTCCGCTCGCACGGCGAGCGGCCCCGCTACCACCACCGGCTGCCCGGGGGCACCTGGCGCCTGCACGCGATCCAGGCCGCGATCCTGCGTGTGAAGCTCGCACGCCTGGACGGCTGGAACGCCGACCGCCGCCGCCTCGGCGCCGCGCTCTGCTCCGCGCTGGCCGATTGCCCGGCCCTCGAGCCGCCCGCCCCGGCCGCGCGCCAGGGCGACCACGTCTTCCACGTCTTCGCCGTCACCGCCGTCGACCGCGAGCGGCTGCGCGCCGAGCTCGCGACCGAGGGGATCGCCACCGCCGTGCACTACCCCGTGCCGATCCATCTTCAGGACGCCTACGCGCACCTGGGCATGGGCCGCGGCAGCCTGCCCGTGGCGGAGCGCCTCGCCGAGCGGATCTGCACGCTGCCGCTCTTCCCGGGCATGACCGACGCCGAGCTCGACCGCGTGGTCCAGGCCGTGTGGGCGATGGACGCGGCGGCCGTGCGCGAGCTGTCGGCGTAGCAGCGGCCCCGCCCCACGCCCCCCCTCGGTAGCAGCCGCCGAAGGCGACCCCCGGCCGGTCGGGGAGCAGATCGGCCTAGGGGGCGCTATACGCCCCCTATCCCGATTGGCTCGTCTCTCAGGCGGCCAGGCGCTGCACGGCGGGCTGAGCCGGCAGGGCCGGGCGGCCCGGCAGGCTCAGCCGCTCGGCGGTCTGCGCTGCGACGTCCTCCGCGAAGCGCAGGACCGAGTCGCCGTTCAGCAGGAAGGGGTAGATCTGGGCGTTCGAGGCGAGCGCCAGGCCCGGCACCGACGGGAACACCGGTGGGATCGTGCGGCCGGCGCCGAGTCCGTGCACCGGCTCTACGAGCTTGGCGCGCTGGACGGTCCAGTCGACCACGTCGTCGTCCGTGAAGTCCGGCGCGATCCGGCGCAGCTGGGCCGTGAAGCGCTCGTAGATCGAGCGGTCGTCCTCGCTCTGCTCGGGCGCCGCGGGGTCGCAGTACTTCGGCAGGTAGAGGAGCCGCAGGCCGTCGGTGTGGTCGGTCCCGACCGCGTGCGAGGCCTCGACCACCGTCGTGATCGGCGTCGGCTCGCAGATGTTCACCGCGTAGTAGGGCGACAGCGAACGCCGCACCTTGAGCACGAGGCAGACCACGCCTAGCCAGCGCTGCGGATAGGGCTCGAGCAGGGACTGCATGGAAGAAGGCAGCAGGAAGCGAAGCGCCGGCGGCTGCAGCGTGGCGATCGTCAGATCGAACGGCAGGACCTCGCCGCCCACCATCACGCCCTCGACGCTGCCGTTCGCAAGCGCCAGGCCCTCGACCGGTGCGTTCACCATCGGCGTGACGCCCAGCTCGACCGCCCGCTCCGCCATCGCGTCGATCAGCCGCTGGTGGCCGCCGATCACGTGGCCCATCTCCTCGGCGCCGCTGCCGCCCTTGCGCGCGCCCGACATCCGCCGCGTGCGCGCCCAGAGATAGGTGGCGGGCAGGCCCGCCGGATCGGAGTCGAAGCGCGAGTCGAGCAGCGGCTTCCAGATCCGCTCGACCACCTCGCGGCCGCAGTGGCGGCGCAGCCAGCGCTCCAAGGGAAGCTCATCGAGCCGGGAGAAGCCGGAGCGCAGCTGGCACTGCGCAACGAACCAGCCGAGCCGCATCCGGGCGAGCGGGCTCAACGGAGAGAAGCGCAGGAGGTCGCCGACGCCGTCGAAGTCGTGCAGCTCGCCGTCGATGAAGAAGCCGGCGCCGACCGGGCGGAACTCCACCTGGTCGCCCAGCCCGACCTCCTCGGCCATCTCGAGCATGTGCGAGTCCGCCGGCGTGATCACGTGGTAGAAGCGGTCCACGGTGTGGCCGCCGAAGTCCATCGCCCCGGCCAGTCCGCCGAGCGACGAGCCGCGCTCGAGAAGCGTCACGTCGGCGCCCTGCTGGGCCAGGCGGAGCGCCAGCCCGGTGCCGAGGATCCCGCCCCCGACGATCCCGACTCTTGGAGCGCTCATGCCGCGGCGGCGCGCTCGTCCGAAGCCGAATCCGCCGGCGGCATCAGCGCCCGCGGTCCCTGCGGCTGGGCGAGCGGCGAGATCGGCGGCGGCTGGATGCGGCCCACCATGTGGGCGGCCATCACGCGGAAGTAGGCGAGCACCGTCGGCCCCAGCTGCATCTTCGACTCGCCCGCTCGGGTGGTCCAGTCGTTCACGGTCGGCACCTCGGCCACGCGCGCGCCCGCGTTGTAGAGCTTGAGCAGCAGCTCCACGTTGGCGGCGAAGCCGGGCTCGCGCACGAGCAGGTAGCCGTAGGTCTCGGCGGCGCGCCGCAGCGTTCCGGCGCGGTAGACGCGATAGAGCGAGGAGAGCGTGTGCATCTCGCGCAGGCCGCCGGCGTAGCGGAAGGTGTTGGACACCGCCTTGCTGGCCGCGAGCCGCCAGCCCGCCACGCCGATGATCTTGCCGCCCGGCGCGTAGACGGAGGCGAGCACGACGTCGGCGCCGCGCTCGAACTGCTCGAGCATGGCGGGCAGGTCGTTCAGGTCGGAGGTCGTGTCGGCCTCGAGCGTGACGATCGCGTCGTCGTCCGAGGACTCGCCGAGGGCCGCCCGGATGCCGGTGTTGATCGCGGCGCCGAGGCCGCTGTTCACCGGATGGCGGACGAGCGCGAGGTGCATGTCGTCGGCGTGCTCGCGGACGGCCTCGGCCGTGCCGTCGGAGGAGCCGTCGTCGACCACGATCACCCGCGCGCCGAGCTTGCGCGCGCGCGGCGCCAGGTCGGCCAACAGCCGCGGGATGTTGTCCTCCTCGTTGTAGGCCGGGATGACGAAGCGGATCAAGCCACTGCCTCCAGCCTGCGCTCCATCGGCGCGGGGATGTCGAGCAGGGTCACCGGCCGGCGGACGCCCGCGGACTCGCGGACGGCCAGCGCGGCGGCGAGCGCGCGAACGCCGTCGTGGGCGCTCACCGGCTCCGGGGTGTCGTCGATCACGCAGCGGGCGAACGCGCGCAGCTCCTCGAGCAGCGGCTCGGCCTTGGGCAGGCAGATGCGCTCGGGGCCGGGGCGGACGCCGCCCGGGCCGGGCGCCTCGACGACCGTGATCTCCTGGGTGATGTAGCTCGCGCGCAGCATCGCTAGCTCGCCGATCAGCGACAGCTCGCGGCGCGGCTCGGGCGTGAGCCAGTTGACGTCGAGCAGGCCGAGCACGTCCGCGTCGCCGAAGCGGGCGAGGCAGGTGAGCAGGTCCTCGCGGCTCGAGTGGACGAAGCGGCCGCCGTCCGCGTAGATCTCGGTGACCTGGCGATCGAGCACGTGCTGCATGACGTCGAGGTCGTGGGTGGCGAGGTCGATGGCAACGCCGGCGTCGCGAATGCGCGAAGGCAGCGGGCTCACCCGCACGGCCTGGGCGCGGAAGACGCGGCCGACGCGTCCCTCTGCCAGCAGGTCGCGGAGCGCGCCGACCACGGGGTTGAACCGCTCCACGTGTCCGACCATCAGCTTGCGGCCGCTCTCGCGGGCTGCACCGCGCAGGCGGAGCGCGTCCGGAAGAGCCGTTGCGATCGGCTTCTCCACCAGGACGTGCAGGCCGGCTTCCATCGCGGCCTGGGCGACCTGCGCGTGCAGCTCGGAGGGGCAGGCAAGCGAGAGGGCGTCGAGCGAGCCGGCGTCGTCGATCAGCCGGCGCCAGTCGTCGTACTCGGCGGCGGGCTTGCCGGCGAGCGCCCGGGCCCGGGCGTCGGGATCGGGGTCGGCGACGGCGACGAGCCGGGCCTCCGGCACGCGCCGCCAGGCGCCCACGTGGAACGCGCCCATCCGTCCAGTGCCGACTACTCCTACGCGAAGCTCCTCAGGCAACGGAGGCCTCCATTCCGCCGAGATGGCCGGCCACGAGCACGGCTATCGCGTCCGCCGCGTGGCCCTGTCCGAAGATCGGCGGCCGCTCGGCCGGCGGCCGGCGGTCGAGTGCGGCCCGGAAGCGCTTGGGATCGACGCCCACGAGCGTGTTCCAGCCGAGCTCCACGGTCTCGACCCACTCGGTCTCCTCGCGCAGCGTCACGCAGGGGACGCCCCAGACATAGGCCTCGCGCTGCACGCCGCCCGAGTCGGTGGCCACGGCCACGGCGTCGCGCTCGAGCACGAGCATCTCGCTGTAGGTGACCGGGTCGCGCAGCTCGACGTTCGCGGGAGCGCTCAGCCCGGCCGCCTCGATCTTGGTCCGCGTGCGCGGGTGGAGCGGCAGGATCACCCGGCAGGGGGCGGTGCCGAGGCAGTCGAGCACGGAGGCGAGCCGGCCCGGGTCGTCGGTGTTGTAGTTGCGGTGCACGGTGGCGACCACGTACTCGCCCGACTCGCCGCGGCGGGGGAGCCGCCCGGCGGTGGCGAGCAGCACGTCGGCGAGGACGTCGCCGGTCACGTGGACCGACCCCTTCACGCGCTCGGCAAGCAGGTTGTCGCGGGCGGAGTGGGTGGGAGCGAGGAGGACGTCGGCGAGGCGGTCGGCCTCGATCCGGTTGCGCTCCTCGGGCATGTCGGCGCGGTAGCTCCGCAGGCCGGCCTCGACATGGAAGAGCGGAAGCAGGCGCTTGGCGGCCGCCCGGGCGGCGGCGAGCGTGGCGTTGGTGTCGCCGCGAACGAGCACGGCGTCCGGCTGCTCGGCCTCGATCACCTCGCCCACTCGTTCCTCGGTCAGCGCGAGCTGCTCGGCGTCCGGGAGCGAGCCGACGCCGAGGTTGTAGTCGGGCTCGGGCAGCTTGACGTCCGCGATCTGGAGGCCCGACATCGCGGCGTCGTAGTGCTGGCCGGTGTGCACGAGCACCTCGTCGAGGTGGCCGGCGAGGGCCGCGGAGAGCGGCGCAGCCTGGATGATCTCGGGCCGGGCGCCGATCACCGACAACAGCCTGGGCCTGGAGCTGCTCACAGGGACGGAACGGCCCGGCACACCGGCTGCTTCCGGTCCTCTCGTCATGGAAGCCGGCGCCCCGAAAGCGCGTTTTTCCGCTCGAAGTGCGAATGCACGCGCACGCATCTGGCGGTGGCGGGCCGGCTCCGATCGGCGCGGCCGTGGTGGGCTACGGCTACTGGGGCCCGAACGTCGTGCGGACTGTGGCCGAGCGGCCCGAGTTTCGCCTGCTCGGGCTCTGCGACCGCGACCGGTCGCGCGTCGACGAGTTCCGGGTTCGTCACCCCGAGAGCGGCGTCTATCCCGACTTCGAGGCCGTGCTCGACGACTCGCGGGTCGAGGCGGTTGCGATCGCGACCCCGCCCAACACCCACCACTCCCTCGTGCGCGCGGCCCTCGAGGCGGGCAAGCACGTCCTCGTGGAGAAGCCGCTGGCGACCAGCGCCGGCCAGGCCCTCGAACTGGTGGAGCTCGCCCAGGCCAGGGGCCTCGTGCTGATGCCCGGGCACACCTTCGTCTACAGCCCGGCCGTGAACAAGGTGCGCGAGCTGATCCACGGCGACCAGCTCGGCGAGGTCTTCTTCATCACCTCGTCGCGGATGAACCTCGGCAAGTACCAGCGCGACGGCGTGGTCTGCGACCTCGCGCCGCACGATCTGTCGATCCTGCTCCACTGGCTGGCGAGCCCCGTGGTGCAGGTGAGCGCCACCGGCCGGAGCGTCTTCCAGGACGGCGTCCACGAGACCGCGTTCCTCACCTTCACCTTCGCGAGCGGTGCCCAGGCCAACGTCCAGGTGTCCTGGCTCGCGCCGCGCAAGGTCCGGGAGATGGTGGTCGTGGGCAGCCGCCGGATGGTCCAGTACGACGACAGCGCAGCCGACGAGTCGGTCCGCGTCTACGACCGCGGGCTCGAGTTCGCCGAGCCGCCGTCGAACTTCGGCGAGTACCGGTTGACCTACCGCAGCGGCGACATGGTCGCGCCGAGGGTCGACGCGGCCGAGCCGCTCGCGCTCGAGCTGCTCGACTTCGCGGTGGCGATCCGCCACGGCTCCCGGCCGCTTTCGAGCGCCGAGTTCGGGCTCGAGATCGTCCTCGCCCTGGAGGCCCTCCAGGAGTCGCTCCGCGATCACGGCCGGCCCGTGCGCGTGCGCTCGGTGACGGGGCTCCGAAGCAGCAACGGGAACGCCAACGGGAACGGAAACGGCAACGGCCACTTCAGGCGAGCCGAAGCTGCCGTTCACCCTCCGCCAGCAGCTCGTTGAAGCCGAAGTCGAGCTCCTCGTCGAAGTCGTGCAGCATGCGCTGGCGCAGCTCCGAGTAACGGCGCTGGGCCTCACCGCGGCGGCCGAGGCGGAGCGACAGCTCCACGTAGTGGCGCTGCAGGTTCACGTCATAGGGCTCGAACTCGATCAGGCGCTTGAGGTGCCCGTCGGCGCCCTGGAGGTCACCCGCCTGCAGTAGCTGCTGGAAGAGCATCCTGAGCGAGCGGGCGGCCATGTCGCGCAGCCGGTCGCGCTCGGAGAGCGCCCAGACGGCGTAGGGGTCGTCGGCCAGGAGCTCGCCGCGATAGAGCGCCAGCCCGCGTGAGAGCAGCTTGGCGGCGGCGGCGGAGTCGCCGCGGGCAAACGCCGACATGCCCGCGGCAATCCGCTGCTCGAAGTCGTCGACGTCGAGGCGCACGCGGGACCGATGCAGTGCATAGCCGCGCTTGCTTCCCACGACGAACGACGACTCCCCTCTGCCACGCTCTGGCTCGAGCGCGTCGCGAAGCTTGTGAACGAAGTAGCGGACCCTGCCGACGGCGCGCGAGTCGGCCTGCGGCCAGAGGGCGGCCGTGATCCGATCGGCCGACGCGGGCCGGTGGCGCTCGCAGACCAGGTAGCGGAGAAGCTGGCCGGGTCGCTGCTCGAGCCAGGCGCCGTCCATCGTCTCGCCGCCAACCTCGACCTCGAGCGGGCCGAGGGCGGAGATGTAGAGCTCGGGTCCGGCCGCCTTCTCCGAGTGAACGAAGCGCGCCGAGCCGTTGCGCCGCACCTGAAGCACGATCTGCTCGTTCTCGAGCGCCGCGGCGGTGACCCAGGCGGAGCCGGTGTCGAGGTCGAGCCGCAGCTCGAGGTGGCCCTCGCCTGCCGGGGGCAGGATGCCGGTCAGGCAGACGCCGGCCAGCGGTCCCTCGTCGGCGCGGCAGCCGAGCAGGTCGCAGCAGCGCGGCTCGCTGCCGGAGGCGATGCCGAGCAGCTCGGTGGCCGCCCGGTTGGCAACCTGCACGTTGCCATCCCGGTCGAGCACGAGCAGGCCGTGCGGAAGACCTTCGAAAGCCATCCCGGCAAGGGGAGGCTGCGCTCCTATGGATGCGAGTGCCGTCCTTGGCATCTGACTGGTTCCCCCTTCGGCGCGGGCCCTCCTGGCCCACGGGGTATGCCCCCCTTTCCTAACACCGAGTCTGGGTTCCCGCCACTAGGCCTTTCGTCCATTTCCAGCCGTTTTTCGCCCTGCGCCTGGCTGAGAGCCGCAAGCGACCCGGCGCAGGCGGCGTTGCTTTCCCCGATGGAGGCTCATCAGCTCGTCGACGAGCGCCCGCTCGTCTCCGCCGGCGAGCGGCCGGTGGCGCGGCACAAGCTGCTCGTCCGGACGCTCGACATCGCGGTCTCCGTCGCCCTCCTCGTCCTCCTCGCCCCGCTCCTCCTGCTGATCGCCCTGGCCGTGCGGCTGGACAGCCGCGGCCCCGCCATCTACCGTCAGCGCCGCGTGGGCCGTGGACTGCGGGAGTTCACGGTCCACAAGTTCCGCAGCATGCGGACGGATGCGGACCCGACCCGACACCGCGACTACGTGCATTCCCTGATCGGTAACGGCGGGCCCGAGCTTGCGAGCAAGAAGGGCGGTCTCTACAAGCTCGCGGTGGACGACCGGATCACGCGCGCCGGCCGCTTCCTGCGCCGCTTCAGCCTCGACGAGCTGCCCCAGCTCTGGAACGTTCTGCGCGGCGACATGTCGCTCGTCGGGCCGCGGCCCGTCATCGCCTACGAGGTCGAGGCCTACCCGAGCCAGTGGCGCGAGCGCTTCCAGGTCAAGCCCGGCCTGACCGGCCTGTGGCAGGTGAGCGGGCGCAACGAGCGGACCTACGAGGAGATGATCCGCTTCGACATCCAGTACGCCCGCGAGCACGGCATCTGGGTCGACCTCAAGATCCTCGCCCGGACCGTCCGGGTGGTCGCGCTGGGCAAGGGGGCCGCGTGACCGAGCCGATCGGGGTCGCCGTGGTCGGCTACGGCTACTGGGGGCCGAACCTCGCCCGCAACGTCAGCGAGCGTCCCGAGCTGCGCCTGGTGGGGCTGTGCGAAAGCGATCCGCGCCGGCGGGCCGAGTTCCTGCGCCGCCACCCCTCGGCGCGGGTGGATGAGGAGCTCGACGCGCTGGTCGCGGACCCGCAGGTCGAGGCCGTGTTGGTCGCCACGCCGCCGCACACGCACTTCGCGGTCGCGCGTACCTGCCTCGAGGCCGACAAGCACGTTCTGGTCGAGAAGCCGCTGGCCCGGAGCGCTGCCGAGGCTGCCACCCTGATCTCGCTGGCGGAGGAGCGCGAGCGGGTGCTGATGCCCGGCCACACGTTCGTCTACAGCCCGGCCGTGAACAAGGTGCGTGAGCTGATCCGGGCGGACGAGCTGGGCGAGGTCTACTTCGTCACGTCGTCGCGGATGAACCTCGGGAAATACCAGCGCGACGGCGTTGTTTGCGACCTCGCCCCGCACGACCTGTCGATCCTCGCGCACTGGCTCGGCGAGCCGCTCACGCACGTGGCCGCCACCGGCCGCAGCGTGTTCCAGAAGGACGTCCCAGAGACCGCCTTCCTGACGCTGACCTTCGCCGGCGGCGCCAAGGCCAACGTGCAGCTGTCCTGGCTCGCGCCGCGCAAGGTGCGCCAGATGGTGGTCGTCGGGTCGCGGCGGATGGTGCAGTACGACGACACGGCCGCCGACGAGTCCCTGCGCGTCTACGACCGCGGCCTCGACTTCGAGGAGCCGCCGCCCAGCTTCGGCGAGTACCGCCTGACCTACCGCAGCGGCGACATGGTGGCACCGCGGGTCGAGGCCGCCGAGCCGCTCGGGCTCGAGCTCCAGGACTTCGCCGCCGCGATCCGCGACGGCTCCGAGCCGCGCTCCAATGCCGCTCTGGGCCTCCAGATCGTGCTCGCACTCGAGGCGCTCCAGGTTTCGCTCGACAACCGCGGCGAGCCCATCCGCGTGCCCTCTGCCGACCAGCTCCTGGACGCCCGCTCGCTCGGGCACGAGCTGAACGGGAACGGGACGCAGAGGCGCCGCGAGCGCCGCTGCGGCGAGCGCCGCGTGGCCAATCTTGGACCGCCCGACGGCATCGAGCGGCGCAAGGCGGACCGGCGGATGCGCGACCGGCGCGGCGTGGCGGTCGGCTAGCGATGTCGATCGCCGTCGCAGATCCCGTGCGGGCCAACGGGCACGGCCCCGCCCGGCGCCCGCTCCGCGTGTGCATGGTCCACTTCTCCGACTTCCACACGGACTCGCGTCCACAGCGCGAGGCGCGCGCCCTGGCCGAGCGCGGCGACGAGGTCGACTGCGTCTGCCTCAGCCCCGCCGCCACGATCCCGATGGGGCGGGGCGCCGTGCACCTCCACCCGGTCGAGGCGTCCAAGCTCCGCGGCGGTGCCCGCGCCTACGTGGCCGGCTACGGCCGCTTCTTCGCCGGCGCGCTCCGGCGGGTCACGGCGCTGGACCGAGAGCACCGCTTCGACGCGGTCGAGATCCACAACATGCCGGACTTCCTGACGTTCACGGCGCTGGCTCCCAAGCTGCGCGGCGTGCCGGTCGCGCTGAACGTCCACGACACCTTCCCCGAGCTGTTCGAGACCCTCTTCGATCTTTCCGCCCGCCATCCGCTCGTGCGGCTGGTGCGGGCGGAGGAGCGGGCCAGCGCGCGCGTCGCCGACGCGCTCGTATTCGTCACCGACGAGGCCCGCGACCTTCTGGCGTCCCGGGGGGTCGAAGCGGCGCGCACGGCCGTTGTGATGAACACACCGGACGAGCGCCTCTTCGGCCCCCGCCGTACGCCTGAGAGCGTCCCCTCCACGGGACCGGCCCGGGCCGTCTACCACGGCGGCCTGGGCCAACGCTTCGGGGTGGCCACGCTGATCGAGGCCTTCGGCCTGATCGAGCAGCGCGACCCCGGTCTGTCGCTCGACGTCTACGGGCCGGATCCGGACGAGGCTGCCGAGCACGCCCGGATGGCCGGTCCCAACGTGCGCGTGGCGCCCCGGCCGACGCCCGTCGAGCAGATCCCAGAGCGCCTGGAGCGGGCGCAGATCGGGATCGTCCCGACGGTTCGCGACCGCTTCACCGAGGGCCTTCTGCCGGTCAAGCTGCTCGAGTGCGTCCACATGGGGCTGCCGGTCGTCGCCTCCCGGCTGCCGGTCGTCGAGCGCTACTTCACGGACGCCGAGCTGCTCTTCTGCGAGCCTGGCTCGCCCGAGTCGCTCGCGGCAGCCGTGCTCGAGGTTCGCCGCGACCCGGAGGCGGCGCGGGAGCGCGCCGAGCGGGCGAGCGAGCGCCTAGCCGAGATCGAGTGGGGCCGCCAGCGCGAGACCTACCTCGGGCTGATCGACGGGCTCGTCCACGAAGCGGCGTAGCCACTTCTCGAGCAGGAACAGGCAGAACAGCCGCTGGGAGTGCTTCTTGCCCTCCTCGCCGCCGCTCGCCACGAGCGCGCGGACGACCTCGGGCTTGAACAGCCCGCGGTCGAGGGTGCGCTCGTCGAGCAGCACGTCGCTCACGAGCGACTCGCGCTGCACGCGCAGCCAGGTGCCGAGTGCCGAGTGGAAGAACCCGCGCTTCTTCTTGTCGATGATCGCGTCCTCGACGAGGCCGCGGCTCGCCTCCTTGAGGATGTCCTTGCGGCGCTGCCGGCGGACCTTGGCGCGGTCGGGCAGGGCGGTGCAGAACTCCACCAGCTCGTGGTCCATGAACGGCACGCGGACCTCGAGCGAAGCCGCCATCGACATCTTGTCGAAGTAGAGGAGCATGTTGTCCACGAGAGCCTGGCGGGTGTCCAGGTGCAGCGTCTGGGCGAGCGGCGACTGAAAGAAAGGGGACGGGGCCCTTTCTTTCATTGGCAGTTGTGAGCTGATCGACTCGGCGATCGCGTGCTCCGCTCCCGCCTGGAGGAAGTCGGGGGTGAACGTCTCGAGCCGCTCGCGCGGCTGCACGACGCGGCTCATCGCCAGCAGCCGCGCGGCTGGGTCCGACTCGCTGAGCGCCGCCAGGCCGCGCGCCGCGGTCGACTCGGGCCGGAACGCCCGACCCGCCAGGCCGAGCGGCGGCCGCAGCGGGCCGAGGGCGCCCGCCGCGGCCGCCACCTGGTGCTTGCGGTAGCCGCCCAGGAGCTCGTCGGCGCCTTGCCCGGAGAGCGCGACGGTGACCGTCTCGCGGGCCAGGCGGGACAGGAGCAGGAAGCCGAGGCAGGAGAGGTCGGCGACCGGCTCCTCCAGGTGCCAGAGCGCCTCGTCGAGCAGGTCCGGGTGGTCGAGCGCGCTCGTCTCGAGCTCGTGGTGGTCGGTGCCGAGCCGCTCCGCGACCCGGCGCGCATCCGGCAGCTCGTTGGCGCCGCCGTCCTCGGCGAAGCCCACGGAGAAGGTCTGGACGGGCCGGTCGCTCGCCTCCGCCATCAGGGCCGTGATCAGGCTCGAGTCGAGCCCCCCGCTCAGCATCACGCCGAGAGGCACGTCGGCCACCATCCGCATCTCGGTCGCCTCGCGGAGCAGCTCGAGCAGCCGCTCGCGGTCCTCGCGCGCGTCCACACCGACCCCCTCGGGCGGGTTGTCGAACGGAGTCCAGTACTCGCGCTCGTCGACCAGCCGGCCGTCCTCGAACACGAGCGCCGTGGCCGGCATCAGCTTGCGCACGCCGGCGAACAGCGTGCGCGGGCCGGGCACGTAGCCGAAGGCCATGAACAGCTCCGCGCCGAGCGGGTCGAGCGCCGGCCTCACGAGCCCGCCGGCGATCAGCGACTTGACCTCGGAGCCGAAGGCCAGCCCGAACGGTCCCTCCGCCAGGTAGAGCGGCTTGACGCCCATCCGGTCGCGCGCGAGCACCAGGCGGCGCCGCGAGCGGTCCCAGACGGCGACGCCGAACATCCCCCGCAGGCGCTCCGGGAAGGCCGGCCCGTGCTCCTCGTAGAGGTGCACGATCGTCTCGGTGTCGCCCTCGGTCGAGAGCCGGTGCCCACGCGACTCGAGCTCGCTCCGAAGCCCCCGGAAGTTGTAGATCTCGCCGTTGAAGACGGTGGTGATCGAGCCGTCCTCGCTCGACACGGGCTGCGAGCTGCCGGCGAGGTCGATGATCGACAGCCGGCGCATGCCGAGTGCCACGCCGGGCTCGAGCAGGTGCCCGTCCTCGTCGGGGCCGCGGTGCTCGATGACGTCGGTCATCGTGGCGAGCTCGTGCGCCTCGACGGGCAGCGCGCGCGGGTCGGAGGCGGCGACGCCGCAGATGCCGCACATCAGGCCGGCCGGGCCTTGAGCTTGGCTGCCATCCGCCCGCGGAGCTCGCCGCGGACGAAGCTCCGGAACTCGTCGTCGGCGACCCGCGGCGTCCGCTTGAGCGCGGCGCGCACGTAGCCGTAGAGGAAGGCGAACCCCGAGATCACCGGCGGCCGCCGCTGCAAGCCCAGCTTGACCGAGCGCAGCGCCACCCAGCCGGGCCCCTGGTGGGCGATCCAGGCGCAGGCGCCGTGCCGGGCCCGGCCGCGCAGCGTGCCCTGGGCGGCGCCGGACGGGCGGTGGTGCCTGGCCACGACGTCGGCAAAGGATCGCGTCGAGTAGCCGTACATCCGGGCGTAGGTCTCGTCGATCGTGTCCCAGCCGAGACAGTCGCGGATTCCGCCGATCTGCTCGAAGCAGGCGCGCGAGTAGAGCTTCAGCGCCCCGTGCACATGGTGGCTCGGGATCGTGAGCCGCTTCCAGTCATCGCCGCGCGGCTCGACGAGATCGCCGCAGGCGATCCCGAGCGCGGGGTCGGCCTCCATCCGGCCGATCAGCGTCTCGAAGTAGTCCGGCGGCAGCTCGATGTCGCCGTCGAGCTTGGCCAGGTAGTGGAAGTCCTCGAGGCTGACGAGGGCGAGCCCGGCGTTGAAGGCGCGCGGGGCGCGGGCTGCCACCAGCCGGTCGCCGTCGCCCGGCTGCTCCCAGAGCCGCCGCACGCTCAGGAAGGGGACCTCGCCCTCCAGCCTGTCGAGCAGCTCCGGCGTGCCGTCGTCGGAGCCGTCGTCGACCACGATCCATGCCGCCGGCCGCAGGGTCTGAGCCATCAGCGAGCGTGCCACGCGCTCCAGGAACGGGGCCTCGTTGTGCACTGGGGAGATGACCGCGAGACGCATCTGCCGACGGAACGAGCGCACCCCTACGGGGCTTTCGAAAACGGTGAAAGTTGGCCCGATGGACCCCCGTTCCTGGGGCAGAGCGGATGGAACTGGTCCAGGTACTCAGACAGCTTTGGGGGCGGCGCATGCTGGTGCTCGTCGTCGCCCTGGTCGCGGCCATGGCTGCCGCCGCCACCGCCTACCGGCCCGAGGGCATGCCGCCCAAGCTCCAGAAGCGCTCGCTCGGCATCGGCGCCGCCTCGACCCAGGTGCTCGTCGACACGCCGCGCTCTTCGCAGACGAACATCGACAAGGACCCGACGCCGCTGTCCACGCGCGCACTCGTGTTCGCCCAGGCCATGAGCAGCCTCCAGGGCCGGGCCGCGATCGCCAAGGAGACCGGCATCCCGGCGATCAAGATCGCCGCCAAGGGTCCGTTCAGCTCGGAGTCCAACCGCAGCACCTTCCAGGCCCAGCCGTCCGAGCCGCGCGCCAACGAGATTCTCGGCGAGGGCGAGGGCTATCGCCTGCTCTTCGACGCTCAGCAGGAGCTGCCGATCGTCTCGATCTACGCGCAGGCGCCAACGGCCCTCGCTGCGGAGAAGCTCGCCAACGGCGCCTCGCGCGCGATGCGCAAGTACGTGACCACGCTCGGCGTGAAGGACTCGAAGTCCGACAGCCAGGTGGTGCTCCGCGACCTGGGGCCCGCCGAGGGCGGCACCGTCAACCAGGGAGTGAGCACCGCGGTGATGGCGCTCGTCTTCATCGGGATCCTCACCCTCGGCTGTCTGTTGATCGTCTTCGGCTCCGGGCTCGCCCGCGAGTGGCGCCGGCTGGGCGAGCAGGAGCACCATGCGATCGCGCTCGACCCGACCTCCGTCGAGAACCCGCCCGAGCCCTCGCGCCTGCGCCGGGCCGCGGGCGCCATCGTGCCCGCGCGCCGCGCACAGGGTGAGCTGACGGCCGGGGAGCTGACGCTCGCCCCAGCGAACGGCAACGGCAACGCTCACGCCTCGGGCGAGCCCGAGGACGAGTCGGCGTCCCACGCCGTCTCCTGAGCAACCCGGTCGCCATGGACGCCGACCGCGACGTCCAGCTGGACCCTGAGGCGGCGGTCGCCGTCCACCTGTCGCTGCGCTGCGGCTACGGCGACGACGGCGCGGCCCAGCTCCTCGACGTAGACCCTGAGCAGGTCCGGCGCGCCCGCAACAGGGGCATCGAGATCCTCACGCGCAGGCTCGGCAAGAGGGTGCCGGCGCTCACCAGCGCGCTCGGCCGGCGGGTAGCGGCCGACACCGACTGGCCGCGGACCACCCGGCTCCTTCCCTGGAGCCTTGCCGCCTTCCTGATGATGCTCTGGCTGGTGCCGTTCGACGGGCTCCAGCTGCCGATCTCGCTTCCGCTCGACGCGACCTTCGACCGCCCCGTCCTGGTGGTCGTGGCCACGCTCTGGCTCGTCACCCTCCTGGCGGTCCGCGACAAGGCGCGGCCGCGCCTGCGCTGGTCGGGTGTCCACACGGCGATCCTGCTGTTCGTCATCACCGCCGTGCTCAGCCTGCTGCTGAACGCGCACACGCTCGGCAACCTCGGCGAGTTCGAGCTGGGGCTGAAGAAGCTCGCGCTGCTCGCCTCGTACTGCCTGCTCTTCACGATCGTGGCCTCGTCGGTCCGGCCGTCCGAGGTCAAGGCCTTCACCGGCCTGATCGTCCTACTCGCCTGCATCACCGCGCTCGGCACGATCTGGGAGTACCGGACCGGCTTCAACGTCTTCTACACCTGGACCGACAAGCTCCTGCCGGGCGACGTCGCGCTCCCGGTCACCGCCTTCGAGGCCGACGCGACCGGTCGCACGACCATCTTCGGGCCCACCGCGCATCCGCTGGCGCTGGCGGCGCTGCTCAGCCTCGCTGTGCCGTTCACGATCGTGCGGCTGATGGAGGCCCGGACCGCGGCCGCCAGGTGGATGTACGCCGGCGCCCTGCTGCTGATCCTCGCCGGCGACTTCTCGACCCAGCGCAAGACCACCGTGCTCGCGCTCGCCGCCGCACTGCTCGTGCTCGCCCTCTACCGGCCGCGGAGGATGCTCCGCTTCGCCCCGCTCGGGGCGGTCCTGCTCGTCGGCGTGAGCGCGGTCTCGCCCAGCGCCCTCGGGAGCGTGCGCGACCAGATCGAGCCCGGGCGCGCGGACGCGGTCCTCTCCACCCGCGACCGCGAGTCCGACTACGACGCCGTCACGCCCGACGTCAAGCGACACCCGCTGATCGGCCGCGGCTACCAGACCTACGAGCCGGAGAAGTACCGCGTGCTCGACAACGAGTACCTGGCGATTCTCATCGGCAACGGGGCCTTCGGCGTGATCGCCTACGTCCTGCTCTTCATCGCGATCTTCGCTGTCTGCCACCGGATCATCCGCAGCCGCGACCCGGTGCGCGGCCCGCCCGCGCTCGCGGTGGCGTCCGGCGTGGCGCTGCTCCTGGTGACTAGCGCGCTGTTCGACGTGATCGCCTTCCCGCACGTCCCCTACATGCTCTTCTTCATGGCCGGGCTGGCCGTGGCCTGCTCGGTGCCGAGGGAGGAGGAGGTATGGCACTCCCTGACCTGAGCGTGGTCGTCGTGACCCACGACGGCCGCGAGCTCGCGCTGTCGACGCTGCGCTCCGCAATGGCGGCCGCGAACGGCGCCTCCTGCGAGTGGATCGTCGTCGACTCCGGCTCGCGCGACGGCACCCCCGAGCTGATCGAGCGCGAGTTCGGCGACGTGCGCGTCATTCGCTGCGAGAACGTCGGCTTCGCCGCCGCCAACAACGTGGCGCTGCGGGTCACGCGCGGGCACTACGTGCTGCTGCTGAACCCGGACGTCGAGGTCCACTCCGGCGGTTTCGCCGAGCTGGTCGCGGCGATGGACCAGCGTCCCTCCGTGGGCGTGGCGAGCGTCATCCAGCTGGCGAGCGACGGCTCGCTCCAGCCGTCGATCCGCCGCTACCCGTCGCCGCTCCGCCAGCTCGGCGAGGCGCTCGGCCTCCGCCGCCTTGGCGAGGAGGAGACGCGCCCCGCCCGCTACGAGTCCGAGCGCTCGGCCGACTGGCTCGTGGGCGCCTTCCTGCTCGCCCGGCGCGAGGCGCTGCGGCAGGTCGGCGGCCTCGACGAGCGCTTCTTCCTCTACGCCGAGGAGGCCGACTGGTGCTACCGCTTCCGCCGCAGCGGCTGGGACGTCCGCCACCTCCCGCTAATGCGCGTTACCCACCACGCCGGCGAGTGCCGCCGCCCGGACCTCTTCGCCCAGAACAGCCATTCCAAGCTGCTCTTCGCGGAGAAGCACTTCTCGCGCCCGCGCCGGATCGCGTTCAGGGCGGCGCTCGTCGTCCGCCACGGCATCCGCGTCGCCGCGCTGGCGCCGCCGGCGCTCGTGTGGCGCCGCATCCGCGGCCGGATGGCCCGCGAGTGGGCGGCGCTGCGCCTCGTGCTCGGTCTCTCGCCGCCGCCGTTCCAGGGCGCGGCGATCTCGGGCGCGAGGTCCGGTTACTTGGTGACTTCACCCGCATATGGGTGGTCAAGTCGCCAACCAAACCAATCGCCTGAGTAGGACGCCCACCTGACGGAACTGACCGGTCACTGGTCGATCAGCCCTGTCTGGTAGGCGAGAACGACCGCCTGGACGCGGTCGCGCAGGCCGAGCTCTCGGCGTTCGAGAGGCCGGTGGCGATCAACCGGAGGGTCTCCGCCTCGCGCTCGGTGAGCTCGTCGAAGCCGGGCGGGAGCTCGGGGCGTGGTGCGCTCGCGAAGCGCTCGATCACGCGCTTGGTGACCGCCGGTGAGAGGAGCGCATCGCCCGCGGCGACCGTCCTGATCGCCGCGATCAGCTGCTCGGGGGGACGTCCAACGTCGTGAGGATCAGGATGCGCGCGCTGCGGTCGGCCTCGAGGATGCGGCGGGTGGCCTTGAGGCCGTCGAGCTCCGGCATGCGGATGTCCATGAGGACGATCGTCGGCTGAAAGCGCGCGGCCTTCCGCACGGCCTCGGCGCCGTTGCTCGCCTCGGCCTATCCCTCCAAGCGGTATCGCAGCGCGTTCATCGGCATCGTCGTGCACAGCGCCCAGAGCGTGGTGCTGTTCGGAATGGTGCTCGCCCTGGTGCTCAAGGGCTAGAGCGGCACGGCCCTGAGCCGCAGTCCCTCGTAGAGGGAGCCGGCCCGGTCGGCCAGCCGGTCCAGCGGACCGCGGATCGAGGGCAGCCAGAGGATCAGCGCGGCCATCGCCCCGATCGCTGCTCCGGCAAGGACGTCGCTGGGGTAGTGCGTGCCCACGACGACGCGCGAGACCGACACCGCCAGCGCAAGGCCGAGGGCGAGCAGCCCCGCCTTGCGGTGGCGCAGGAGCAGCGCCACGGCGATCGCGAACGCCGCGGTCGCGTGGTCGCTCGGGAACGACGGGTCGTGCGAGGCGGGCACGAACAGGTGCGTGTGGGCCGGATGCGCCTCGTAGGGCCGCGGCCGCGCCCAGACGTCGGTGATCAGGTGCGCCACCCCGAGCGCGAGGAGCGCGCTGAAGCCCGCTGCCACCACGCCGCGGCGGCCGTTGCGCGAGCGCCACTTGCCGCGCACGACGAAGAGGCTTCCGAGCAGCGCGATGAAGAGGAACTGCGCCTCGAGCGAGATCAGCCGGAGCGGATCCTCGAACCCGTCGTGGTGGGCGGCGAAGCCGTTGAGCGCCTTGAACAGGACGTAGTCGATGCCCATGGAGCGTAGCTACGCCGCCAGCACCGCCGGCTCGGCGCGGCCCGGGCTCTCCACCACCTCGCGCATCCAGGTCTCGAGCACGATCAGCGACCAGATGCGGTTCGAGTGGTCCTCGCCGCGCCCGTGCCGCTCGAGCAGCCCGCGGACGGTTTCCGGCTCGAACCAGCCGCGCGAGCGGGCCTTGCCCTCGAGCAGGAGCTCCTCGGCGTAGCCGCTCAGCGAGCCGCGCAGCCAGCCGGCGAGCGGCACCGAGAAGCCTTGCTTGGGGCGGTCGAGGATCGAGTCCGGGATCCAGCCGCGCAGCGCGTCGCGGAGCACGACCTTCTTCTCCCTCCCGCGCAGCTTGAGCGAGGCCGGGATCGACGCCGCGAGCTGCATCAGTGAGGGGTCGAGAAACGGCGAGCGCGCTTCGAGCGAGTGGGCCATGGTCGCGATGTCGATCTTGGTGAGGAGGTCGCCCGGCAGGTAGGTGCGGACATCGACCTCGAGCATCACGTCGACCGGCGCGCTGCCGGACGCTTCGCGCCACGGCCCCGCGATCACCTCGTCCGCGCTCGACTCACCCACGAGTGCGGCGAACTCGGGGGTGTAGAGCGCGTCGCGCGCCGCGGGGTCGAAGCAGGCGTGGGAGCGCGCGTAGCGCGAGGGGGCGTCGAGCTCCGCGGCCAGCGCAAGCCGGCGCACGCGGCTCAGCGTGCTGTCCATTTCGCCGCGCGCGGGCAGGCGGCGCCCCAGTGCCGAACCTGCCCGCCGCAGCGGCGTGGGCAGCCGCTCGAAGCGCTGCCCAAGGACGTTGCCGGCGTATCGCATGTAGCCGGCGAAGGACTCGTCGCCGCCGTCGCCGTTCAGCGCGACGGTCACGTGGCGGCGCGTCAGCTCGGCGAGCTTGAAGCACGGGATCGCCGACGAGTCGGCGAACGGCTCGCCGTAGTGGCGCACCAGCTTCGGCAGCAGCTCGATCCCGTCCGGCCGGACCACGAACTCCGTGTGGTCGGTGCCGAAGCGCTCGGCGATCAGCCGCGCGTGCTCGAGCTCGTCGAAGCGCTCGTCCTCGAAGCCGATCGAGAACGTCTTGACGGGGCCGCTCGAGGCCTCGGCCATCGCTGCGACCACCGCCGAGGAGTCGATCCCGCCGGAGAGGAAGGCGCCGAGCGGGACGTCGGCGACCAACCGCCGCCGCACGGCGGCCTGCAGCTCCGCGCGGATGCGCTCGCCGAGCTCGGCGGGGGAGAGGTCGAGCTTGGAGGCGTAGTCCAGTTGCCAGTAGCGGTTCAGGCGCGGCTGGCCGTCCTCGAGCACGAGCGTGTGCGCGGGCGGGAGCTTGCGCACCGCGCGGTAGGCGCTCATCGGCGT